>DASUXZ010000240.1:0-24005 GCA_036377655.1 Gemmatimonadales bacterium
CAAGCCCGGTGCAGCTCGCGCCCGAGCTCGCCTTCGACGCGGCGCTCGATCGCCTCCGCTCGAGCCGCCTGCCCGCGCTGCCGGTGGTCGAAGGGGGGCGCCTCGTGGGCCTCCTCACCCTCGACAACATCACCGACCTCCTCCTCATCCGGCGGGCCGTCCGGAAGACCTGAGCTCAGCAGTCGCCGCGGCGGTGCGCGGAAGGCGCGCACGAGAAGCCGCCGCCGGCCCAGAGGCCGCTCCGCGCGCGGCGTGCAGCGCGCTGCGCCCGCTCGAGACGCTCGACGTGCCTCACGTTGGGCGGCACGGTGTACAGCACCGCCCACCCCCCGGACACGAGCGCTTCGTTCACGAGCACCGAGTCGCGCCACACCCAGGCGAGGGGCCGGCCATACCGGTCGGCGCGCGCCGCGTCCCACTCGAGCTCGACCGTGTCGCCCGGCGCGACGAGCCCGGCGAGCGCCGTGCGCGCCAGGACGTAGATTTCGCCCTGGCCGCGCTCGGGGGCATCGATGCCGATGAGGCGGACGCGATCGCCGCCCGCGCAACGGAACGTGTCGCCGTCCACGACGCTCGCGACGACGCACGTCCCGCGCGCCTGGCCGGGGAGCTGCGGCGCGCACGCCGCGAGAAACGCGCAGGAGAGGATGAGGCGCAGCATGGCTGGAATGTATGCGGGACCCCCGCTCGCCATCGCGATCACCGGCGCGAGCGGGCTCATCGGATCCGAGCTCGCCCGGCGCCTCCGGGCGGCGGGGCACCGCGTGGTCCCGGTCGTGCGGCGCCCGGCCCGCGCGGGAGAGGTCCAATGGGATCCGGCGCTCGGGCGGATCGATGCCGCCGCGCTCGACGGAATCGACGCCGCCGTGCACCTCGCCGGAGAGAGCATCGCGGCCGGCCGCTGGACCCGCGCACGGAAGGCCGGCATCCGTGAGAGCCGCGTGCGCGGGACCTCGCTCCTCGCGCGCACGCTCGGCGGGCTCGAGCGGAAGCCGAAGGTGCTCGTGTCCGCGTCCGCCGTCGGGATCTATGGGGACAGGGGCGACGAGATCCTCACCGAAGCGTCTCCCGCCGGCGAGGGATTTCTCGCGGAGACCGTTGTCGCCTGGGAGGCCGCGGCACTCCCCGCGCGCGACGCCGGGATCCGCCTCGTGCACCCGCGCATGGCCGCCGTGCTCTCGCCGCGTGGCGGGATGCTCGAGCGCCTGCTGCTGCCCTTCCGCCTCGGCCTCGGGGGCCCGATCGGCGGAGGGGCGCAGTGGATGCCAGTCGTCGCGCTCGACGACGTCGTCGGGGCGATCGAGCACCTCATCATGACGCCCGAGATCGCCGGCCCGGTCAACGTCTCGCTCCCGGCCCCGATCACGAACGCCGAGTTCGCGAAGGCGCTCGGACGCGCCGTCGGACGGCCGGCGGTGATTCCCCTCCCCGCCTTTCCGCTGCGTGCGGCGTACGGGCAGCTCGCCGACGAGCTCCTCCTCGCGAGTGCGCGGGTGCTGCCCGAGGCGCTCGAGCGCTCGGGCTACCGGTTCCGTCATCCGACGATCGGCGCCGCCCTCGCCGCCGCGCTCGGACACACGCGTGCAACGGCAAGCCACGGATGATCCGGGAGCGTCCCGCGGTCGTGCTGCTCTCCGGCGGGATGGATTCCGCCGTCACGGCGGCGGTCGCCGCGAGCGAGGGGTTCGCGGTGCACGCGCTGAGCTTCCGCTACGGTCAGCGCCATGCGATCGAGCTCGATGCCGCGGGCGCCGTCGCCCGGTCGGTCGGCGCGGCGGATCACCGGATCGTCGGCGTCGACCTCTCCGCCTTCGGCGGGTCGGCCCTCACCGCGGACCTCCCGGTGCCCGTCGACCGTCCTGCCGAGGCGATCGGCACGGGCGTTCCCGGAACCTACGTTCCCGCGCGCAACACCGTGTTCCTCTCCCTCGCGCTCGCGTGGGCCGAGGTCCTCGGCGCGCGCGACATCTTCATCGGCGCGAACGCCGTGGACTACAGCGGCTACCCCGACTGCCGCCCCGAGTTCATCGACGCGTTCGAGCGGCTCGCCGCGCTCGCGACCGCGGCGGGCACCGAGCGCGGGGAGCGGTTCGTGGTCCACGCCCCGCTCCTGCGCCTCTCGAAGCGCGAGATCGTGGAGCTCGGGACGGGGTTGGGGGTGGACTTCTCCCTCACGCGAACCTGCTACGCGCCCGACCCCGGCGGCGCGGCGTGCGGACGGTGCGACGCCTGCATCCTCCGGCTTCGGGGCTTTGCGGACGCCGGCCTGCGCGATCCCGCGCCCTACCGGAGCTGAGCCATGTCACGAGCGGGCGGGCCTGCTACCTTCCTGCCATGTCGTACGCCGTCAAGGAAATCTTCTACACGCTGCAGGGCGAGGGCGCCCAGGCCGGCCGGCCCGCCGTCTTCTGCCGCTTCGCTGGCTGCAACCTCTGGACCGGGCGCGAGGCGGACCGCGAGCGAGCGATCTGCCGGTTCTGCGACACCGACTTCGTCGGCGTGGACGGCGAGGGGGGCGGGCGGTTCGCCTCGCCCGAGGCGCTCGCCGCCGCCGTCGCGGAGGCCTGGGAAGGCGCTGGCGGCAGGCGGTATGTGGTCTGCACCGGCGGCGAGCCCCTCCTCCAGCTCGACGCGCCCCTCGTCGACGCGCTGCACGCGCATGGCTTCGAGGTGGCGATCGAATCGAACGGCACCCAGGACCCGCCGCCGGGCATCGACTGGATCTGCGTGAGCCCCAAGGCCGGCGCGCCGCTTCGGCTCCGGCACGGAAACGAGCTCAAGCTCGTCTTTCCGCAGGAGGACGCCGGCCCCGAGCGCTTCGAGGACCTGGCCTTCGAGCACTTCTTCCTCCAGCCGATGGACGGGCCGGACGTCGCGGCCAACACGGCGGCCGCGCTCGCCTACTGCCTCGCGCATCCGCGCTGGAGGCTGAGCCTCCAGACGCATAAGTTGCTCGGCATCCGCTGAGCGCGCTGCGCTCGCGGCTCCTCGATCCCACCCTCGACCTGCGAGCCATGCACGGCTATTCGGACCGCGTGAGCCACGCCTTTGCCTTCTCCGCGAAGTACTACGGCTCGCGCCCGCCGGCCACGAGCCCGATGGCCTACCTCGCCCACCCGGCCAATGTCGCCGTGATCCTCGCCCGCTACGGCGCGGACGAGGTGACGATCGTCGCCAGCATCCTGCATCACGCGCTGGAAGAGGCCGTCGCGGGCCAGCGGGACGAGCTCGAGGAGAAGGTGCGGGAAAAGTTCGGTCCGGTGGTCCTCGGCGTCGCGATGGACGCGCTCGAGCCACGGTACGACCACCGCGGGCTCGAGCGCCCCTGGCGGGCGTGCAAGCACGAGTTCCTGGCCCACCTGGCGGAGGCCGACCCGCGCGCCCTCGACATCTGCGTGGCCGAGGAGATCCAGGGGTGCGGCAATACGGCCACCTCGCTCCGGCGCCTCGGCTCGGAGTATGTGCGTACGGTGTCGCGTGCGACGTCCGAGCAGACGATATGGTGGTACCGGTCGATGATCGAAGTGCTCGAGTCGCGCGCCGACTGGCCCGCGCGCCGGATGCTCGCCGAGCTCCGGACGATGAGCGCGCAGCTGGTGCGCAACCTGCGGACGACGGAGGACACGCCATGAGGGGTGCGGGCTGGGTGTGGGGCGGGTTGCTGCTGCTGGCCGGCGCGGGGTGCGGGCTCCCTCCCGCGCCGCCGCCGACCAATCCGATGCGGTTTCTCCTCGTGAACGACGTCTACGTCCTCGACACCCTCGCCGACGGCAGCGGGGGGCTCGCGCGCGTGGCGACGGTCCGGTCCCGCATCGCCTCCGAGGGGCCGACGCTCTTCCTCCTCGCCGGCGACGTGCTCTCGCCGAGCCTCCTGAGCAAGTACTACTCGGGCCGCCAGATGATCGAGGCGTTCAACGCGGCTGGCCTCGACTACGCCACCTTCGGCAACCACGAATTCGAGCTCTCGCGCGACACGCTCGTCGCCCGCATCGCCGCATCGCGCTTCAGGTGGCTGTCCGCCAACTGCGCCGAGGCCTCGGGAGAGGCGTTCCCCGGCGTCACCGCGTGGGACACGGTGCGGATGCACGGCAGGCTGGTGGGGATCTTCGGCCTCACGATGACCGGGCGTTACCGGAGCTACGTGCGCTGCGCCGATCCCGACAGCGCCGCGGGCCTCGCCATCGATGCGCTCGACCGGCTCGGCGCGCAGTTCATCATCGGCCTCACGCACCAGCCGATCGGCGACGATCGCGCCCTGCTCCGCCGCGAGCCGGAGCTCGACCTGATCCTCGGCGGGCACGAGCACCACGCGATCACCGAGATGGCCGACGGCCGCTACATCCTCAAGGCGGATGCGAACAGCCGCTCCGTCCAGTTCGCGACGGTCTGGGGAGGAGACGGCGCCTGGCGCCAGGCGGTGAACCTCGTCCGGATCGACGGCACGATCCGCCCCGATACGGCCGTCCGTGGCATCACCGCCCGATGGCAGGACAGCCTCCGTGCGCGGCTCGGACCCGAACAGGTGATCGGCACGGCCGTCGAGCCGCTCGATGCGCGCGACGCCATCTCGCGCCAGGGGGAGAGCGCGGTCGGCCGCCTCGTCGCCGACGCGCTCCGGAGCGGTACCGGCGCCGATGTCGCGCTCCTCAACTCCGGAAACCTGCGGCTCGACGACGTGGTTCCGGCGGGCCCCGTCACCAACTACACGATCGAGTCGTTCTTCCTCTTCGCCGACGAATCCCGGATCGTCACCTTCCCGCTCACGGGAGGCCGCCTTCGGCAGGTTCTCGAGCACGGCGTGACCACGCGGAGCATCGGCGCCGGGCCCTTCCTCCAGGTGTCGGGCGTGGCGTTCACCTACGACCCGGCCCGGCCGGACAGCGCCCGCATCGTAGGGCCGCTGCGCCGGCCGGACGGCACCGCCATCGCGGACGACGACACGCTCCGGGTCTCGTTCGGGGTCTATCCGGCATGCGAGGGCGGGGACGGCTACGCGATTCCCGAGGCGGCGGACGCGTGCCGTGCGTGGGAGCAGGCTCCCCGCGCCGCCGACCTCGTGGTCCGCCACGTGAAGGAGGACCTGCAGGGGCGGATCGTGGCGCCGCCGGCGGGCCGGATTCTGCGGCAAGGCTCCTAGAAAACACGAATCCCGGGAGGCCGTGGGGCCCCTCGGGAACGGTTGGTCTTAGCTCGATTTCATCACCCAGGCGGCAAGACCCGAAATCCCTGGGGCCCGTGAGGGCTATGTTCGCTGGGGATAAGTATACCCGGGACATGGATTTGGCGCAAGTGCGCGCTCCCTCCCGGGCATGGTTTTCGCTATTATTCCACGGTCTATGGGCGCCTCCCCCGCCAGCACTCTCGCCACCCTTCCGAGCGCGTTCGCCACCGCGTGCCGCCTCTCGCGCTCCGATGGCGAGCTCTTCGAGCGCTGCCGGGCCGTGCTCGTCGGGCGGTTCCAGACCGAGCGGATCTGGTTCTCCGTGCGCTCGGCGGATGTGGCCTGCCCCCGGATCGGCCCCACCGAGGGGTTCGAGGGGGCGGTCGAATCCGCGCGGCTCACGAACGGCGAGACGGAAGTCGTCATCCACGCCGACCCCGCCGTCGCGCGCGAGATGGCGAGCATCACGATGCCCATGGTGGTCGGGCTCAGCGTGGTCCTCGAGCTCAGGAGCATCCTGCTCGAGCGGCAGGCGGCACTCGACGATGCCGCGTTCCAGCTCCGCGCCCTCCGCCAGGTGGCCCGCCTCCTCTCCTCGGTCCACTCGACCGACGAGACCGAGCAGCTCATCCTCGACTTCATGGCCGAGGTCTTCTTCGCATGGTGGGGCTGCCTCTACCGGCCGGTGGGCGACCAGTACCTTCCGAAGGTCTATCGCTCGCTCAACGACCGCCTGCCGTCGGAGCCCATCGACCGCGCGCCGCTCGATTCGGCGCTTCCCCCCGGCAGCGCGTCGACCGGCGCCGGGGACGTGGCGGTGGCGCGGCACGTCGGGAACGGCGCCGAGCTCGTCGTGCCGCTCGATGCGGGCGCGGAGCGCATGGCGGTGCTCGTGCTCGGGCCGCGCATCAGCGACAAGCCGTATGGCCGCGCGGAGATCGAGCTCGCGGGAACGCTCTCGTTCGCCGCGGCGATCGCGCTCAAGAACGCCGAGCTCGTCGAGCAGCTCCACAGCGCGGCCACGACGGACGAGCTCACCGGCCTGTACAACCGCCGCGCGCTCGAGGATCGCCTCTCCGCCGAGATCTCGCGCAGCTTGCGGCATCAGGTTCACACGAGCGTCCTGCTCGTCGATCTCGACCGCTTCAAGATGATCAATGACACGATGGGCCACGCCGCCGGCGACCGGCTCCTCGTGCTCGTGGCGGGGGTGCTCCGGCAGCAGTGCCGCACGCTCGACGTCGTCGGCCGCTTCGGGGGCGACGAGTTCCTCGTCATCCTCCCGATGACGACGCCCGAGGAAGCGCGCATCTACGTCGGCCGCGTGGACGAGAGTCTCCGCCAGCTGCAGCGCACCCACCCCGAGTTCGGAAGCTGCACCCTGAGCATCGGGATCGCGGATTCGCCGCGGCACGGGACCACCGTGAGCACGCTCCTCGCCGCGGCCGATGCGGCGCTCTACAAGGCCAAGCGCGGAGGACGCAACGCCGTCGAGATCGCGGACAGCTGAGACGATGGCCGACCCCGAATTCATCCTTCTCGGCGACGCGCTCTGGCTCGACTTCGTGAACACGGCGCGCGGCCGCGGACCCGTCACCGACCGCCTCCCGGACGCCGCAGCCTACCACCGCTGGACCAAGGCCACCCGCATCGGCTCCGATGCCGACACCACGCCGTTTCCCGCCGTGCGCCGCTTCCGCGCGAAGCTCCTCGAGCTCGCCGCGGCGCTCGACGGTGGGGCCGCCGCGCCCCCGTCGGTGGTCGCCGCGGTGAACAAGCTCCTCGAGCAGGACACCGGGCGCGAGCGGCTCACCCGGGAAGCCGGTGCCTGGCGACTCCGCTTCGCGCCGTCGGCGGTGCCCGAGGGACTCGTGGCGATCGCGCATTCGGCGGCCGCCACGCTGAGCGGCACGGACACGGAGGTGCACGAGTGTGCCGCCGACGCGTGCACGCTGCTGTTCGCCGTGCCGCGGGGCGCGCTCGAGCGGCGGTGGTGCAGCCTCGAGCCCTGCGGGCGGGACACGCGCATCGAGCGGCGGCGAGGCGCCTTCCGGTGACGAGCGCCGCCGTCGGGGCCGGCGCCGTCACCGATCCGGCAGGCTATTTCCAGCGGACGCAGGCCGCCTTCGGCGAGCGCTTCCGGCTCGAGCAGATCGCCGCGGTATCGCGCGAGCGCGTCCTCTTCCGCGCGCTCGACCTCACGCTCAAGCGGCCGGTCAGCCTCCGGGTCAACTTCTATTCGGACGACGCCACGCGCGCCTGGTTCATGCGCGAGGCGGAAGCGCTCGCCCAGCTCGACCACCCCGCGATCCGGCACATCTACGAGGCCGGCGTGATCGGCGACTTCGCCTACCGGGTCGGAAACTGGATCGACGGCGAGGGCCTCGACCACGCGGTGCTCCGCGGTCCGCGCCTCATCCCCATGGTGCACGCCCTCGCGCGCGACATCCTCGGCGCGCTCGAGCACGCGCACGGGGCCGGTATCATCCTGCGCCGCATCGCCCCGGGATCGCTGCTCGTGGGGCCCACCGGGCGCGGCACGGTGACCGATGCGCGCTTCGCGAACTGGACGCTCCCCGCGGTTCCGCCGGGGACGCGGCCCACGGCGCTTGCGTTCATGGCGCCCGAGGTCCGGGCGGGCGGCGTCGGCGAGCCCGCCTCCGACGTCTACACCGCGGCCGCGATCCTCTACCTCGCCGTCACCGGCCAGGAGCCGCCGCTCGAGACGCGGGTGATTCCCCGCCCCACCGACCTCCGGCCGAACTGTCCCCGCACCATGGAGCGCGTCATTCTCCGCGGGCTCCGTCCCGCGCCGAGCGACCGCTACCTCAATGCGGTCGAGATGCTCGAGGATTTCGCGTCCGACGCAGGGTCGTTCGAGTACCCCGCCGTGGCCGTCGCGCCGCTCAGGAGCAGCGAGGCCGAGGACAAGGTCCGCTGGGAGCAGCGCCTCCGCCGCGCCCTCGGCGACGATTACGAGCTGCTCACGCTGCTCGGTTCGGGAGGGTACGGCCGGGTGTACCGCGTGCGGGACCTGCACCTCGAGCGCGAGGTGGCGCTCAAGGTCCTGCATCCGCTCCTCACGCGCGATTCCGCCGTCGTCGAGCGGTTCCGGCGCGAGGCGCAGCTCGCCGCCCGGCTCAATCACATCAACATCGTGAACATCTACGACGTCGGCGGCCGCGCCGGGCTCATCTGGTATACCATGGAGCTCATCGAGGGGCCGAACCTCGGGCAGCTGGTGGAGCGGTCCGGCCCCCTCGCGCTTCCCGCGGTGCTGCGGCTCATGCGGGAAGCGCTCTCGGCGCTCTCGCACGCGCACGGGTCCGGGCTCGTGCACCGCGACATCAAGCCGGAGAACATGCTGATCGAGCGGGACGGCGGGCTCCGCATCACCGATTTCGGCCTGGCGCTCGCGCTCCGCGGGGCGGGCAAGTTCGGGGGCGCGACGAGCCAGAGCGGCACGCCCCAGTTCGCGAGCCCGGAGCAGCTCCTCGGCGAGCGGGTGGACGGGCGCTCCGACCTGTACAGCCTCGCGGCCGTCGCGTACTTCTCGCTCCTCGGCCGCCCCCCGTTCGCCGCCGGCACGCCCGAGCAGATCCTGGCCCGCCAGACCACCGACCAGCTGCCTGCCCTGGGTGCCGAGCGGGACGACGTGAGCGAGGACCTCGAGCGGGTGCTGCGACGGGCGCTGAGCGGCGAGGTGGGCCGGCGGTATCCTTCGGCGGCCGAGTTCCTTCAGGCGCTCAACCGCGCCACGGGAGACGACAGCCGGTCGCGGGGCCCGGAATGGGCCCGGGCCGCGGCCCGCTGGTTCCGGTTCCCCCCGGGGGAATGAGGACCTCCCCCTTGACGGATCGGGCGCGGTGTGCAGATTTAGCGCCTGAATTTCGACCCAACCCAGCCAGCAGCTCCCTCGGATTCAAAGACCTGGCGTGCACGGGTCTTCAGACTTTCCATGACACGGGACAGGCCCGTGCCCATGGAATGGGCCGGCTTCCCTGATCCGGGACCGGTGCAGGCAAACCAACATGGAGTACAGAATGGCTCGCACGACTGGCACGGTGAAGTGGTTCAACGACGCCAAAGGCTTCGGCTTCATCACCCCCGAGAACGGGGACAAGGACTGCTTCGTCCACCACACCGCCATCAAGGCAGATGGCTTCCGCAGCCTCTCCGAGGGTGAGCGGGTCGAGTTCGACATCGTGCAGGGCCAGAAGGGCCCCGCGGCGGAGAACGTGACCAAGGTCAAGTAAGGTCACACCGCGGTCGAAATTCGGTAGTACGCAACGGGCCGCCCATTCGGGCGGCCCGTTGTGCTGCAGGATCGTCGGGTTACTTGTGCCGGTAGATGACCCGGCCCCGGGTGAGGTCGTAAGGGGAGAGCACCACGCTGACCCGGTCGCCTTCGAGGACGCGGATCTTGAACTTGCTCATCTTCCCGGCCGCATAGGCCAGGATCGTGTGGCCGTTCTCCAGCTCGACGCGATAATTGCGGTCGGGCAGGACCTCGGTCACCACCCCTTCCATCTCGATTCCTTCTTCCTTGGCCATCCAGTCTCTCCCGGGGGTTGTCTCGACGGCGCGCGCTCCCGCGCGCAGGCCGTACCAGCGAAGCAACTAAACTGCCACTCCGGCGCACCGCTCGCAACTCCCGGATCGGCTCACGCGGCCGCGGGGAGGCCCGCGCGAAGCGCCTCCATCCGCTCCTCGACGAGCGCCACGAGTTCGCCGATCTCTCCGGCGTCGAAGGTGAATCGGACGCCCGCGGCGCGATACAGCTCCGGGAGCGAGCGCGTCGCGCCGAGCGCGAGGGCCTCCCGGTACTGCCGCACGGCATCGGCCTGCCCGCGCCGGCTGTTGCGCCACACCTGCAGCGCTCCGACCTGCGCGATCCCGTACTCGATGTAGTAGAACGGATAGAGGAAGATGTGGAGCTGGCGGTACCAGCGCGCGATCCGCTCCGCCTCGAGCCCGGTCCAGTCGACGCCGCTCTCGAACCGGCGCCGGATCCGGAGCCAGGCGACGTCGCGCGCCGCCGCGTCCCCACCCTCGCCGCTCGTGTAGATCCACGTCTGGAACGCGTCGACCGACGCGATGTGCGCGAGCGTGACGAGCACGTCCTCGAGATGCTCGAGCTCGGCGCACTCCGCCTCGCGGCGCGAGTAGAAGCCGGCCTCCGAGAGGTACGGCGATGCGAGGAGCTCCATCGACATGGACGCGAGCTCCGCCATCTCGGCGCCGGGATGCCGCTGCCAGATGAGCGGCTGGCGATCCGCCTCGAAGGCGTGGAACGCGTGCCCCGCCTCGTGCAGCAGCGTCATCACGTCCTCGGGAATCCCGGCGGCGTTCATGAAGATGAACGGGCGACCGGCGTGGTGCAGCGTGTCGCAGTACCCGCCCGGCGCCTTGTTGAGGCGGCTGTCGAGGTCGAGGAGCTTCTCGTCGATCATCGTCCCGAAATGCGCGCCGAGCGCGGGGTCCACGCGCTCGAAGGCCGAGCGGGCGCGCTGCGAGAGCTCGTCGCCCGAGGCGAAGGGGCGCGACGGCGTGCCGTACGGATCCACCTGGAGGTCCCAGGGACGGAGGGCCGCGAGCCCGAGGCGCTCGCGGCGGCGCTCGAGTGCGCGCCCGACGGCAGGCACCACGGTGCGCTCGACGGCATCGTGGAAGCGCTCGCAGTCGGCCGGCGTGTAGTCGAAGCGGAACTTGGCCGGGAAGACGTAGTCGCGGAAGTTCGCGAACCCGGCGTTCGCCGCGACCTGCTGCCGCCGCCGGTACATCTCGTCGAAGAGCGACGCCAGGGCCGCCCGCTCGGCGATGTACGGCGCGGCGAGGAGCCGGAACGCGCGCTCGCGCACGTCACGGTCCTGCTGCTTGAGGTGCGGCTGGAGCCGCGGAAGCGGGATCTCCTCGCCGTCCCACGGTGCCGTCATCGCCCCGGTGATCCGCTGGTACCGGGCCCCGAGCTCCTCGAGCTCGGCGAAGAGCGGCACGTTGGCTTCGCGGAAGATCTCGCTCGCGGTGCGGAAGCGCTCGAGCGTGGTGGCGAGGTCGTCGCGGGACAGCCCGGAATCGAGAAGCCGGCGGGCGAGCCCCACGCTCCGCTCGTCCGCCTTCGGCATGATGTCCGTGGAGAAGCGGAGGTAGGCCGCCTCCTTCTCCTTGTCCGAGGTGTCCACCGTGTAGGCGATCATCGCGCGCGAGGCGGCCTCCGTGAGGATCTCCTCCAGCCGCGACCACGCATCGAGCCACGCGTCGAGCATTCCGGCATCGAGACGCGCGTCGGCCAGCTGTTCGTACCACCCCGCAACATCGGGCCACTCGGCCCCGGCCGCCTCGGCGGGCGAGCCGGGCAGGTTGAGCAATTCCGTCATCGTCACTCTGTCTGGGCTTGCGCGCTCCGCGCTCGCCGGTGGTAGAGGTACGCGATCCCGAGGGACACGCATCCGAGAATGAGCACCGAGGCGACGCGATACAGGGCATCGAGCTCGGCCAGGTCCACGAACACCACCTTGAGGAGGGCGAGCGCCGCCACCGCGAGTCCCGCCTGCCTCAGCGACGCGAGCGCGCGGCGGAAGCCGAGCGTCACGAGCGCCCCCGCAAAGAGGAGCCACCACGCGCTCACCGCAAGGCCGCCGGCGAGCCTCGCCGACTCGGGCCGTGCCTGCTGCTGAAAGAGCCGGCCGAGCTCCCCGGTGACGCCGAAGAGGAGGAGCCCACCGGCGAGCACCCAGAGCGCGTTGCGGATCCCCCGCATCGGGTCGGCGCCCTCCTCCCGCCTGAGGCCGCCGGCGAGCCCTGCGGCACCCGCGGTAACGGCCCAGAGCGCGAGCGCCCACACATCCACGAACGCGGGGGCCGGGCCCGGCCGGACGGCCGCCGCGTCCGCGAGCCGCGCGAGCGCGGCGACCGTGAAGGCGAGCGCATACCAGCGCCCGTCGTTCCGGCGGAGGCGCGCGTCGAACGCCGCGAGCGCGAGCGCGAGGAGCATGAGGACCACGACGCCGACGTTCGGCTCGAGCCCGGTCCAGAGTGCGATCGCGAGCGCCGCCATGCCCACGGCGGCGAAAGCGGGCCGCACCCTCGCGTACCCGGCAGCGAGGTACGGCATCGCGACGAGAAGGGGGAGCAGTCCCGGCTCGCGGTCGAACAGCGAAGGCGCCTGCTCGTAGAGCGCCCACGCCGCGAGCAGCGGCGTCATCAGGAAGTAGAACGCCTCACCGAGGGACCACTGGAACTGGCGGATGCCGGGAATGGACCCGTCGGTGAAGAAACGGGGCGCGCGGAAGCCGTGCCACCATACAGGCGCCGCCATCGCAAGCGCGGCGAGGGCGAGCGGCGCCGGGCGCGCGAGGCCGTTCCCCGCCGAGAACAGGATGGTCCATCCGCCCGCAAAGGCGAGCGCGCGCGATTCCCACCACCGCTCGCGCAGTCCGAGGAAGAGGCCGGCCGTCCCGCCCACGACGCCATACCCGAGCGCGACGGCCGGCGCCGCGAGGTCGGCGGCGAGCGACCCGAGCCCGAAGTAGCTGGCGGCCACGACGAAGGCGGCGAAGCGCCACCGCCGCCTCGCGGCGACGTACCCGAGTCCTGCGCCAAGGCAGAAGAGGTAGACGAGCAGCAGGTCGGGATTGCGGTCGCTCGTCTCGACCGTGACCGGCGCAAAGAACGCTCCCATGGCGGCCGCCGCTCCGAGCGCCTCGACGCCGAGCCGGGCGGCCATCGCGGCGAGGCCGAGCGACACCACGAGCAGCGCGCCGATCGCGGGCCATGGGGCCACGAGCGCGTACCGGTTGCTCGCCGCCCATACGGAGAGGTAGACGATGGCCGCGCCGCACCCGATGAGCGCCGCGCCGTATTGCCGGTAGCGCGGCTCGAGCCGCGCCCCCGCGATGGCGACCGCGATGCCGCCGACGCCGCCCATCACGCAGCGAGCGAGCGGCGAGACCCACCCGCGATCGAACGAGAGCTTGAGCAGGTAGGCCGCCGCGAGAATGAGGGCCGTGACGCCGACGGCGAGGAGCCCCCGCTGCCCGATCCATTCCTCGCTCAGGAACCGGCCGGGGATCGCCTCCTTCGCCCGGGCTCGGGCCGGCACGAGCGCGGGCGGCGAGGGCGCAGGGGCCCGCGACCCGGCGGCGGGGGGCGGATCGGCGGCGGCGGGCGGGTTGGCGGCGGATTGTTCGTGCACGAGCCGGCGGACGAGCGACTCGAGCGTCGCCACGCGTTGCTCGAGCCGGTCCAGCCGCTCCGGATCGCTCATGTCCCTTTCCTCAGGCGGCGGAGGATTCGGCTGCGCCTCCGGGCGCCGCCGGCTCCGCCGGTGCGGGTTCCACCCGGATCGCGAGCAGGCCGACGAGCACGACGAGCGCCGCGGCGGCCACGAAGGGCCAGCCGTGCCCGAAATCCTGGAACACCTTCGTCGCGAAGAGCGGCGCCATCACGCGGGCGATTCCCGCGAACGTCTGTGCCACGCCCATGGTGACCCCGAGCTCGTGCCTCGGCGTCCGCGCCGAAATGAGCGATGTGGTGGACGGAAAGAGCAGCGCCGTGCCGATGGGCACGAGCGGCATGACGGCGATCGCCAGGAGCCAGAGATCGTCGGCCGCCGGGTAGAGGAGGAATCCGGCGACGAGCGTGAGGCAGCCGACCCGCATGGTCCATCGCTCGCCGATCCGGTCCACGATCGGCCCGAGGAGGATGACCCGCATGACGATGGAGAGGACGCCGAAGTACGTGAGGAAGTATCCGTACGTCCGCTCGTTCACGCGGAATTCCGCCTCGAGATAGAGCGGAAGGATCGCGGTGAGCGACGAGAAGGCGAGCATTCCCACGCCGTAGATCCAGATGAGCCGCGAGACCGGCGCGCGCGGGGTGAGGATCGCCTGCAGCGTCGGGGCCCAGATCGGGCGCCGCGTGGCGGGCTGGTCCGCGGCGTGCACGCGCGACTCGGGAAGCCACCGCCACGCGAACAGCGCGTTGACGACGCAGAGCGCGGCCGCGAGGAGCCCGGGAGCGGCCGTGCCGAGCTGCGCCGCGAAGGTCCCGAGGATGGGCCCGACGACGACGCCCGCGGAGCTGGCCGACGAAAGCCACCCGAGGGCGCGCGCGCGGTCGGCCGGCGGGACCGTGTCCGCCACGTAGGCCTGCGCCACGCCGGTCGTGCCGCCGCCGGCGCCCTGCACGAAGCGCGAGAGGAAGAGGAGCCAGAGCGCGTCGGCGAAGCCGAAGACCACGTACGCCACGGCCGATGCGCCGAGGCCGATGAGCAGCGCCGGCCGCCGGCCGTACCGATCGGAAACCCGGCCCCAGACCGGGGCGCTCAGCAGCTGCGCGATCGAGAAGGCGGCGAAGATCCAGCCGATCTGGACGGGCGTCGCCTCGAGCCGGAGCGCGTAGAACGGCAGCACCGGCAGCACGAGCATGAAGCCGATCATGTCCACGAAGGCCACGGCGATGAGAACCATGAGCTGGCGGAACTGCGCGCGCTGCAGCTCGCGCGTCGGCCGCGTCATCCCGCGCCCCCCCGGTCGGATCCGGCCGCGAAGACGGCGGCGCTCACGAGCATCAGCACCACGCCGTACGCCGCGGCCACGCCCACGTCGGCCTGGCGAAGGCTCGAAAGGATCTCGAGCGACACGGGCCGCGTGTCGTAGGTGTAGAGCATGATCGAGGTCACGAAATCCCCGAAGCCCGTGACGAAGGCGAGGGTCCCGCCAGCGAGCAGCGCGGGGCGGAGGAGCGGAACTGTGATCCGCCGCAGGGTCCGCGCGCGCCCCGCGCCGAGCGATGCCGCCGCCTCGTCGAGCGACGGATCGAGGCGGCGGAACCCGGCGAGCACCGCGCGTCCGGTGATCGGGAGGTTCCGGATCACGTAGGCGAGCGGAAGGATCCAGATCGTGCCGACGAGGATGACCCGGAGCGTCGCGGGCGAATCGACGCTGAACGCCGCCGCGAGCGCGATCGCGAACACCGTGCCCGGCACCGCCCACGGCAGCGCGATGAGCGTCTCGATGATGCCCGCGCCGCGGACGCGCCGGCGCACCGTGAGGACGCCGGCGGCGAGCGCCACGGTGAGCGCGGCGCCCGTCGCCGCCGTCGCCATCCAGAGACTGTTGCCGAGCGGGCGGGCGCGCACCGGGTCCTGGAGCAGCGTGACGTAGTTCCCGACCGAGTACGCGGGCGGGAGCGCCTCGGTCGTCCAGGTGCCGAGCGGCACGAACGAGACGAGCAGCAGCGTGAGGTGCGGAAGGAGGAGGATGAGCGCGAACAGGGCGGACAGGAGCATGAGCGCCGCCCGAAGGCCGCGGCTCGCCACGCGCACCCGCCGCGGCGCCGCGCCCTTCGACCCGCCCACCACCTCCTCGGCATCGGTGCGGCGGAGCAGCCAGAGCCCCGCGAGCGCGAGGATCGTGAGCGACACGGTCTCGACCATCGCGAGCCCGTCGTCCCCGTTGAGGCGGGTCGCGACGATCTGCGTCGTCATCACCCGGAAGCCGCCGCCGAAGATGTACGGCGCGCTGAACGACGCGAGCGACGTCATGAACGTGAGCATCGCTGCGCCGGCCAGGTGTGGCCGGAGGAGCGGCAGCACCACCGCGCGGAAGGTGCGCCAGCGCCCGGCGCCGAGGCTCGCCGCCGCCTCGTAGACCGCCGCGTCGAGCGAGGCGAGCCCCGCCCGGGTGAAGAGGTAGAAGTACACGTACATCGAGTACGCGTGCACCAGGAGGATCGCGCCCGCGCCCTGGAACCGCCACGGCGTCTCCTCGAGCGCGAAGAGGTGCCGCACGAGGTGCGCGAGGAATCCCGACTCGCCGTAAAGGAACAGGAACGCGATGACGCCGACGAGCGGCGGCAGCACCGCCGGCAGCGCGACGACCGTCGCGAAGAGGCGGCTCCCGGGAAAGTCGAAGCGGGAAAAGAGGAGCGCGAGCGGAATCCCGATGAGCGCGGCGAGCACGACGCTCGCCACCGAGATCCAGAGGCTTCCCCAGAGCGCGTCGAGCTCGGTCGGCCGCGCAAGGAAGGCGCGCACGTGGTCGAGCGTCCAGGCGCCGTTCGCGCGGAGGCCTTCGACCAGGGTGAGCACGAGCGGGTACGCGACGAGCCAGGCGAGCAGCGCGATGAGCGCCGCCGCGAAGAGGTGCGCCGCGCGGAATCTCATGGCTCCGCGGGAAAAAGATGCAGGCCGCCCGACGACCGCCGGCTCGGCACGATCCCGACCCGTTCGCCGGGCTGGGCCGCGGACGGCGGCGCAGCCACCTCGAGCGAGTGGCCCCCGTCGAGCACCACGGTGTACGCCGACCCGGCGCCGGTGAACCGCCGCCCGCGCACGCTTCCGCTCACGACGCCCTCCCCCGGCTCGCGCAGCCAGAGCGCCTCCGGCCGCGCGTGCAGGAGCGCCCTGCCCGGGACCGGCGCGGACCCGGGCGGCAGCGGAACGTCCCACTCCGCGCCGAAGAGCGCGATCCGGGCCCCCCGCTCGCCGGTGCCGAGGATCTCGACCGGCACCGCCGACGAGCGGCCCACGAAGCCCGCCACGAAGGCGTTCGCCGGGTTCCCGTAGAGCTCCTCCGGCGTGCCCGCCTGCTCGAGCCGCCCGGACCGGAGCACGGCGATGCGGTCTCCGAGGTCGAAAGCCTCGTCCTGCTCGTGCGTCACGAACACCGTCGTGGTGCCGACGCGGTGGATCAGCTCGCGGATCTCGCGCCGCGTGCGCTCCCGGAGCGCCGGATCGAGGTTGGACAGCGGCTCGTCGAGGAGGAGCACGCGTGGCTCGGGCGCGAGCGCGCGCGCGAGCGCGACCCGCTGCTGCTGGCCGCCCGAGAGCTGGCCGATGCGCCGGGCGCCGTAGCCGGCGAGGTCCACGAGCGCGAGCGACTCCTCGACCCGCTCGCGCTTCTGCGCGGCGGTGAGGCCCTTCCCCTCGAGTCCGAAGCCGACGTTCTCCGCGACGTCGAGATGCGGGAAGAGCGCATAGTGCTGGAACACCATGCCGAAATGCCGCGCCACGGGGGAGAGGCGCGTCACGTCCTCGCCGGCGACGAGGACGCGGCCGCGATCCGGCGTCTCGAAGCCCGCCAGGAGCCGGAGGATCGTCGTCTTGCCGCTGCCGCTCGGGCCGAGGAGCGCGAGGATCTCCCCTGCCGCGAGCGAGAGCGAGACGTCGTCCACCGCGGTGACCGCGCCGAAGCGGCGGGTCAGCCCCTCGAGCCGGAGATACGGATCAGCGCCCACTCGTCATGGCCTTTCCCGTGTTCCGTACGTGCGTGTCCCAGTAGCTCATCCATCCCGCGCCTTCGCGCGCGAGGAGATCCCAGTCCATGTCGGCGGCGACCATCTCGCGCTCCACCTCGGTGACCCACGCGGGCACGCGATCCGCCGGCAGGCCGTGACGCGCGGGCAGCCGGAAGACGCGCTCCGCCGCGAGCGCCTGCGCATCCTCGCTGCCGACGAAGTCGATGAACGCCCTGGCCGCCTCGGGATGGCGCGACCCGCGCACGAGCGCGATCGCGTCGTCGATCACCACCGTCCCGCTTCGCGGGAAGGCGTACCCGAAGGGAAGGCCCTTCCCCCGGCTGATGAGGATGTCGGGAAGGTCCCAGAGCGTGACGAGGCCTTCCTGGCGCGCCAGCTTCTCGTTGAGGATCGCCGGGTTGAGCGTGTAGGCGACGGTCTGCCGGTCGAGGCGGCGGAGCCAGTCCATCCCGCGCGCCGTGTCCCCCGTTTCGCGGAGGCTTCGGACGAGCACGAGGCCCCAGATGGCGCGCATGGTGCCGCTCGCCATCGGATCGCGGATGAGGACCTTGCCGCGCCACTCGGGCGCGAGCACCTCGTCCCAGTCCTGCGGCGCCTTCTCCGCGGGGACCGCCGCGGAGTTGTAGGCGATGACCGCGGGGGTCCGGTAGGCGGGGTAGTAGAAGTCGTCCGGATGAATCCCGTTCGGCCCGACCGCGTCCGCCCACGCGGGCCGGTACGGCTGCAGGAGCGAGTCCGCGACGCCGCGGTCGAAGATCGGCGTGGGCCCGCCGAACCAGACGTCGGCCTGCGGATTCACGCGCTCGAAGCGCAACCGGTCGAAGACCTCCTGGCTCCCCATGTCGAGCCAGCGCACGTCCACGTCGGGGCGCCGGCGCTCGAACTCCTTCTCGAGGAGCGTGAGCTGGTCGCGTCCGTGCGGCGAGTAGAGCACCACCGGCGTGCGGCCATCCCCGCCGCAGCCGGAGAGCGCGAGGGCGGCGGAGAGGAGCAACCCCCGGCGGGTCACGGCGTCGCGGCGCCCGTGAGCGCGAGGAGGTTTGCGAAGAGACGGAACGCGCCCGGAACCCCTGCCGGCAGCTGCCGGAAGAACGCGAGCCCGGTGTACACGTACGTTCCCTCGCCGACGGGCGCCACGAGCAGGCCACCGCGGCGGGGCGGCTCGCCGGGGTCGCTGCTCTCGAGGAGCGCGCGGTACCGGGCGTCCCAGTCGCTCGCCAGGTAGAGTCCGCGCTCCTGCACCCAGCCCGCCCAGTCACCGGCTTCGATGGCATTCGGCGACGTGAAGGCGGCATGTCCGGGCTCGATCGGCCGCACCGGCGCGCGTTCGTCGGTGATCCGGTCGTGCGGCGTGGCGATGGCGAGCGGATACGGCGCATAGCCGCCGGCGATGAACTGGTACTGCTGGTACTGGACGACGACGAGCCCGCCCCGCCGCGCGTAGTCGAGGATGCGCGCATTGTGCTCCGCGAGCGCCGGATCGGTCTCGTAGGCGCGCGCGCCGATCACGATCGCATCGTATCGCGACAGGTCGCCGCGCTCGAGCGCGATGGAGTCGAGCAGCTCGATCGGGACACCGGCCGCGGCGAGCGCCTCCGGGACGCGGTCGGCGGCGCCGCGAACGTAGCCCACCCGCGCGAGCGTCGGGAACCTGACGTCCGCCGCGACGAGCGCCGCGACTGCCGGCCGCAGGTACGAGCGCGGCCGGACGTGCGGATACTCCACCGAGTGAAGGCCGATATCGTACCGCGTCCCGTCAGCGGTCGTGGCCACGGCGCGCACTTCGTAGCGCCCCGGCCGGAGCGGCCTCGGCGGCCGCACGGTGAATGCGAACGTCTCGCGCTGGTCCTCCCGCGTGAAGCGGAACTCCTGGGCCGGAACCGGCGCCCACCCCGCCGGTACCTCGAGCGTGAGGCGGCCTCCGGTGGTATCGCGCCCCCCGTGCGTGAGCGTCACGACGAAGCGGATCGGCTCGTCCGCCGAGGCGGGAACGAAGAGGGTGTCACGGTCGAGGCGCACGTCCACCCGCGGAACGACGACGAGCGGCCGGCGCACCTCGCCGACCGCCTGGTCGTTGAGGCGCCGGCTCGCCTCGCGCTCGATCGGCGCCTGGTCGCCGGCCGCCGCGTACCTGGCGCGGACGACCGGCGGCTCGAACGGATCGCCCCAGTGCGCACGCGCCTCGGCGGGCCACCGGTAGAGGTCGCCATCCCGCGGAAGGGAGAGGTAATAGGGGGTGGTGTAGGGCGCGCCCGAGGGGACGGCGAGCCGGAAACGCTGCGAATCGAGCGCTCCGGGAGGGATGCCGTCTCCCCCGGCGCCGGACGAGTGGGCCGTCGGCGGCGCCCCCCACTCGCGCCCGACGACGAGCGTCGCCGAGCCGGCAGGCGGGAGCGGCGCGTCCCCGCCGTTCGCGACGAGCGCAAGGACCGCGATCTCCTGCCCCGGGACGACCCGATCGTCGGTGGCGATGGCATCGAGCAGTGCGCCCCGGCGGATCGCCTCGGCGCGTGCACGGTGGCGCCGCTGGTCCGCCTGCACCACCGAATCGGCGGCGCGCGACGCGAGCGTCGTATCCACGCCGGCGAAGAGCGCATCGCCGCCGCCGGTGCGGTCCTCGAGCAATGCGACGCGAACGCGGGACGGCCCGATGGCCTGCAGCCGCCCCATGTCCTGCGAGCGATGCAGGCTCCGCCCCTGCATCGCGATCTGGTGGTAGGACCGGCCGACCGCCTCGTCGAGGCGTCCGGCATCGAGCGTGTAGGTCGTCGCCGCCGTGTCGAACCAGGTGCTCCGATAGAGCTTGAGCGGGGTCCACGCCGCGTAGCCTTCCTCGGTCGCGAGCTCCGGAAAGCGTGCGGGATCCCCCGCGACGCGGAACGCTTCGCGCGCGGCCCAGCCCGCCGCCTGGTGCTGGCCGTGGCCGTCCTTCGGCTCGCCGCTGAAGATCGAGACGATGACCTGCGGGCGGAACCGCCGGACGATGCGCACCACGTCCTTGAGCACCGAGTCGCGCGGCCAATGGCGCCAGGTGTCCTCGAGCGACTTCGAGAATCCGAAATCGTAGGCCCGGGTGAAGAACTGGCGAGCCCCGTCGAGCCGCCGCGCGGCGAGCAGCTCCTCGGTGCGGAGGATGCCGAGCGCCTCTCCGAGCTCGGGGCCGATGAGGTTCTGCCCTCCCTCCCCGCGGTTGAGCGAGAGGTATGCCGCCTCCGCCCCCATGCCGCGCACGAGGACGGTGAGCAGGTCGGTGTCCTCGTCGTCCGGGTGGGCGCCGATCACGAGCACGCGCTTCACGTGACCGAGCATCCTGGTTTCCTGCGCGAGCGCGGCCGCGCCCCCGGTCGCGGGGGGCTCCAGCTGGGCGGCGAGCGGATGTGACAGGGAAAGGAGCAGTGCGACGAGCGGGAGGGGACGCAGGCGGACCGTCAAAGGCGATTCCCGATGGAAGAGGGCTTCCGCGCGCGGCGGCCGGCCGCGCGCGGACGCTCAGCGGTGTGGGGCGTGCGGAACCGAGTCGGTTTCGTCCCCGAGCGGCACTTCGGCGAAGGAGCGCGCGAACTGCGGGTGCGTGCGCCACAGGTAGGCCACCATGGCCGCGATCGCGAGCACCGCCCCGCCGATGACCTTCCAGTGCGGGATGAGCGCCTGGCCGTCCCGGATGCCGGCGGCATATCCGAGGCCCATGAAGAAGCCGCACCCGATCACGAAGGCGAGCAGGACGCCCATGCGCCACTCGATGTGCCGCGACGCGAGGTGCACCATCGCCGTGAGCGCCGTGCCGCTCAGCATGAAGACCGCGAAGTGGATCACCGTGACGGCGGCGATGATGCCGAGGCCGCCGGCGTCCGACGCCGAGCCGCCGAAGACCCGGTCGGCGATGAGGTTCGGCGTGTAGAGGGCGCGCCCGTCGATCATGTCGAACACGAAATACCAGAAGGCGATTACCGCCGCCCCGATGGCGCCCGCGATCGCGCCTTCCCGCAGTGCCGAATGTGATTCAGGCATGGACGCCCTTTTCGAAATGAATGAGTGCCTGCCCCTTCGCGATCAGGGGAATCTATCCCCGGCCGGAACCGGATGCTCGGGCGCCGGCTCGGGTTCGGGATCCCCCGGCGGCGGCAGGGTGAAATCGAGCTCGGACCCGTCGTCGTCGTCGCGGGGTTTGGGCGGCGGAAGGTTGCGGCCCGCCACGAAGGCGGCCACGAAAACGCCGAGCGCGAGACCGAGCAATCCGGTCGCTACGCGCTCGGCGGCGCCATACAGGAGGAGCAGCATGCCGATCGAGACCTGGATCGTCCCGACGGCACGCAGGAGCTCATCGAGGTTCTGCCACTTGAGCCTCCGGCCCCAGTTGATGGAGGCCCAGAGGCCGATGAGGCCCAGAACCAGGATGCCGTACCAGACGAGGATCCAGAAGCCGCGGCCAGCAACCATTCGTCACCCGGCGAAAGATGAGCCCGCAGGGGAAGGACGATACCACTTTCCCCGCGAGCGCACCAGATCGTTCACGCGCCCGCGGCGGCGCTGCAAGATGGGCAGCCGCAAGCACCTCGGAGCGATTCGAAGGTGTAGATCCCGGTGCCGTGGCCGTCGCTCCAGACGATCCGGAGCCCATACGCGCCGACGAGCGACACCGACACGGGCCGCACATCCGGCGGCACCATCCCGGGATCGAGGAGCGGCCGCCCGCTCATCTCCTCGATGCACTCGGCGCACGGACAGGCGAGCCGGAGCCCGCGCGACCCGTACAGCCACCCGTGTCCCCGGTCGTCCCAGTCGATGTACAGCCCATCGTCACGCCGCGTCACGGCGTGCGGAACCGGCGTCCTCCGCATCCTGGCACCTCGGAAAAGAAAAACCCCCGGACACCCGGGGGTTCTTCGTGTACGACGCTGCTTACGCCACGAGGTCGCGCAGCCGGTCTCCCGTCTCTCCCTCGCGGAGGCGGAGGAGCGCCCGGTCCCGGAGCTGGCGGATCCGCTCGCGGGTCACCCCCATCATCCGGCCGATTTCCTCGAGCGTCCGGCTGTTGCCGTCGTCCAGCCCGAAGTAGAGCCGGAGCACCTTGGCGTCCCGGGCGGGCAGCACCGCGAGCGCCGCCTCGATGTCCTGCGTCTGGCTGTTGGCCATCGTGGAGGTATCGGTGCTCTCCTGATCGCCGCTCGTGAAGCGCTCGATCCGCTCGTTCCCATCCCCGTCCCGCGTGGGATGGTCGAGGCGGACCGCCTCGGCGTTGAGCGCGCTCAGGCTCCGGACCGCCTCGACGGTGAGGCCCGTGGCCCGCGCCAGCTCCTCGGTGGTCGGCATGCGGCCGAGCCGGTCCTTGAGGAGCGTCGTGGTGCGGCCGAGGCGGCTCAGGTCCGCCGTGCGGTTGAGCGGCACCCGGACCGGGCGGCCGTGGCGCGCGATGGCCGCCTGGACCGCCTGGCGGATCCACCACACCGCGTACGAGATGAACTTGACGCCGCGATCGGGATCGAACTTCCGGGCGGCCGTCATGAGCCCGAGATTCCCCTCGCCGATCAGGTCGACGAGCGGCACTCCACGGTTCTGGAACTTCTTGGCGACGGAGACGACGAACCGCACGTTGTGGCGGGCGAGCTTCTCCTGTGCTGCGATGTTGCCGCGGAACGCCTTCCGGGCAAGCTCCATCTCCTCCTCGCGGCTGAGGAGCGGAACCCGGCTGATCTCATCGAGGTAAAGGTCGAGACTTTCACGGCCTTCATCGACCGCTCGCGCGATCGGGGCGGGCCGGACGGGACGACGCTTGGCACGTCCTTTCATCGCCACGCTTCACGCCTCCTATTGGGACCCACGTCCCGTTACACGTCATGGCCGCAGGTGCAAACCCTGTGGTACAGTTGCGGAATATACGCGCTAACCCTCACAAAATCAACGGCTTAGCTAAACCGATGCAGGTGAGGCAGTTGCGCGACGCCGCCGAGCGGGGTACCCCGATTTCTGACCCGGTGGTCAGGATGCGGCCTTCCGGCTCCGGAGACGCGTCACCCGGGGGGAGATGCACGCCGGAATGCCGCGGCCGGCCCCAAGGTACGAAAAACGCCCGCCGAGGGTTCGGCGGGCGCAAATCGTCGGAGCGATGGATACTACTGTGCTCCGTTGATCGTCCTCGCCTCACCCTTCACGGAGGAGCTTGCATCCCGGCCCCGGTCGAGCAGCTCGAGCGTTCCTCCGTCCCGGCCGGTGGCCTTGATCACCCCGAACGGGATGTCCCCGCTTACCCAGATGTCCGAGCCTGCCTGAGCGTTGCGGAAGTGGCGGGCCTTGAACGTCCCGGCCGGCACGGTCACCTCTTCCTCGCCCACGAGGGCCGCACCGGTGCAGCCGTCGGCGATGAGCCGGTTGAGCGCCGACCGCTCGGACGCCCGGGCCCGGGCGATGAGGGCCGGCCCCCAGCGCACCGGCGCGTTCCCGCCCTGCTGCACGACGATCTCCTGGATCGCGCCCTGCTCGTACGGGTATCCCGGCACCACCGCCTGCATCACGACCTCCTGCGCCTGGTTCCCGCCCCGAACCCGGGTCTCCATCCGGACATAGGACGCTCCGCCGCGCCGCTCGG
>DASUXZ010000241.1:0-14020 GCA_036377655.1 Gemmatimonadales bacterium
GATGGAACGATGGAAAGGAGGAACGCGCCCGCCGCCACGATCGCAGCGCGTGTCGTGGCTCCCGGGTGCTTCAGCTTTCCATCCTTTCCGCCTTCCATCCTTCCGTCAATCATACGCCACCCGCGGATCCACTTTCGCATAGATGAGATCGGTGATGAGGTTCACGAGCACGAAGACGAAACTGAGGAAGAGGATGCTGCCCTGGACGGCGGGGAGGTCGCGCTTCTCGATGGCGGTCAGCACGTAGCGGCCGACGCCGGGCCAGGAGAAGATCGTCTCGGTGAGGATCGAGCCGGTGAGGTAGCTGCCGAAGTCGAGCCCGAGCACGGTGACGATCGGGATGAGCGCGTTGCGGAGCCCGTGCGAGAGGATGACCGGGGACTCGCGCAGCCCCTTGGCGCGCGCCGTGCGCACGAAGTCGCTCCGGAGCACCTCCTGCATCGCCGCGCGCGTCATCCGCGAGAGGAACGCCACCGAGCGCATGCCGAGCGTGACGGCCGGGAGGACGAGGAAGGCGAGGCCGCCGTAGCCCGACGGGGGGAGCCAGCGGAGCGTCACCGCGAAGACCAGGATGAGGAGGAGCCCCACCCAGTACACCGGGAACGACACCCCCGCATAGGCGACGAGCGCCGAGGCGCGGTCCCCCCACGACCCCGGCCGCCACGCGCCGTAGACCCCGATCGCGATCCCGAACAGCGCCGCGAAGAGCATCGCCGAGCCCGCGAGGCGGAGCGTGGCCGGGAACCGCTCGACCAGGTCCTGCACGATCGGGCGGCCCGTGATATACGACTCGCCGAGGTCGCCGCGCACCACCTTGCCGAGGTAGCGGCCGAACTGCGCCGGGAGGGGATCGTCGAGGCCGAGCTCGGCGCGCATCCGCTCGATCGTCGCGGCATCGGCCCGCTCGCCGACCATCGCCTGCACCGGGTCGCCGGGCGCCACGTAGAGGAGGAGGAACGTGACGACGAGGACGCCGAAGAGCGTCACGACGAGGAGGGCGAGCCGCAGGGCGATGAAGCGGCCCATCGGATCAGGGCGTCACGACGGCGTCGGTCCAGCGCTGGCCGGTGAAGACCGCCGGGATCTGCCACCCCGAGAGCCCTTCCTGCGTGGCCCACATGTCCTCGGGGTGCCACAGGAAGATCCACGGCGCGAGGTCGAAGATCCGCGCATCCGCCTCGCGGGCGAGGCGCTGCTTCTCGCCCTCGTCCGTCGTGGTGCGGAGGCGGACGATCATCGAGTCGAGCGTGCGATCGGTGAGGAAGGCGTAGTTGCCGCCCGGACCGTGGTTCGAGGAATGGAAGAGCGGCCAGGTGAAGTTCTCGGGGTCCGGGTAGTCGGCGTACCAGTCGCCGAGGTAGAGGTCGGTCTCGCCGTTCCGGACGGCGGCGCGCACGCTCGTCGCGTCGCGCTGGAGGATCTCCACCTGCACCCCGATCTCGGCGAGGTTCTGCTGCACCGCCTGCGCCACGCGCGCGAGCTCGGCGCGCTGCGAGCGCCAGAGCTGCAGGGAGAAGCCGTCCGGATAGCCGGCCTCGGCGAGGAGCCGGCGCGCCGCGGCGGGGTCATAGGGGTACGGCTCGCGCCCGTCGTCGTGCCCGTCGATGCCCGGCGGGATGGCGCCGGTGGCGCGGACGCCGCGGCCCGCCATGACGGTCTCGAGGATCGTGCCGACGTCCACCGCCATGTTGAGGGCGCGCCGGACGCGCACGTCGCCGAGGGGGCCGCGGCGGGTGTTGATCGCGATGTAGAGGTCGCGGATCGTCGGGCGCCGCTGGAGCTGGCTGCCCCGCTCCGCTTCCCACCGTGCGGTTTCGCCGTAGGGGATCTCGACGATGCTGAGCTGGCCGGTCTCGAACTCGGCGGCCTGCGTCGAGGTTTCGGGGATGATGCGGATGCGCAGGGAATCCGACTTCGCCTTGCTGCCCCAGTAGTTCTCGTTCCGGGCAAGGACGAGGGCGTTGTCGTGCGCCCAGCTCACGAGCTTCCAGGGGCCGCTCCCGACCGGGCGCTCCGAGAAGTCGGGCGGGGTCGGCGTCGGCACCACCGCGGCCACCGGCATCGCGAGAAACTTGGGGAAGATGTTGAGCGGCTCGACGAGGGTGAACGAGATGGTCGTGTCGTCGTGGACCCGCATGCCGGGGATGGCCTGCGCCTCGCCCTCGGCATAGGCGCGGGCGCCCTCGATCGGCTCGAGCGGCCAGTCGCGGCCGCGGGAGCCGGGGGCGAGGGCGCGGAGGATCGAGGCCTCGACGTCGCGCGCCGTCACGGGGCGGCCGTCCTGGAAGGTGGCGCCGGTGCGGAGATGGAAGGTGTAGACCCGCCCGGTCGAGTCGGACTCCCAGCGGGTGGCGAGGCCGGGAACGAGCCGGCCGTCCACGTCGAACTGGACGAGGTTGTCGTAGATCATCGCGACGACCTCGCCCGACTGCACGTCCGTCGAGAGGGCGGGGTCGAGCGTGACGGGATCCGCTGTCAGGTAATAGCGCAGGTTCCCGCTGCTCGTTCCGGCATCCGCGCAGGCGGCGAGGAGCGGAACGAGTGCGGTGAGGAGTCGTCGCATAGATGGCCGGAGAACAGGGCGGGGGCCGCGAGGGGGCCGGTTGTCAAAAAGTTGACACCGGCGCGTAAGACCGTCAAACTACGTTGCTTACATGAGACCGTCAACCGCACCGGCGCGGCGTGCGCGCCGGCGCAGAGGGGACCCTGCCGTTTGATTTTCGTGCACCTCGGGACGCTGTGCAACGTCGCGCCCGCCGTGCGCGCCCGGGCGTCCCGGGCCGCTGTCGCCTTTGCGTTCATCGCGCTCGTCGCGACGGGCGCCGGGGCGGCCCGCCCCGTGGTGGCGCAGCAGGACGGGCTCGTGGTCCGGCAGCTCGAGTTCCAGGGCAACGAGTCGCTCGCGCCGGAGCTCCTCGCGGCGAGCATCGCCACCACCAATTCCGGCTGGTTCGCCCGTACCGCGCCGTTCCGGTGGTTCGGCCTCGGCGAGCGCCGGTACTTCAGCGAGGTGGACTTCCAGCGGGACGTCCTCCGCCTCGAGGTCCTCTACAAGCAGAGCGGCTTTCCCGACGTCCAGGTGGACACGCTCGTGCGCCGGACCCCCGAGGATATCTACCTCACCTTCCTGATCGAGGAAGGGGAGCCGATCCGGGTGGACACGTTCACCGTCCACTGGCTCGACTCGGTGCCCGCCGAGGTACGCGAGGAGGCGACGGTGGACCTGCCGCTCCGCGAAGGGGACGTCTTCAACCGCATCGTCATGCAGGCCGCGGCGGACACGATCACGCGCCGGCTCCGCGACCGCGGATACCCGAGCGCCGACGTGCTCGTGAGCTACCGTTCCCGCACCGAGGAGCGGCTCGCCGCGGTGACGCTCGACGCGCAGGCCGGGCAGCACGCCGTGATCGGCAGCGTCCGGGTGGACGGCGAGTCGCGCGTGGACTCGTCGGTCGTGGTGGCGCTCATGCGCGCGCGCCCGGGCCGGGAGTTCTCGCAGACCGACCTCTTCACGAGCCAGCGGAACCTCTACAACTCGGACCTCTTCCGGCTCGCGGCGGTGAGCATCGACACCATGGCGTTCGTGCCCGGCTCGGACACCGTGCCGCTCGCGGTGCAGGTGACCGAGCTGCCGCCGCGGCGCGCCACGGCGGGCGTGGGATACGGCACGAACGACTGCTTCCGCGGCAGCGCCGGGATCATGTTCCGGAACTTCCTCGGGGAGGGGCGGATCCTCGACCTCTCGAGCCGCATCTCGAAGGTGGGCATCGGCGAGCCGCTCAACTGGGGCCTCGAGAACTCGCCGCTCTGCGACGCCCTCCGCGAGGACTCGATCGGCTCGCGGCTCCTCAACTACAACGTGACCGCCTCGGTGCGGCGCCCCGCGTTCCTCTCGCCGAACAACACCCTGATCTTCTCGACGTACGCCGAGCGGCGGTCGGAGTTCAAGGTGTACCGCCGGCAGGAGATCGGCGCGAGCATCGGCGTCACGCGCGAGACGCCGACGCGGCGCCTCCCCGTGGCGCTCACCTACACGATGTCGTTCGGGCGCACCGAGGCCTCGCCGTTCAGCTTCTGCGCCTTCTTCAATACCTGCCTTCCGTCGGACGTCGAGTTCCGGAGCCGGCGGCGGCGGCTCGCGACCGTGTCGCTCACCGGGACGGTGCCGCGCGCCAACAACCCGCTCGACCCGACGCGCGGCTACGTCGCGACCGGCGAGCTCACGGTCGCGTCGCGCTTCATCGGGTCCTCCTCGGTGCTCCAGTTCACGCGGGTCGTGGCCGACTACGCCTGGTACCGGCCGATCGCGCGGGACGTCGTCTTCAGCTGGCGGGTGCGCGGCGGCCTCATCTTCTCGCCGGTGCGGCTCGAGGGGAGCGACTTCGCCTTCGTGCCGCCGGAGGAGCGCTTCTACGGCGGCGGGCCGAACGACGTGCGCGGCTACCAGCGGAACGAGCTCGGGCCGGTCGTGTACGTCGTGTCGCGCGAGTACCTGCAGGAATCCGTGAAGGACCCGAACGGCGAGCTCGGCGTGGACTCGGTGCGCGTGGCGGCGACGGGCGGGAACAGCCTCGCCACCGCGAACGTGGAGCTCCGGTTCCCGTCGCCCATCTTCAAGGAGCGGATGCGGCTCGCGCTCTTCGCCGACGCCGGCGGCGTCTGGGAGCGCGGCGCCACCGACGTCCTCATCCGGGTGACCCCCGGCGCCGGGATCCGCGTGGCGACCCCGCTCGGCCCGGCGCGGTTCGACATCGCGTGGAACCCGTCGCGGCTCGCGCCGGGGGCGTTCTACATCGCCGAGACCGACGGCACCCTCACGCCCGATCCGTCGCGCCAGGGCTTCCAGCTCGACCGGAAGAGCCACTTCACCCTGCACTTCGCCGTGGGCCAGCCGTTCTGATGCGGCGGAAGGCGGCGCGGTTCCTCTTCGTGGTGGTCTTCGGCACCGTGGCGACGGTGCTCGGGATCGTCACGTCGATGACGCTCACGCCGCCGGGCCGCGACCTCCTCGCGCGCGTCGTCTCGTCCGAGCTCGACCGCGTGCTCAACGGCAGCGTCGAGGTCGGGAGCATCTCGGGGTCGTTCCTCTACGGGCTCACGCTCGAGAACCTCGTGGTGCGCGACACCCAGGGCGTGCTCCTCGCCCGGATTCCGCGCGCACGGGTCGGCTACTCGCTGCCGCGGCTCCTGAGCGGGGACGTCGTCCTCACGCAGGTGCACGTGGACGAGCCGGAGATCCAGCTCATCCAGCACCACGACGGCGTTTTCAACTACCAGGACGTGCTCCGGATCGGCCGCTCGGCGCCGCGCACCGGCCCGCCGCCGCGGATCGAGTTCCACGACGTGCGCGTGCGCGGCGGGGTCCTCCGGATCGCGATCCCGTGGCGGACCGGCGACCGGCTCCGGGGCGCAGCGCTCGATTCCGCGCTCGCCGCCGAGCGCGCGCGGCCGGGGCGGCTCATCCAGGAGAGCCGCGAGGGGCTCCGGCGCGTCATCATCCTCGACGACCTCACGACGGTGCTCTCGCGGCTCCGGATCAGCACGCCCGACCGCCAGCCGTTCACGCTCGACCTCGACTCGCTCGCCACGCGGGTGAACGACCCCGGCGTCACGATCACCGACGCCAAGGGCCGCGTCCGCCTGCGCGGCGACAGCGCGGTGTTCAGCCTCGAGCGCGGCGCGATGCCCAACAGCGTGTTCTCGGGCGGCGGCGCCGTGACCTGGCCGAACGACACGATCCTCTTCGACTTCCAGATGGAAGCGCCGCAGGTGAGCCTCGTGGACCTCCGGTGGGTCTCGCCCGACTTCCCGGACATGACGGGGAGCGGCATCATGGCGGCGGTCTCCGAGAGCGGCACGCGCACCGCGTATTCGCTCCAGGACATGGACCTCCGCCGGGGCCTGCAGCAGGTGACCGGGAGCATGGTGGCGCTGCAGGACAAGGAGCGCGGCCTCGGCTTCCGCGACATGGACGTGCGGCTCCGGAACCTCGACCTCGACGCGGTGCGGCCGTACGCGGACACGCTCCCGTTCTACGGCACGGTCACCGGCACGCTCCGCGGCGAGGGTTGGCTCGACCGGATGCGGATCGCGATCGACTGGGACTTCGCCGACGCGAACGTGCGGGGGAACCCGATCTCGACGCTCGTGGGGAGCGGTGTCGTCGGCTTCGGCGAGCCGGCCGGGCTCTACTTCGAGAACTTCGCGGTGCGCGACTCGGACATCGACCTCGGCACGGTGAACCGCCTCGCCCCCGCCGTCGTCGTGCCGGGCCGGCTCGCGGCGGTGGGCACCCTCGACGGCCCGATGCGGAACGTGACCTTCCGCGGGACCGCGCGGCACCGGGACGGCGACCGGCCGGTGAGCGAGATCGAAGGGACGGTGCGGCTCGACACGCGCGCCGCCGAGCTCGGCGTGGCCCTCAACGTGGCGCTGGGCCCGCTCTCGTTCGACGGGATCCGCCGCGGGTATCCGTCGTTCGCCGCGCAGGGGAGCGTGCGCGGGCGGCTCCAGATGGAGGGGCGGCTCTCGCGGATGCAGGTGGACGCGGACCTCGCGGGAGAGCTCGGCGAGCTCACGGCGAGCGGCGTGGTGACGATGATGCCGCCGCGGTGGGGCGCGGACAATCTCTTCGTGAGCTTCGGCCGCCTCGACCTCGCCGCCATCCGCGGCAAGGGTCCGGCGACCTCGCTCTTCGGCGACATGCTCGTGACGGGCTCGGTGGACACCCTGCGCGCGCCGGAGGGCACGCTCCAGCTCGCGCTCCGGGAGAGCCGCGTCCGGGAGTGGACCATCGACACGGTCTTCGCGCGCGTGGGCGTGGCCGACAGCATCATCACGGTGGACACGGTCTACACCGAGTGGAAGGGCGCGCAGGCCGGCGGCTCCGGCACGCTCGGCTGGGCGCGGCCGCACACGGGCACGATGGCGTTCACGCTCGCGGCCGACAGCCTCCTGGCGTTCGACTCGCTGCTCCTCGCCGTCACGAAGCAGCGGCGGGACACGCTCGGGCCGGCGCAGCCCCTCGAGGGAAGCGGCACGGCGGCGCTCACGCTGAGCGGCAGCCTCGACACCCTGCAGCTGCTCGGCTCGTTCGACCTCCGCGACCTCGCCTTCCAGCAGTACCGCACGCCGCGGGTCACGGGCACCTTCTCGTCCACCGGCGGCGGGACGCCGCGCTTCGGGCTCGGGCTCGAGGCGGATTCGCTCCTCATCGCGCCGGACACGGCCGGGCGCCCGGCGTGGCGGCTCGCCGACATCTCGCTCGACGCCTCGGGACGCGCCGATTCGCTCGACTGGTCCCTCGGCACGACGGTGGGCGGCACCTCCCGCTTCGACGGCGCCGGATGGTGGGCGCGGTCCGGCGCGCTCGCGCGGCTCGGCATCGACACGCTCGCCGCGAACCTCGGGACCGGGCTCTGGCGCCTGCTCGAGCCGTCGGTGCTCACGCTGCCGGACTCCGGCGCGCCCGTGCTCTCGCCGACGGCGCTCGCGGCGGGCGACCGGAGCGGCGAGATCCGCGCCGAGGGCACGCTGCCGTTCGACGCGCCGGGGGACCTCAGGGCCTCGGCCTTCGGCGTGGACCTCCGGGACATCTACGACCTCCTCGGCCGCGACACGACCGGCGTCCGCGGCCACCTCGGGTTCGACATCGAGGCGCGCGGAACGGCGGAGGCGCCGGAGTTCCGCGGGACGGCGTCGCTCTCCGACGCGCAGTTCGGGGACGCGCGCATGCCGTACGTCGAGGGTGTGCTCGGCTACGCCGGGCGCCGGCTCGACGCCAACCTCCTCCTCTGGCGCACCGGCACGCCCGTGCTGCGGATCGAGTCGCAGCTCCCGATCGACCTGGCGCTCCGCGGCGCCACCGAGCGCCGGGTGGACGGCCCGCTCTCGATCCGCGCTACCGGCGACAGCGTCGAGCTCACCATCCTCGAGGCGTTCATCCCCACGATCGAGGACGTCCGCGGCTGGCTCACCGCCGACGTGCAGGTGCAGGGCACGTGGGCCAACCCGGAGCTCGCGGGCTCGCTCGCCGTCGTGGACGGCGGCATGCGGCTCCCGGCCGTCGGCGTCACCTGGGATTCGCTCGCCGCGACGGCCGCGTTCGCGGGAGACTCGGTGCTCCTCCGCGACCTGCGCATCTCGAGCGGCGACGGCACGCTCGCCGCGGCCGGGACGGTGACGTTCGAGGAGCTCTCCCGCCCGGTGCTCGATCTCGAGATGGTGGCACGGACCTTCGAGGTGATGCGGGTGCGGAACCTCGTGGACCTCGTCGCCTCCGGCCGCTTCGAGCTGAACGGGCCCTTCTACGGCGCGACGTTCACCGGCACGGGCGTCGCGGACGAGGGGGTGCTCTACTTCGCCGACCTGGTGAACAAGCGGGTGATCGACCTCGACGACCCGGCGAACCTGGCGCTCGTGGACACGCTGGTGCTCCGCCGCAACCGGCTCCGCGAGGGCTTCCAGAGCCGGTTCATCGACGAGGTGCGGGTGCAGGACCTCAACCTCTCGATGGGCGCCGATTTCTGGCTCCGCTCGAGCGAGGCGAACATCAAGCTGAGCGGCGAGGTGCGGGCCAACAAGGTGCGCAAGGAGTACCGGCTCGACGGGACGCTCGAGGCGGGGCCGGGCGCCTACACGCTCAAGATCGGCCCGGTCACCCGCGACTTCACGGTCACGCGCGGCACCGTCATCTACTTCGGCACGCCCGACCTCAACGCCGAGCTCGACATCGAGGCGCAGCACGTGGTGCGCGCCGCGACCGGGCAGGAGATCCCGGTCATCGCGCAGATCACCGGGACGCTCCTCCAGCCGCGGCTCACGCTCCGGAGCGACCCGACGATCCAGCCGCCGCTCGCCGAGGTGGACCTCGTGAGCTACCTCATCTTCGGCGTCCCGGCGAGCCAGGCGCAGGGCCTCGACAACAACGCGGTGCAGAACGCGGCGTCGATCCTCACGAGCGCCGTCTCGAGCGACCTCGAGCGCGCCCTCATCGCCGACCTCGGCTTCCCGGTGGACCTGCTCGAGATCCGCCCGGCGCTCGCGGGTGGCACGCGCGCCGGCGGGGCGCTGAGCCAGCTCGCGTTCGGCTGGCAGCTCGGGCGCCGCGTCTTCTTCCGCCTCAACGCCGGCTACTGCTCGAGCGGCACGTCGGGCCTCGGCCTGGGCGCGAGCATCGACTACCGGCTCGACGAGTCGTGGCGCCTCCAGACGAGCGTCGAGCCGACCTACCAGAGCTGCCGCGTCTTCAGCGAGTTCCGGCCGACCGCTTCCTACCAGATCGGCTTCGACGTGCTCTGGGAGGAGGAGTTCTGATGGCGCGAGCCCTCGTCATCGTGAACCCCGTGGCGGCGCGGACGCGGGAGGCCGCGGTCACGGCGGTGCGCGCGGCGATCGAGGGCGCGGGGTGGGAGGCGGAGGTGCTCGCCACCGGCGGGCCGGGCGACGCGCGGCGCCTCGCCGAGTACGGCGTACAGCAGGGGGTGGACGTCGTCGCCGTCTTCGGGGGCGACGGGACCACGATGCAGGCGGCCGCCGCGCTCGTCGGCACCGACGTTCCGCTCGGCGTGATCCCGGGCGGGACGGGCAACCTGCTCGCCGGCAACCTCCGGATCCCGGCGGCGCCGGCGCGCGCCGCGGAGGTGATCGTCCGCGGCACGCCGCGGCGGTTCGACCTCGGGCACATGGAGCGGCCGGGGGGGAGCCAGTATTTCGCCGTCGCGTGCGGGGCCGGGTACGACGCGCGGGTCATGGCCGGCACGGCCTCCGCGATGAAGCACAAGTGGAAGTTCGCGGCGTACGTCGCGACGACCTTCCGGCTGCTCGACGAGCTCCGCGTCTCGCGCCACTACATCACGGTGGACGGCGTCGAGTACGAGGCGGAGGCGGCGATGGTGCTCGTCGCCAACTGCGGCGAGGTGATCCCGCCGTTCGTGCGGCTCCGGTCGGGGATCAGCCCGGACGACGGGCTCCTCGACGTCATCGTGCTCCGGGCGAGCAACGTGCTCGAGAGCGCGCGCGCCATCTGGCACCTCGTCCGCGAGCGGCCGGAAGGGGACTTCATCCGGTACGCGCGCGGGCGGGAGGTGCGCATCGTGACGGACCCGGTCGAGCCGGTGCAGCTCGACGGTGAGCCGGGCGGGGTGACGCCGTTCACGGCGACGGTGGTGCCGGGGGCGGTGAGGATCATGGTGGGAGGGGCGGGGTGAGGTGAGAGAGGTGAGATGTGAGAGGTGAGCGGTGAGCGGGGAGCGGGGAGCAGGTTTCATCAATCGGGAGTTGCGGATGGCGGATTCGGTGCTTCTCATCGACGACGATGTGGATGTCCTGCGGTCGATCGGGAACTACTTCGAGCGGCTCGGGCACGAGGTGACCCGCGAGCTGAGCGGTGAGGCGGGTATCGCGACCTACGACCGGGTGCGGCCGGAGGTGGTGATCCTCGATCTCCGATTGCCCGGCATGGACGGGATGGAGGTGCTCGAGCACCTCCGGCAGCGCGGTGCGGCCGTCATCCTCCTCACCGGCGACAGCGACATCGAGACCGCGGTCAAGGCGATGCAGCTCGGCGCCGAGAACTTCCTGACCAAGCCGGTGGACATGGCGCACCTCGCGGCCGCCACGGCGCGGGTCGCGGACAAGGTGCGGCTCAAGCGGATCAACCAGACGCTCGTGGAGCACGCCACGCCCGAGCACGGCCTCGAGTCGCTCGGCGGGTCCGGCCAGATGCAGGACTTCGCGCACCAGGTGTCGCTTCTTGCCCAGAGCGAGCGCACCACCGTGCTCCTCACCGGCGAGAGCGGCACGGGCAAGGGCTGGGTCGCACGGATGATCCACGACCTGAGCCCGCGGCGCGACGCCCCGTTCATCGAGGTGAACTGCGCCGGCCTCAACGCCACCTTCCTCGACAGCGAGCTCTTCGGCCACGAGAAGGGCGCGTTCACCGATGCGAAGGACCGCAAGCAGGGGCTCTTCGAGATCGCCGACCGCGGAACGATCTTTCTGGACGAGATCGGCGACCTCGCGCCCGAGCTCCAGCCGAAGCTCCTCAAGGTCCTCGAGACGAAGACCTTCCGGCGGCTCGGCGGCACCCGGGAGATCACCGTGGACGTCCGGCTCGTGGCCGCGACGAACCGGAACCTCCATGCCGACGTCGAGTCGGGGCGGTTCCGCGAGGACCTCTACTATCGGCTGAGCGTGATGCCGCTCATGCTTCCCGCGGTGCGCGACCGGACGCGCGAGGACCGGCTCGGCCTCATCAACCGGATCCTCGGCGACCTCCGGAAGGAGCTCCCGAGCGGGCCGCCGGCCGTCGCCACCGAAGCGATGGAGCGGCTGCTCGGCTACGCGTGGCCCGGCAACGTGCGGGAGATGCGGAACGTGCTCGAGCGCTCGCTCATCCTGGCGCGGGGGCAGGCGCTCATCGGCGTCGAGCACCTGCCGGGCGAGTTCCGCGCGCGGCCGGGCATCGGCGACCGCCGGCACACGCCGCTCAGCCTCGACGACCTCGAGCGGCAGCACATCGACCGGACGCTCAAGCACCACGGCGGGAACCGCACGCGCGCGGCGGCGGAGCTCGGGATCTCGCGCGCGACGCTCATCAACAAGATCAAGCGCTACAACCTCACGGGATGACGCCATGAGCGAGGATGCGAGCCCCAGGATCCAGGAGAAGGACGCGATGCGCTGCCGCGCCTGCGGCCGCGAGGAGCGGGCCTCCGAGGGTTATCCCTGCAGTGAGTGCGGCACGTTCATCTGCCTCATCTGCACCTTCCGCGGCGTGACGATGTGCGCCGACTGCTCGGCGAAGGGCGCACGGTGACACGGACGGTCGTGGCCACCGCGGCCGTGGCGCCCGTGATGGCGTCGGGGAGCGTGCGCGCCGAGCAGGTGACCCAGCTCGTGCTCGGCGAGCTCGCGGACCTCCTCGGCACGGAGGGGGAGTGGTGCCACATCCGCACCGAGCTCGACGGCTACGAGGGCTGGGTCAACGCCGGCTACGTGCAGCCGCTCTCGGCGGACGAGGCGGAGGCGTGGCGCCGCTCGGCGACGGGCTGGAGCGAAGGGGCCCGCGTGTCGGTCGGCCGGGACGTCGTGGCCCTCCCGCTCCGCGCGCGCGTGGCGCTGCAGGACGGGCTCGTGACGCTTCCCGACGGAAGGGCAGGGCGGATCATCGACGGCGAGGTGCGTGAAGGCGAGCCCGCCGCCGCGAGCGCGCGGAGCACCACCCCGCATGCGTGGGCGCTCGAGCATTTTCGCGGCTCCCCCTATCAGTGGGGCGGCGTCACGCCGTGGGGCGTGGACTGCTCGGGCCTCGTCCAGACGACGTTCGCGGCGCGCGGCATCATCCTCCCGCGGGATTCCTCGAAGCAGGCGGGCGCGGGGGAGGCCGTTCCGCTCGACGCGATCGAGCCGGGCGACCTCCTCTTCTTCCGGAGCGAGACCGGCGCGCACATCACGCACGTCGCGATCGCGGCGGAGGACGGGAGGATCGTGCACTCGACGATCAGCTGCGGCGGGGTCCTCGAGGAGCCGTTCGGGCCGGGATCGCGCGCCGGCTCGGCGCTCCGCCCGCGGCTCGTCGGCGCGCGGCGGATCCGCGAAGGGAGCGGCCGGTGAAGCGGCGACTCGTCCTGTTCGATATCGACGGCACGATCCTGCACTCCGGAGGCGCCGGCCGCCGGGCCATCACCGCCGCGCTCGGCGAGGCCGTCGGCGACGTCGGCGCGTTCGCGCGGATCCGCTTCGACGGCAAGACCGATCCGCAGATCGTTGCCGAGCTCCTCGCGGCGGCGGGGCACGACGGCCCGCCGGCGCCCGAGCGCGTAGCGGCGCTCTGCGACCGCTACGTGACGCTGCTCGCGGCCGAGTTCGAGCGCGGGGCGGAGGGGACGGTGCTCCTGCCGGGCATCCTCGAGCTGCTCGACCGGCTCGAGCGCGAGCGCGCGGTGCTGCTCGGCCTGCTCACGGGCAACCTCGCACGCGGCGCCGCGCTCAAGCTCACGGCTGCGGGGATCGATCCCGCGCGCTTCGCGGTCGGCGCGTACGGGAGCGACTCGGCGCACCGCCCGGAGCTTCCCGCGGTCGCGGCCCGGCGGGCCGAGCCGCATTTCGGTCGCGTTCCCGCGGGGAGCGAGGTGGTCATCATCGGCGACACCCCGGCGGACGTGCACTGCGGCGCCGGCATCGGCGCGCGAGCCGTGGCGGTCGCCACGGGCGGGTACTCGCTCGAGGAGCTCGCCGCCTGCGGGCCGCACGCCCTCTTTCCCGACCTCTCCGATACGGACGCGGTCGTGGCCGCGATCCTCGAGTGACCGTGTCGGCTCCCCGCCCGCAGCCGCTCGTGCCGGAGCTCGGCCCCCTGCTCGGCCGGCTGTCGGTGCCGCGAGGCACCGCTTCCGGGCTCGTCCCGCTCGACGACATCCGCCTCAGGCTCGTCTCCGACCTCTTCGACCTCGCGGGCGCGGCGCGGGAGTTCGCGTCGGAGAACGACATTCCGGGCGCGGTGCAGTCGCTCAACCGCCAGTCGTGGCTCGCGGCCTGGGAGCGCGCCGTCGAAGCGGCGGCGCGCCGCGTCGGCGACAGGATCGCCGCGCGGTTCGAGGCGGCCGCCGCCGAGTCGCGCCTTCCGCGCCGGAAGCTCGCGGCTCTCCGCCTCACGGAGGAGGAGCGGCGCGGGATCGAGGTGCGCCTCGGGAGTGGCGGCTCCGTGCTCGTCGACGCGCTCGACGAGCTCGAGGCCACCGTCCGCGAGGCCTCGCGCAAGCCGGTTCCCGCGTCGCGGTGGCGCGACGCGCTCGCCGCGGTGGCGCGGCGGCTCGAAACCGCGTGGATCGGGCTCGAGGAGGCGGCCGCCCGCGAGGAAGCCTCGTGGCAGGCGGACATCGCGGAGGTGCGCGCCTGGCGCCGGCCCACCTGGCCGCTCTGGCTCGTCACGCTCATCGTGCTCGGCGGCGCGCTCTACGTCGGCGCTGTGCTCGGCGGACTCGTGCCCGTGCCGGAGCCGCTCCGCCCGCTCGCGGAG
>DASUXZ010000242.1:0-4692 GCA_036377655.1 Gemmatimonadales bacterium
GAGGGCACACGAAAACACGAAAATCGCGGGAAAACACGAAAGGCGCCGCCCGCAAGCGGCGCCTTTCGTGTTTTCGTGTGCTCCACCAACTCCACCTGCACCGGAGCCCCCACCGCGCAACGGGGTCCCCCCGAGCCCAAGTCCCCGACCTCAGCCCCGGATCAGCAGCACCGTCTCCTGCCCCGGCCCGACTCCCGGCTCCTGCTTCGGCTGGACGACCCGGCCGATCGGCCGGCCGATCATGTCGTATATGGTATAGGTCTGTTCCGGTGCCGATTCGTTCTGCGGTGCCATGGTCCCCCTCCCTGCTCTGCGATTGCCGTGGTATACCGTATGAGATGCAGGCCGGGGGAAGAAGGTTGCGCCGGCTGGCCGGATCGGCGGCGCGGCCCGGCGCGCAACCCTCTCGCCCCGGCCCGTGTCAGAGGTACGACCACACGGCGGACCCGAAACCTCCCGGAGGCTGGTGGAAGACCGAGAGCTGATCGCCCGAGTACTGGCCGGTGACGCCGTGGCGGAGCGCGCGCTGTACGACGCGCACGTGGACCGCGTCTTCCGGATGGTCTACCGGATCGTGGGCGACATGGACCAGGCCACCGACTGCGTCCAGGAAACGTTCATCAAGGCGTTCCGCCGGCTCGCCGATTTCCGGGGCGAAGCGGCGCTCGGGACCTGGATCGGGTCCATCGCCATCTCGGTGGCGCTCAACGCCTTGCGGAAGGTGAAGCGGTTCCGGCAACGGGAGCTTTCGCTCGACGAGGCCCCCGAGATCGGCCGGCCGGCGGGAGCCGGGGACCCGCACCTCCGGGCCCGGCTGCACGGGGCGATCGACGCCCTCCCCGAGGGATACCGCGCGGTGTTCCTGATGCACGACGTCGAGGGCTACACGCACGAGGAGATCGGCACGATGCTCGGCATTCACACCGGAACGTCGAAGGCGCAGCTCTTCCGGGCACGGGCCCGGCTGCGCCAGACCCTCGCCGACCTGGCGCCGGAGCAGTCATGAGCTACCTCGACGACGATTTCGCGGACGAACGGGACGGCGAGGAGCCGCTCGATCCGACGCTCGCGGCCCTGGCGCGGGACTACAACGCGCCGCCGCTCACCCCGCGCGATGCCATCTGGGCCCGGATCGAGCGGGAGCGCGGGACGACCGCGACGCCGGCTCCGGCAGCGGCTCCGCTCGAGTTCCGCCGCCGCGCGCGGCGCTGGATCCCGCTCGCGGCCGGGCTCGCGGCGCTTCTCGCGCTCGCCTTTGCACTGGGGCGCTTCAGCTCCACCGGCGTCGTGGATCCGGCGCCGGCCATCGCCGGGCGCGGCGGTCCGGCCGGGGGCGGCGCGCCGTTCGACTCGGTGTCGCGTGCCCCGTCGCCCGATTCAGCGGCGCCCGGCGACGACATCCTGCCGGAGATCGGCACCGACGAGCCGGTCCTCGCGACCGAGAGCGCACCGCCGGCAGGCCGGGCGTCGCCGCGGGATCGCGCCGGAACCGCACGGACGCCGCGGAGCACGCCGCCCACGGCCCAGCTCGCGGCGAACGACCGGGCCGAGGCGCCCGACGCGTTCGACGTCGCGGCGGCGCGGCACCTCCAGCGCTCGGAGGATTTCCTCTCGCTCTTCCGCGACGCGCTCCGCGGCGAGGAGCCGTCGGTGGAGCTCTCGCCTGCGACGGCGCGGCAGCTCCTCGTGCGAAACCGGCTCCTTCTCGATTCCCCGGCCGCGCAGGACCCGCGGATGCGGCGGCTGCTCGAGGATCTCGAGCTCGTCCTCGCGCAGATCGCCCAGCTCCCGGCGGAGGAGCGGTCCGAGGATACCGACCTGATCACGGATGGCATGGAAGCCGGCGATGTGCTGACCCGGCTGCGTTCGGCGACGTCCACCGGCGTGGCCGCTACTCTGAGGCAAGGAGCACTCTGATGCAACGGATGATGATGGTCGCCGCGGGCGCGGTCCTGATCGGCATGGGATACGGCGCGCCCGCCCGCGTCCAGCCGCAGGACGGAGGCGGGACGTACTACGCGACGGTGCCCCCCGCCTCCTGGATGCCGGCCGACACGGCGGACTCGCTCTACCGCCTCGCGCGGCAGGCGCTCAACCGGGGCCGCTACGCGCAAGCCGCCGAGCAGTTCCGCGCGATCCACGCCCGCTATCCCGATTCGGAGTACGCGGCGGACGCGCTCTACTGGGAAGCGTTCGCGCTGCACCGGATGCGGGGCCAGCAGAACCTGCGGCGCGCGCTCGCGGCGCTCGACGAGCAGGCGTCACGCTACCCCAACGCCGCGACGCGCGGCGACGCGAACGCGCTCCGCTCCCGCGTCAACGCGGACCTCGCCCGCCTCGGCGATGCGGCCGCTGCCACCGAGGTCGCGGTCGTCGCGGCCGAAGCGGCGGAGGCACCCGCGCCGCCGGTGGCCGGCACCCCGCCGACGGCCGCCGCCGTCGCGGTGCCGCGCCCCGGCCGCACGCCGCGCCCCCCGCGCGAGCCGCGCGCACCGAAGGCGTACGGGCCCGGCGACTGCGACAACGAGGACGACAGCCGCATCTTCGCGATCCAGGCGCTCATGAACAGCAACCGCGAGCGCGCGGTGCCGCTGCTCAGGAAGGTGCTCGAGCGCCGCGACTCGGCGTCGGTCTGCCTCCGACGCTTCGCGATGATGGTCGCCGCCCAGCAGGGCGACGACGCCGCCGACCTCCTCATCACCTCGGCGCGGCAGGACCCGGACCCGGAGGTGCGGAAGCAGGCGATCTTCTGGCTCTCGCAGACGAAGGACCCGCGCGTCCTCCCGATCCTCGACTCGGTGATGCGCACGTCGGACGACGACGAGCTCCGGCAGTCGGCGGTCTTCGCGCTCTCGCAGCAGCGCTCGCCCGAGGCGCGGCGGATGCTCCGGAGCTACGCCGAGCGGGAGGACATCCCCGACGAGGCGCGGGTGCAGGCGCTCTTCTTCATCGCCCAGGGGAACACGGCGGAGGACATGGCCTACCTCCGGAGCGTGTACGGCAAGATGAAGAGCAAGGAGTCGAAGCAGCAGGTGATGGCGGCGATGATGGCCAACCGGAGCCGCGAGAACGCGCAGTGGCTCATCGGCATCGCGCGCGACCGGAACGAGGACATCGAGATCCGGAAGCAGGCGCTCTTCTTTGCCGGCATGTCGGAGGCGACGACCGCCGACCTGCTCCAGGTCTACAACTCGCTCCCGAACGACCCCGAGCTCCGGCAGCACATGGTCGTGGTCCTGGGCCAGCGGGCCAACCACGATCCCGAGGCGGTCGGCCACCTGGTCGAGATCGTGCGGAAGGAGAAGGATCCCGAGCTCCGGCGGACCGCGATGTTCTGGCTGAGCCAGTCGGACGACCCGCGCGCCACGGCGCTCCTCGAGGAGCTGCTCGAGGAATGAGCCCACGTCCCCCGCTGGAGGCGCCGATGCGCATCCTCACGATCACGCTGCTGCTCGGCGCCATCGCGGCGCCGGCAGCGGCGCAGTCCCTCGCCGAGCGGGTGAGCCGCGCGCCGGACGGCACGATCCGCATGAGCTTCGCCGCGCGGGACGGCGTGCGCGGCTGCGGCGACAACATCACCGTGAACGACGACCGCGACGCCGACTGGGAGAGCGACTGCAAGGCGGGCCCGGTGTTCGTGTCGTTCCAGCGGCGCGACGGGCGGGTCTCGAAGCTCAAGGCCCGGGTCGGCGGCCAGTGGCGCGACGGCGCGGCCGGCACCGACCTCGGCACCGTGAGCGCGCCCGAGGCGGCCGGGTACCTCCTGGCGCTCGCCGAGCGGGATGCGGGTGCCAGGGACGCGATCTTCGCGGCGACGATCGCCGACAGCGTCACGATCTGGCCCTCGCTCCTCGGCATCGCCCGGAACGAGCGGGCTGCGGAAGAAACGCGGAAGACCGCGATCTTCTGGCTCGGCCAGGCGGCCGGGCAGGCGATCGCTCCGGCGCTCGACTCGATCGCGTCGAGCCCGGGCGAGCGGGAAGTGAAGGAGACCGCCGTGTTCGCGCTCTCGCAGCGCCCGGCCGACGAGAGCGTCCCCGCGCTCATCCGCATCGCCCGCACCAATCGGGACCCGCACATCCGGCGCTCCGCCCTCTTCTGGCTCGGCCAGTCGAAGGATCCGCGGGCGCTCGACCTCTTCGAGGAGCTCCTCACGGGCACCTGACAACCCTTCCGGCCCGGCGCGTGTCTAAACCTTTCGGCAGCAGCTCCCGTAAGGGTTCCGGACACTGAACAGGGGCGGCGCGCGCCGCCGGAAGGCTTCATGGCACACGCAACGCTCCTTCTATTGGTGGCCGCGCTTTCGCAGGGCCAGGCCCAGAGCGCGGACACCGCTCGCCAGATCGCCACCCGCCAGACGCCACGCCCCTCCACCGGCGCGCCCGCCGACGACGACCGCGTCACCGCGGCCCGCACCGGCGCGGGCGTGGCGCTCGACGGCCGGCTCGACGAGCCCGTCTGGCGGAGCGCGGCTCCCGTCACGGGCTTCACGCAGAAGGACCCGAACGAGGGCCAGCCGGCCACGCAGCGCACCGAAGTGCGCGTGCTGTACGACGAGGGCGCCATCTATATCGGCGCCGAGCTGTTCGATACCGCTCCCGACTCGATCGTGGCCCAGCTCGCGCGGCGCGACCGCTTCATCACGGCGGACCGCTTCTTCGTCTTCCTCGATCCCTACAACGACGGGCGCAC
>DASUXZ010000243.1:0-14202 GCA_036377655.1 Gemmatimonadales bacterium
ACCCCGCGGTGGACCCGCTCGACAGCTCGAGCCGGATTCTGGACCCGCAGTTCATCGGCCAGCGGCACTACGACGTCGCCATCGGCGTGCAGCGGACGCTGCAGCGCTACAAGGCGCTCCAGGACATCATCGCCATCCTCGGCATGGACGAGCTGAGCGAGGAGGACAAGCTCATCGTGGCCCGGGCCCGGCGGCTCCAGCGGTTCCTCTCGCAGCCGTTCTTCGTCGCCGAGCAGTTCACCGGCTTCCCCGGCAAGTACGTGAAGCTGGAGGACACGATCAGCAGCTTCGAGCGGGTGCTGAGCGGCGAGTTCGACCACCTGCCGGAGCAGGCGTTCTACATGGTGGGCGGGATCGACGAGGCGGTGGAGAAGGCCCAGAAGCTCGCGAGCGCGTGATGCATGTCACGGTGATTTCCCCCGAGGCGGCGATGTTTGACGGCGAAGCCGATGCCGTGGTCGCCCCGGCGTTCGACGGCGAGGTCGGCATCCTGCCGCGCCACGCCCCCTTCATGACGCTCCTCGGATCCGGGACGCTCGTCGTCCGCCAGGGGGAGAGCGCGCGCCGGTTCAGCGTGCGCGGCGGGTTCCTCCAGGTGGTCGATGATCGTGTCAGGGTCGTGACGGAGCACGTCCAAGGAGTGTCCGATGATGCGTAAGCTCGTTGGTGCTGCCGGCGCCGTGCTCGCGCTGGCCCTGGTCGCAGGGAATGCCGCCGCCCAGGAAACCGGTACGCCGGTGTTCAAGTCGCCCTACCGCTCGTTCGCCACGAACGAGTACGGCCTCACCTTCTCGGATCCGGGCAGCGCCGACTGGGCGCTCGAGGGCTTCTACGGATACGGCCGCGACCGCTGGGACCTTGGCCTCCGCGCCGGACTCATGGATCGTGCGGACGAGACGGGCATCCTGGTGGGCGGCAGCGCCCGCACGCGGGTGCTCCAGTCGAGCGAGAGCTTCCCGCTCGACGGTGCGCTCACGCTCGGCGTCGGCGCCCAGTTCAGCGACGACTTCACGCTGGTCATGATCCCGATCGGCGTCTCGCTCGGGCGGCGCGTGCTGCTCGAGGGCTCGGAGACGAGCTTCGTCCCCTACCTGCATCCCGTGATCGTCCCCACCCTCGGCGACAACGGCGACGACGAGGTCCAGATGGCCCTCGGCCTCGGCGTGGACATCAAGTTCAGCCGCTCGTTCGACATCCGCGTGGCCGGCGCCATCGGCGACGACCTCTACGAGGGTGTCTCGATCGGGCTCGCGATCATTCGCTGACGCTGATGGAGACTGGACGCGCCCGGCTCCGGCCGGGCGCGTTTCTTTTCCGACATCGGCACTGCCACGATTGACGCGCGAACGGGAGCCGGACTAGCTTCCCGCGGCTCGCCGATCGGGCGGGCGCACCGAGAGGAGGATGCATGAGAATCGTGCGTGGAGCATGGATGAGCATCGCGCTCGCCACCGCGGCGGCGCCGGCGATGGCGCAGGTGCAGGGGCTGCCGGTCGAGAACGCCGGCGTCGTGAGCGGCCTCGGCCTCTCGTTCGACGCCGGCCTGCCGAACGAGGCCGCCGGGGGCGGCCACGCCTTCGGGGCCACCGCCGCGCTCGGGCTCGGCGCACTCGGCGTGACGGCGCGCGTGTCGCGCTACTCGCCGGACATCGACGATCCGCTCTGGTCGGCGGGCGCGACGCTCAACTACAAGGTCTTCGGGGGTCCCCTCGTTCCGATCGCCGCGACGCTCCAGGCGGGCGCCGGATACGCGTCACCCGAGTTCGCCTGCGTGCCGCCCGGGGCCTGCGACGTGAACCAGTGGCGCTTCCCGATCGGGCTCGGCGTCTCGGTGACGATCCCGAACCCCGCGCTCGCGATCAAGCCGTGGATCGCTCCGAGGGTGGACATCGTGCGGACCTCGCTCGACGGCACGTCGGAGACGGAAACCGATTTCGGCGTGAGCGGCGGCGTCCAGCTCAACCTGCTCACCGGCCTCGGCCTCCACGCCACCTATGATCTCATGATGGCCGACCCGGAGAACCGCGGCATCTTCGGCGCGGGGCTCCACTACACCTTCAGGCTGCCCGGCCTCTGAGCAACTACTGGCGCCTGGCGCGGGCGCCGCGCTACAGCCTCCTCTTCGCATTGCCGCTGCTCGTCCTCTACGAGCTGGCGGCATTTGCGCTTGCGGGGGATGCCGTGAGCGGCGTCCGCAACGGTGCGGACGTCCTCCTCAAGAGCCTTTTCCTCACCTTCGGCGGGCGCGAAGGCCTCCTCCTCTTCAACACCCTCCTCCTCGGCGGGTTCGTCGTCTTCATCTGGCGCGACATGCGGAGGAGCGGCGGGCGGCTCGTCCCGGGGATCTTCGGCGGGATGATGGCGGAGTCGGTGGCCGGGGGGCTCGTGTTCGGGATGGTGGCCGGCACGATCACCGCCATCCTGCTCGGTGACGTGCCGTACCTCGCGATGCAGATGTCGTCGCTCAGCCTGCCGGCCCAGCTCACGATTTCGCTCGGCGCGGGGATCTACGAGGAGCTGCTCTTCCGGGTGCTGCTGGTAGGGGCGCTCGTGCTCGCGGCGCGGCGGCTCTTCGGCTGGAAGCCGCTCGCCGCGGGGGTGTTCGCGACGGTGCTCGGCGCCTTCCTCTTCTCCGCCTTCCACTACGTCGGCCCGTACGGCGACCCGCTCGAGACCGGCTCGTTCGTCTTCCGATTCGTCGCCGGCCTGCTCTTCAGCGGGATGTACCTTCTCCGCGGCCTCGGCATCACGGCGTGGACCCATGCCCTCTACGACGTCTTCCTCACGGTCATGCTCGCCGCCCGCTGAGCGAGCGCCCCTCCCGCCCACAGCCTGCCGCCTACCGTCTCCCGTCTACTGTCTACTGTCTACTGTCTACCGTCTTTCCCCCACCCTCGCCTCATAGATCGAATCGAGGATCGGCCTGAAGACCTCGATCGGCTGCGCGCCGACGAGGAGGCCGCCCTCGATGTAGAACGTCGGCGTGCTCCGCGCCCCGGCACGCACCGAGCCCTCCGCTTCCTCCCGGACCGCTGCGGCGATCGCTGGATCCTCGAGGCAGCGGACCGTCTCGTCGCGGGAGATGCCGAGCGAGTCGGTGAGCGAGAGGAAGAACGGCGTGGCGTCGGGAAGCGCGGCCCAGGAGGGCTGGTGGCGGAAGAGGAGCCGGTGCGCGTCCCAGAACCGGCCCGCCCGGGCCGCGCAGAGCCCGAACTCCGCCGCCGGCAGTGCGTTCGGATGGATCTCGGTGATCGGCAGGTTGATGAAGATGACGCGCACCTTGCCGGCGTCGATGTACTCGCGGACGAGCGCCGGGTGCGTGACGAGCGCGTGCCGGCGGCAGAAGGGGCACTGGAAATCGGACATCTCGTAGATCGTGACTGGCGCGTCGGGAGACCCGAGCATCCGCGACGCACGCGGATCGGCGCCCTGGACCGCTGCGAGTGCCGGAAGCGTCTGCGTGGGCGCGTCGGTCGCGGCGGAGTCGCCGCGCTTGGTGCCCGACGTGCAGGCGAAGAGCAGCGCCGCGACGGCGACGGCGCGCATCAGTAGCGCGGCCTCCGGCGTCCGCTCCCGGCATCGAGAGTCACGGTGTCCGCGTCCACGCGCACGCTCCAGGTCCACGACATGTTGGGATCGGTGACGTCCCACGACCGGGCGACCACCCACCAGTCGTTCTCGCTCGCGGGGAGCCGGAGCTCGGCGATGCCGGTGGCGTCCGTGGTGTCCACGACCGGCTTCCGGCGCGCCACGTCGGCAAGCGCCTTGGTCACGCTGTCGAAGCTCTCGTAGGTGCTATTTTCCCAGGAGCGGACGTCGGCCCGGAGCGAATCGCCGGTGGCGAGGAGCTTCCTGGCGCTGTCGAGCGCCGCTCGCGTGGACTCGGCGTGCCGGGTCGCGGCCGCGAGGCGATCCTCGCCCGCGAGCCCGCGGGCGACGGAATCCCGGACCGCCTCGAGCGCCCGGCCCGCGCGGAAGTGGGCCAGGAACGGGTCGCGGAACCGGGCAAAGAGCGAATCGAGCGCCGCCGTGTGCGGCCGCGGCGTCGGCTGGGCGGCCTCGAGCGCCGCGATCAGGCTGTCCCGGTCATAGGGGACCGCGACGACGGGGACGCCCGAAGCCGGTGATTGGGAGCCGTCGAGGTCGGGGACCCTGACCTGCACCGTAATATCGCGCGGACCGGAGCATGCCGCGGCCGCGAGGACGAGGAGGACGAGTGTCCGGATTTGCACGGTCGAAAGCTATTGTCACGATCCTCGTCCTACAACTCGCGGGGAGGGCGGCCTGGGCGCAGGGGGTCGAGCAGTACGTGCCGGCGCGGCCCCTCGGCTACGTGAGCGACTTCGCGTCCGTCATCGACGCCGAGTCCGAGGCGCGCATGACCGATCTGGCCACCCGGCTTCGGGGCGCCACGGGGGCGGAGATGGCGGTCGTGACGCTTCCGACGGTCGGCGAGTACGAGGCCTCCGAGGTGGCGCTCCTCATCGGCCGGCAGTGGGGCGTCGGCGCCGCCGCGGAGATCGGCGATTCGACCCGGTACGCGGGCCTCGTCATGCTGCTCGTTCCCCGGAGGGCGGGGGAGGCCCGCTCGGGGCAGATCCGGATCGAGGTGGGCCGGGGGCTCGAGGGCATCGTCACCGACGCGGCGTCGGGACGGATCCGGGACCTCATGATTCCCGACCTGGCGCGCGAGAACTACGGCCCCGGGCTCCTCACCGGGGTGGAAGCGCTCACCGCCACGATCGCCCGCGGGTACGGGGTCACCGACTCGGCGCTCACCTCCTGGCGGCCGCCGCCCGTGGCCACACCGCGAGGCGGGGGCGGCTCGTTCCTGCCGCTCATCCTCTTCATCCTCGTCTTCTTCATCCTCTCGTCCCGGCGCGGGCGACGCCGCCGGCGCGGGATATATTGGGGAGGGCCCTGGATCGGCGGTGGCGGCGGATGGGGCGGCGGGGGCTGGGGCGGAGGCGGCGGCTTCGGGGGTGGCGGGTTCGGCGGGTTCGGCGGTGGTGGTGGCTTCGGCGGCGGCGGCGCGGGAGGGCGCTTCTGATGGATCCGGTGAGCGATGTGGTCGAGCCGTTCCTGTCGGCGGCGGACACGGCCCTCGGGCCGGCCTACAGCGCGGTGCTGTACGGCTCCGCCGCGCGCGGGGATTACCTCCCGGGCGCCTCGGACATCAACCTCCTCCTCGTGCTCGACGACGTCGGACCGCAGGCGCTGAGGCGCCTCGGACCGGCCTTCGGCGAGTGGCGCGCCCGGACGCCCGAGCCGCCGCTCCTCCTGAGCCGCGCCGAGTGGGAGCGGGCCACCGACGTCTTCCCCATCGAGATCACCGACATGCAGGCGGCGCACCGCGTCCTCCGCGGCGCGGACCCGCTCGCCGGCCTCACCGTTTCGCGCGCCGACCTCCGCCGCGCCCTCGAAACGGAGCTTCGAGGCAAGCTGCTCCGGCTTCGGCAGGGATACACCCTCCTCGCCGAGCGGCCCAGGGAGCTCGGGGCCCTCGCGGCGAGCTCCGCCGCGACGGCCCTCGTGCTGTTCCGCTGCCTGCTGAGCCTCGTCGAAAGACCCGCGCCGCCGACCGACGGCGAGGCGATCGTCCGGACGGTGTCGGGCCTCGCCGGCTTCGACCCCGATGCGCCGGCCGAGGTCGTGCGGAACCGGGGGCAGCAGGGATGGCGCTGCGCTCCCGGTCTTTTCGAGCGGTATCTCGACGCCATCGTCCACACCGCGCGGTACGTGGATCAACTTCATCCTGGAGATGCTTCATGAGGCGCTTTCCGGCCGTGTATGCGTCGCTGCTCGTGCTCGCGCTCGGGACGAGCGGCTGCGGCTACAATACGATCCAGACGCTCGACGAGCGCGTGAACCGCGCCCAGGGCGACATCCAGACGCAGCTCCAGCGCCGCGCCGACCTCATCCCGAACCTGGTCGAGACGGTGAAGGGCATCACCCGCCAGGAAGACACCGTGTTCATCTCGATCGCCAATGCCCGGGCGCGGCTCTCCGGCGCCGTGACGGCAGGCAACGTGCCCGAAATGGCGGCCGCCAACTCCGAGCTGAGCGCCGGCCTCGGCCGGCTCCTCGCGATCGCGGAGAACTACCCGGAGCTCCGGTCGAGCGAGAACTTCCGCACGCTGCAGGACCAGCTCGAGGGCACCGAGAACCGGATCGCCGTGGCGCGCAACGACTACAACTCGGCGGTGAATGAGCTCAACGCCTTCGTCCGGCGGTTTCCCTACAACCTGACCGCCAAGATCTTCGGGATGGGAGAGCCACGCGAGTACTTCGAGGCCGAAGCGGGGGCAACGGAGGCGCCGCAGGTGAAGTTCTAGTCGGACAAGGCGGACGAGGCGGACGAGACGGACAGCGCAGAGCCTGAATACGGAACGACCCCGCGAATGACCCGCGGGGTCGTTTCCTATCTACCTTCCGCCTCGTCCGCCTCGTCCGCCTCGTCCGCCTCGTCCGCCTCGTCCGCCTAGTCCGCCTAGTCCGTCACCACATCCGGCAGCACGTACCGCAGCGGATCCACCGGGCGCCCGTTCACGTGCACTTCGTAGTGCAGGTGGGGGCCGGTGGCGAGGCCGGTGTTGCCGACGAGCGCGATGTTCTGGCCGCGCTCCACCCGCTGGCCGCGCGAGACGAGGAGCTTCGAGGCGTGGGCGAACTTCGTCTCGATGCCGTACCCGTGATCGACGGTGACGACGTTCCCGTAGCCCGCCTGCCAGCCCGCCATCGTGACGCGACCCGCCGCCGGGGCCTCGATCGGCGTGCCCGCGGGCGCCGTGACGTCGATCCCTTCGTGCGGCCTCGCGGTGTGCAGGATCGGGTGCTGCCGCATGCGGGAGAAGGCGCTCGTGAGCCATCCCTGCGTCGGCATGATGGAGGGCATCGCCGCGAGCCGCTCCCGATGCGAGACGAGGCTGTCGGCCGCCTCGCTGAACGAGGTGGCGAGCAGGTTGGCGCGCCGGATCAGCGCATTCAGGTCCACCCGGATCTCGCCGGCGCGGCGGGCGAGGGTGGTCCGGGGCGCGGGCGCGGCGCCGGCAGGACCGCCGATACCGGCCTCGCGAACCTCGGGCGCGATCGGATCGAGGTTGGCGAGAAGGCGGATCCGCTCGTCGCGCGTGGCCAGCACCTGGATGGTGTCCTGCAGCTCGTGCATGCGGCCGTGGAGGTCCCCGAGCTGCTCGGTGAGCTCACGGTTCTCGGTTTCGAGCCGGCTGGTCCGGGAGATGTCGATCGAGCGGGAAAGGCTGGCGTACCCGAGAAGCAGCGAAATGCCGACGACGAGGACGGCGATGCCAGCGAGGAACTTGAGGGCGGAGTACGAGACCTCGACGATGCGCGAGGGCTCGGAATCATGCGGGACGAGAACGACTGTCCATCGGCGTCTTGCCATCGGCACTCACCTGGCTGGGGCGGGACCGCACGCGTCCCCAATCACGCACCCCGCATGCCACGGAGTGACCGGATAAGGGGAAGAAGATGACCCCCGGTCACGCCGATGTCAAGAACCAGGCCGCATACCTAACTCCATGTTTCGCAATGAGATTCGGGCTCTCTGCGGGGCGCGGCCGGCCCGGTTTGCATGGCGATGTGCAAAGTCCGTGGCTGCAGTGATTTGCAGGCCCGGGTCAGGCGGCCGGCTTGGGGAAGAGTCCCTCCGGCTTCCGGACTCGCGCCCCGGCGACAGCGGGCTCGTGGCCCGGCCCGACCCGGGCGTCCGCCACCGCGCCCGGCTGGCCGAGCGCCTCCCAGAGCGCCTGCGCCTTGCCCGGCATGAAGGGTGACGTGATCAGGGAGAGCTGCGCGAGGGCACCGGCGAGCGCCCCGAGCACCGCATCGAGCTCCTCGTTCCGTCCGTCCCTGGCGAGCGTCCACGGGGCGGACTGCTGCACGTACAGGTTCGCGGCGGCGACGAGGCGCCAGGCCGCATCGGCCCCGCCGCGCAGGTCGAGGGCGTCCATCGCAGTCAGGTAGGCAGCTGTCGCCTCCCGCCCGGCCGCGTCGAGGGTCGTGTCCGCCGCGTGCGCGGGAACCGTCCCTCCGCGGTACTTCTCGATCATGGCGAGCGTCCGGGACGCGAGGTTGCCGAGCCCGTCGGCGAGGTCGGCGGTGTAGCGCTCGTCGAACCGCTCGTAGCTGAAGTTGCCGTCCGCGTCCCAGGGAATCTCCCGGAGGAGGAAGTAACGGAAGGCATCCACGCCGTGCCGCTCGATCGCCTCGCCGAGGTCGAGCCGGGTGCCGGCGCTCTTGCTGAACCGCTCGCCGCGGAACGAGACGAAGCCGTGGGCCCAGACGCGCTCGGGGAGCTCGAGCCCGGCCGACATGAGCATGGCCGGCCAGATCACGGTGTGGAAGCGCGTGATGTCCTTCCCGATCACGTGAAGCTGCGCCGGCCACTCCGCGCGCGAATCGGGAAAGCGCGTCGCCGTCCAGTAGTTCGGAAGCGCGTCGAACCAGACGTAGGTCGTCTGCCGCTCACCGTCGCTCGTCGGGCGCGGGAAGGGAACGCCCCACGTGAACCGCGAGCGGCTCGCGGAAATGTCCTCGAGGCCCTCGCCGAGGAAGGCGAGGATCTCGTTCCGGCGGCTCTCGGGCTGGAGAAAGCCGGGATTGGCTCGCAGGAGGTCCACCAGTGCCTGCTGGTAGCGGCTCAGGCGGAAGAACCAGTTCCGTTCCTTCACCCATTCGAGGGTCCGGGTCGGGTGCAGGGCGCACCGCCCGTCCACGATCTCCGCATCCTGCTTGAACGCCTCGCACCCGACGCAGTAGCGCCCCTCGTAGGCCCGCTCGTAGAAGTCGTCCGGGCTGCGCTCGAAGATCCGCTCGATGAGCTCGCGGACGGCGCTCCGGTGGGTCTCGTCGGTGGTCCGGATGAACTGGTCGTGGGAGATCCCGAGCCGCGCCCAGGTGGCGCTGAACGCACCGGCCAGCCGGTCCACGAGCACCTGCGGCTCGATCCCCTCCTCCGCGGCCGTCTGGGCCACCTTCTGGCCGTGCTCGTCCATGCCGATGAGGAACCAGACGTCGTCTCCGCGGAGCCGGCGGTACCGGGCGATGGCGTCGGCCCCGATCTTCTCGAACGCATGGCCCAGGTGGGGCTCGCCGTTCGAGTAGTCGATCGCGGTCGTCATGAAGAAGCGCGCCATCATTCGCCTCCCGGGCCGGGCTGCTCGCCGCTGCCGCGCCGGCGCCCGCGCCGCCGCCGGCGCCGGCGATTGCCGGTACGGCGCTCCTCGCGCGGACCGTCGGGCGCTGCCGGGTCGGGCCCCGCGGGGTCCGCCGCTGCGTCCGCGGGAAGTGGCGCTGCCGGAGCGGCCGAAGCGTCCGGGGACCGGGAGGAGGGTGGCGCAGCGGAGGCCGCAGGTGTTGACCGCGGGCCCGAGGCCCCCGCCGGATCGACCCGTGGTGCGGGCGAGGAGGGCCGGGCGGCCGGCCGCGCGGCGGTGATCGGGGGCCCGGCGAGCTCTGCCGACTCGAGCTCCTCCCTGAGCTGCACGAGCGAGATGATCCGCGAAGGCTGCCCCTCGCCCCGGAGGTAGACCCGCTCGCGGAAGATGTCCACCGCGACCACCTTCTCGATTCCTGCCGCCGTGCGGAGCGCCTTGCCCTCCTTCGGGAACCGCTTCCGGCTCGCCACGTAGAACTCGTGCTCGTACTTGAGGCAGCAGAGGAGCCGGCCGCAGCCGCCCGAGATCTGGCTCGGGTTGAGCGAGAGATGCTGGTCCTTCGCGAGCCCGAGATTGACCGGGGAGAGCTCCTTGAGCCACGTCGAGCAGCAGTATTCCCTGCCGCAGCGTCCCACGCCCGTGAGCCGCGCCGCTTCGTCGCGCACGCCGATCTGCCGGAGCTCGATCCGGGTGCGGAACAGCGTGGCGAGGTCGCGGACCAGCGTGCGGAAGTCGACCCGCTTCTCGGCGGTGAAGTAGATCGTGAGGCGTGCCCGGTCCCACTGCCACTCGGTGTCGCTCACCTTCATGAGCAGCTCGTGGTGCCGCACGCGCTCCATGACCTTCCGCCGGACGTCCTCCTCCGATTTCCGCACGTCGTTCGCGCTGCGGATGTCCTCCTGCGTGGCCCGCCGGACCACGGTGCGGAGGGGCTCGGCCGGCTCCTCGCGGCCCACGGCGCACCCGCCGCACGCGCTGCCGCACTTCTTCGCGGCGGCCTCGCCGATGGCGGACACGCGGCCGAAGTCGTGGCCGCGGTCGGCCTCGACGATGACGCCATCGGTGATGCGAAGGGGATCCTGCGGGGAGTTCCAGAGATAGTAGCCCTTGCGCGTTCCCTTGAAGCGGACCTCGACGGTCTGGGCGGCGGTGATCATGCCTCGGAGTACGCTCCCATCGCCGCGAACTTGTCGGCGCGGCGGCGGACCAGCTTCTCGGGGCGGATCTTCCGGAGCTCGTTCAGGTGACGGATGAGCGCCTCGCGGAGCGCCTCGCCGGTCTGGTCGGGATCCTGGTGGGCGCCGCCGGGCGGCTCGGGGACGATCTCGTCGATGAGCTCGAGCCGCAGGAGGTCGTCGGCGGTGATCTTGAGCGCCTCCGCCGCGCGCTCGCGCTGCGAGGCGTCCTTCCAGAGGATCGCCGCGCACCCCTCGGGCGAGATCACGGAGTAGACGGAATTCTCGAGCATGAGGACCCGGTCGGCGACGCCGAGCGCGAGCGCGCCGCCCGAGCCGCCCTCCCCGATCACGACGGCGACGCAGGGCGTCGGCAGCGCGCTCATCTCGAGGATGTTCCGCGCGAGCGCCTCGCTCTGGCCCCGCTCCTCGGCGCCGAGGCCGGGATACGCACCCGGCGTGTCGATGAGCGTGATCACCGGTGCGCCGAACTTGGCGGCGAGCTTCATGAGCCGCAGCGCCTTCCGGTACCCCTCGGGATGGGGCATGCCGAAGTTGCGCTTCAGGTTCTCCTTCGTGTCGCGACCCTTCTGGTGCCCGATCACCATCACCGTGTGGCCGTCGAGCCGCGCCCAGCCGCCGACGATCGCCGGATCGTCCATGAACAGGCGATCGCCGTGGAGCTCGATGAAGTCGGTGAAGATGGTGCTCAGGTAGTCGAGCGTGTACGGCCGGCGGGGGTGGCGGGCCACGGTGACCCGCTGGATCGGCGTGAGGTTCCGGTAGATCTCGTGCCGGAGGGTGCCGAGCTTCTGCTGGAGCCCGGCGAGCTCGCCGGACACGTCGATCTTGCGTTCCTCGCCCAGGCGCTGGAGGTCCTCGATCTGCCGCTCGAGCTCGAGCAGCGGCTTCTCGAACTCGAGGGTGTACGCGGACGCAGCCGCCATGTCAGTTCGCTCTCACGTAGTGGACGGCATCGGTGCCGAGGAGGTCGCGCAGGGCACGCACGAGCTCCTCCTCGGCGGCCACGCGAACGCGACGGGCCCGAAGCCGCACGGCCTCTCCGTTCCCGTCGCTCCATTCAATATACAGGGGCGTGGGACCGGGGTGGCGGCTGCAGAGCGCCGCGACCGACCGGAGGGCGTCCGGCGCCGGCGCCCCCGGGAGCGACCACCGGAGGCTCAGCGCCACCGCACCGCTCGTCCTCAGCTCCGCGAGGTCGCGCGCGCCCTCCACGATGAACGGCGCCCGGTCCTCGCCGCGGTCCCTGTCGCTGTAGCCGCCCGAGAGGAGCATCGCCCGGTCGGCGACGATCGCCTGGTTGAGCCTGGCCCAGGCGTCGGGGAAGACGATCGCCTCGGCCGTGCCGTGGAAGTCCTCGATGACGAGCCGCGCGTACTCCTTGCCCGTCTTCTTCGAGATCTGCCGCTTCACCGCCGTGACCACCGCGGCGACGGTGACCGGATGCTCGCTCCACTCGTGGAGGGTCGCCGTGGTCCGCGTGCCGAACAGCTCGGTCTCGCGCCGGAAGCGCTCGAGCGGATGGCCCGAGATGAAGAAGCCGATGACCTCCTTCTCGCGGGCGAGCCGCTCCGCCTCGGTCCAGGGTGGCACGTCGGGCAGGGGAACCGGCCGTGGGCGCGCGGGCCCCGCCTCGCCGAAGAGCGATTCCTGGCCCGCCTCGCGCTCCTGCTGCCTGAGCTGCGCCTCGGCGAGCGCGGCCTCGAGCCCCTCGATGAGCTGCTTCCGGTGGCCGCCGAGCGAGTCGCACGCGCCTGCCGCGATGAGCGACTCGAGGACCCGCTTGTTGCAGAGCCGGAGATCGATGCGCTCGACAAGCTCCGGGAGCGTCGTGACGGGACCGTCCCGGCGCGCCGCGATGATCGAGTCGATGGCTCCCTCGCCGACGTTCCGGATGGCGCCGAGGCCGAAGCGGACCCGCCGGTCCCCGACGACGGTGAACTTGAATCCCGACTCGTTCACGTCGGGCGGCAGGATCTCGAGGCCGAGACTCCGCGCCTCGTTGATGTACTGCACCACCTTGTCGGTGCTGCCGATCTCGGACGACAGGAGTGCCGCCATGAACTCGGCGGGGTAGTGCGCCTTGAGCCACGCCGTCTGGTAGGAGAGGACCGAGTACGCGACCGAGTGCGACTTGTTGAAGCCGTACCGCCCGAACGTCGCGATCTGCGCGCCGAGCTCTTCCATCACCTTCCGCGGGTGGCCGAGCGCCACCGCGCGGTCGACGAACTTGGCGACCTCCCGATCGGCGAGCTCCTGGTCCTTCTTGCCTACGGCCTTCCGCAGCACGTCGGCTTCGGCGAGCGAGAAGCCGCCGAGCACGTTCGCGATGCGCATCACCTGCTCCTGGTAGGTGATGACGCCGTAGGTGGGCTCGAGGATCTCCTCGAGGAGGGGATGCGGGTAGCTGACCTTCTCGAGCCCGAGCTTCCGGCGGATGAAGACCGTGTGCATCCCCGCATCGAGCGGCCCGGGACGGAGCAGCGCGTTCGAGGCGACGAGGTCGTCGAAGCGGTCGCACTTCATCGCGCGGAGGGTCTCGGTCGCGAGCGGCGACTCGAACTGGAACACGCCGGCGGTGCGGCCCTGCCGCAGGATCTCGTAGACCTTCGGGTCGTCGAACGGGAGCCCGTCCACGTCCACCGTGACGCCGTGGCGCTGCGCGATCATGGCCACGGCGTCGTGAATTACGGTGAGCGTCTTGAGGCCGAGCATGTCCATCTTGAGCATGCCGACCTTCTCGAGCGGGCCCATCTCGTACTGCGTGATGATGCTGTCCTCGCCCCCGGCCGCGGCGCCGGCCCCCTTGGTCGGGGCGGTGCAGACGGGCACGTACTCCGAGAGCGGCCCCGGCGCGATCACCACGCCCGCCGCGTGCACCGACATGTGCCGGCTGATCCCCTCGATGCGTGAGCTCAGCTCCACGAGCCGCTGGTACGCGGGGTTCCCCTTCACCAGGTCGCGGAGCTCGTCCACGCGCTTCACGGCCTCCGGAATCGACAGGCTGAACGCCGGCCCGGAGGGAATGAGCTTCGTGAGCCGGTCCGCTTCGCCCGGCGGGATCCGAAGGACGCGCGCCACGTCCTTCACGGCGGCGCGGGCCTTCATCGTCCCGAAGGTCACGATCTGTCCCACGCTCGCGCGGCCGTAGCGCTCGCGCACGTACTCGATCACCTCGCCCCGCCGCTCGAAGCAGAAGTCGATGTCGATGTCCGGCATCGAGACGCGCTCGGGGTTCAGGAAGCGCTCGAAGAGCAGGTCGAACCGGAGCGGGCAGACGTTCGTGATCCCGAGTGCGTACGCCACGATCGAGCCCGCCGCGGATCCGCGGCCGGGTCCCACCGGGATCCCGCGGCTCCGCGCCGCCGCGATGAAGTCCTGGACGATCAGGAAGTACCCCGCGTACCCGGCACGCTCGATGACGCCGAGCTCGTACTCGACCCGCTCGCGGACCTCCGGCGGGAGCGGTGTGCCATACCGGGCCTCCGCGCCCGTCTCCGTCAGGTGCCGGAGCAGCGCCTCGTCGGAGACGAACCCCTCCGGCTTCGGGAAGCTCGGGAGGAAGTAGCGCTTCTCGAAGTCGAACTCGCACCGGTCCGCCACGGCCTGCGTGCTGGCGAGCGTCTCCGGATGCTCGGGAAAGAGCGCGGCCATCTCGGCTTCGCTCTTGACGTACGATTCGGTGCCCGTGAAGCGGAACCGCTTCGGATCGTCGAGGTCGCTCCCGGTGCCGATCGCGAGGAGCACGTCGTGGGATTCCGCATCGGCCTTGTGGAGGTAGTGCGCGTCGTTCGTCGCCACCACGCCGAGGCCGAGCTCCCGGCCGA
>DASUXZ010000244.1:0-3328 GCA_036377655.1 Gemmatimonadales bacterium
GTCGGTCGCGGTCTCGCTGAACCATCCCTTGATGAGCGTGACGCCGTCTTCGGGCACGCCCCGCGACGCGAGATAGTGCCGGGTGAGGGAGAGGCTGGAACGGAACTGGCCCCGGATCCACGGCGAGCCGGCCTCGCGAGCCGCAGACGCGGGGAGGCCCTCGAAGGAATCGAATCCGTAGATGCGTACGCCCGGCAAACCGAGACGGCCGAGCGCATCGTACATGCACGCCACGGACGAGCCGTAGTAGACACCGAACTCGAGGAACGAGCCGCGCGCCGCCGTCGGGTCCTCGGCGAGGAGCAGCGCCCAGGCGGTCATGTAGGAGCGTGTCAGGCGCTCGTGATCGAAGTACGGAACTCCCGACCTGGCTCGGGCGCGACTGCGCCGCTCGAGGTTCCAGATGCGAACGCGCTTCCGGACCTGCTGCAGCGCGTCATTCGCCCGCCAGAGAATTCCCCGCGCGACCCGACGTGGTGTGAGCTTCATCGCAATCTTCGCCTGTTGAGGCCGGACCGATACTCTCGAGCGGTTCAGGCACATCTCGTGCCGTCTCGAGCCGGAAGTGGGTCTGGTTTCGACGCCCTGCGCCGGAGATCGCGGTCCGGCGCCCGGAGGCCGTTGCACTAATGCTACATTTCGCATGCGGGCTTGCACACCTTCGCCGCACCCGACGTCCGCCGAGTCCCCAGCTCATTCGAGCGTGCCCCCGAAAGCGCCCTCCGCATGCTGACTGATATCCGCGACCTTCTCCCTGGCTCGCCGCTCGAGGCCGACGTCTGCATCGTCGGCTCCGGACCCGCGGGCCTTCCGATCGCGACGGAGCTCGAGGCGGCCGGGATCTCCACGCTGCTCGTCGAGAGCGGCGGCGTCGAGGCCGACGACCTGTCCGAGTCATTGGCCGCCGGCGAAACGACGGGCGAGCCCTTCTGCCCGCTGACGATCACCCGCGCGAAGCGTTTCGGGGGCACCGCCAACTACTGGGACACACGCTGGGACCCGGCGACGCTCGGATTCCGGGGCGCACCGCTCGACCCGATCGACTTCGAGCGGAAGGAGTGGCTGCCGGAAAGCGGCTGGCCGTTCGGCCTCGACGCGCTCTCCGGATACTACCGTCGCGCGCACGAGTTCAGCGGCATGGGACCCTTCGAATACGACCCGGCGCCGTGGTCGGACGGGAATGGCGCCCGACCGCTCGTGTTCCCGGACGAATCGGTCGAGACTCGGATCTGGCATTTCGGCGCGCAGCGCACGTTCCTCGAGGATCGACGGGATGCCCTGGCCCGGTCCCGGCACGTGCGAGTTCTGCTGCATGCGCCCGTGATCGGCCTCGAGGCCGACCCGGCGGGAGTTAAGGTCACCGGCGTCAGGATCCGCGTGGCGGAGGGACGCGAGCACGTCGTGCGCGCCCGCGTCGTCGTCCTCGCCGCCGGCGGGCTCGAGAACGCTCGGCTCCTCCTCCTGTCGGACGGCGTCCGCCGCGGCGGCGTCGGCAACCGGCACGATCTCGTCGGCCGCTATTTCATGGAGCATCAGCTGGTCCGCGGCGGAACGCTCGTGCCGTTCGACCGCTCGCTCTTCGACCGGCTTTCGCTGTACGACGAGCGGCATGTCCGCGGCACGCCGGTCATGGGCAAGCTCCGGCTCTCGGAGGCGGTGATGCGCCGCGAAGGGCTGCTCAACCTCGCGGTCGCGCTCTTTCCCCGGCATCGCTGGTCCCACCGCTTTCGCTGGGAGTCCCTCGATGCCTTCCGCGAGCTCGTGCACGCCGCCCGGAGCCGGACCCTGCCGGAAGGCGTCGCCACGCGAGCCATCCTCGCGGCGCGCGGGATCGACTTCATCACGGCACGTCTCACCCGGAAGCTCTCGGGCGATCGCCTCTTCCGCTACTGGCAGGATGGCCCGTCGCTGCTCACCGCGGGATGGTCGAGCCTGCCGGACAAGCCGTCGCGATTCGCACGGATCGAGCTCGTCGCCCACACGGAACAGGCGCCGCACGCCGAGAACCGCGTGACGCTCGCGCGGTCGCTCGACGCGCTCGGCTGCCGCCAGGTCTCGCTCCACTGGGAGTGGCGCGAACAGGACGTGGACAGCGTCCGGCGGTCGCTCGCGCTCCTCGGCCGCGGGCTCGAATCCGCCGGCATCGGGCGGCTCCGCCCGGCCGAGGAATGCGATGGCCGGCCCCCGCTCATTCATGCCGGCCTGCACCACCACATCGGCACCACGAGGATGCATCCCGATCCTCGCCGGGGCGTCGTGGATGCCGACTGCCGGGTGCACGACGCGCCGAATCTCTTCATCGCCGGCAGCTCGGTATTTCCGACGGGCGGGTACATCAATCCGACGCTCACGATCATCGCGCTCTCGATCCGGATCGCGGACGCAGTGCGCGCAGAGCTCGGGAGGGCGGGAGCCATGGTGAGGCCGGCGGTCGTGGAGCGTGCGGGCGAGCGGGCGGGGGACGGCGTGGGGACATGACGCGGGGGGCGGAACGAGATCCGTTCCGCCCCCCTGGATGCGCCGCGTAGGAATCGAACCTACAACCTAGTGATTAAGAGTCACTTGCTCTGCCAATTGAGCTAGCGGCGCGTTTGCCTGGCGGACCCCCGCCGGAATAGCCCCAACGGGAATCGAACCCGTCTCTCGACCTTGAAAGGGTCGCGTCCTGACCGATAGACGATGGGGCCGGGCTCTCCCCTTTTTCCCTTCATAGCGCTAACGGGATTCGAACCCGTGTTTGGGCCTTGAGAGGGCCCCGTCCTAGTCCCCTAGACGATAGCGCCGTTGTCCTTCCACAGGCCCGGCAGGACTCGAACCTGCAACCCCCGGTTTTGGAGACCGGTGCTCTACCGATTGAGCTACGGACCTTCGCACCAGGCCACCAACGAAGCCGCGGCCCCATGGAGGCTGCCGCGGAGGGTGGCTGACGGGTTTCGAACCCGCGACCTCCTGAGCCACAGTCAGGCGCTCTAACCAGCTGAGCTACAGCCACCACGGACCTGCGCCCCGCAGGTGTCGAGCGGCGGAAAATAGCGGCTTCCGAGGGCCCGGGTCAAGGCCAGAACGCTGTGCGGAGCGCCTCCGTCCGCGTCTCGGGGGCCACCCTTTCTCCCTGCCACGTCGCGACTTCCATGATGCCGCGCGCCGCGTTCGCGAGGAAGAACGGGCGGCCCGTCAGGTCGTCCGGCGGAAGCCGCCGCTCGACGATCGGGCCCGCGATTTCCACGATCCGCGCCCGCGCCACGCTCGGCAGGATGCCGAGCGCGAGCGGCGGGCCGGCCACCCTGTCGCCCTCCCACCAGAGCACGGTGCTCACGGTTCCTTCCGC
>DASUXZ010000245.1:0-12986 GCA_036377655.1 Gemmatimonadales bacterium
CGGCGCGCCGTGTGCGGATCATCGTGGCCCGCCGCGCCCTCCCGCGTGCCGCGCTCGCGCAGCTCCTCGAGCACGCGCTCCGGCATCCCGAGGACCAGGCGCGCACCGGCGAGCTCCTCTCCCGCATCGGTCCCGAGGGCCACGAGATCATGGTGGACGGGATCGCGGAGAGCGAGTCGTTCGCCGCGAGGAAGTTCCTGCACGATGCCCTTGCCCGGACCCCGGAGGCGCTGCCGCTCATCATCCCGCTCCTCACCCGGAGCGCCGCGCACCAGGTGCGCCACGGTGCGACGCTGCTCGGGCGCCTCGGCGATGCGCGCGCGATCGAGCCGCTCACCGGCGCCCTCGGCCATCCGGACGAAGGCGTCCGCGGCGAGGCGGCGCGCGCCCTCGCGCGGTTCCGCGATCCGGCGGCGCGGGCCGCACTCACGAGCGCGCTCGCCCACCCATCCCACGTCACCCGCATCGATGCCGCGGCGGCGATCGGGCTCTCGGGCCAGGCGCAGTTCTCGCCCACCGTGATGGCGGCCTTCAATGCCGAGAAGGAGAGCGGCGTCCGCCGCGCCCTCGCCACCGCCGCCGCCCGCCTCGGCATGCCGCAGGCCACCGACGAGCTCGTGCAGATCGCGGTCGAGCGCCGGAGCCTCCTCAACCGCACGGCCGCCCCGCTCGACGTCCGCCTCGACGCGGTGGCAGGGCTCGCCGCCGCGAACACGCCGCTCACCCGGCGCGGGCTCGACCGGATCGTCCGGGAAGCAGACCGCCCGGTCCGCGAAGCCGCGGACCGGGCGTTGAGCGTGCGTCGGGCGGGAGAGCGCTAGGCTACTGGCGCGTCCCGGCCCCGGCCGGCTGGCCCTGCGCCACCTTGTGCACCGCGAAGCCGTCCACGTGCACGTCGAGGTTGTGGTTCACGCGCAGGCCGATCAGGCCGTTGATGGCGTTGGCATCGGCCGCCATCTCGTGCACCGCCTGGCCGTTGACGAGGAAGCGCACCGTTCCCGCCTTCGAGGCGTCGATCTCCAGCTTGTCGCTGACCTTCCCGTTCGCGTCGGCGCGACCGACGGCGGCGTGCTCGGTCCAGCCGCTCGTGACGTTCCGCGTCTCCGCGCCGTTCCGCTCGCGCACGAGGAACTTCCCGTCGCCCCGCACCAGGAAGTACGTGTACTTCTGGCCTTCGCCGTCGAGCGCGGTGCCGCCATAGAACAGGCCGTACGACTCCGGGTGCGCCGGCGCCTTGGACCGCGCGAAGGTGGCGACGGCGTGGAACGGGCCGTTGACCCGATCAGTGGCCCGCCAGAAGATCGCATGCGGCCCGGTGGTGACGTGGATCCCGCCGGCCATCGGCGCCAGGCTGATGCCGGTCGCCTCGCCGCCCTTGTCGAGCCGGACGGACCAGCCGTCCGCGATGCCGCCATGGGCGTGGTGGTCGGGGTCGTGATTCCCGTGCGCGGCCGCAGGGGCGGCCTTTTCCTTCGCAGGGGCCTGGGCAGCGAGCGGAGACGCCGCAAGCACGGCGGCGGAGAGAATGCCGATGGTACGCATGAAGACTCCAGGGGTTGAAGGTCGTACGCGGACAGGGTAAGCTAATTGCCGGTCCTGCCGTGCGCCCTGTCCGGAGATCGGAATGCTCTACTACATCGGAATGCTGCTCGCCATCATCGGCGCCACGGCCATCCTCTTTGCGCTCACGTTCGTGACGCTCGTGATCGGCGGGCTCGTCAACGGCATGGTGGTCCTCATGGCGGGGCCGGTCATCGACCGGTTCGTGGCCCGGCGGGAGGCACGGCGGCGGCCGGCCTGAGAGTCACCCCTCCGCGCCGGGCTCGGGCGTCGTCGCCGCGCGGAGGGCCCCCTCGTAGTTCACCTGCAGGCTCCCGAACAGCTCCCTGAGGCCCCGCACCTTCATCTGCTGGCCGCCCCCGCGCCGGCTCATCGTGCCCATGAGGCCGGCCGTCTCGGCGATCCCGCCGAGGCTCAGGGCCTGCGCCCCTGCCTTGATCTCGTCGAGCATGCGGCTGAGCGACCGGACCACGGCTTCGTCCGCCTTGAGCGCACCCATCTCCTCGATGATGTGCTTGATGCGCGACATCTTCGGGGGCAGCGTCTCGAGGAACGCCACCTGGGACTGCTGCCGGGAGGTCAGTTTCGGGGCCATCCCGGCAATCTAACTCGCGGTCCGAGCCTCGCATCCCGGGCCCGAAACTGTAGATTCCTCCGCCGCGTAGGAACGGCATCAGCCGTCCCAGGACTCGCCAGGAAGCAGGCTCCGCAATGAAGCTCTCAGATCTCTCGATCCGGCGCCCGGTGCTCGCCAGCATGCTGAGCGCCTCGCTCGTGCTGTTCGGTATCATCGGATACCGCCAGCTCGCCGTCCGCGAGTATCCGGACGTGGATCCGCCGATCATCTCCGTCCAGACCTTCCTGCCGGGGGCCAATCCCCAGGTGGTGGAGTCGGCCATCACCGACATCCTCGAGGAGGAGCTGAGCACCGTCCCCGGCCTCCGCACGCTCACGAGCTCGAGCGCGGAGCAGTTCAGCAACATCACGCTCGAGTTCACCCTCGAGCGGGACGTGGACGATGCCGCCCAGGACGTGCGGGACAAGGTCTCGCGCGTGCGCGGGCGCCTCCCGCAGGACATCGAGGAGCCGGTCATCGCGAAGCAGGAGGCGGACGCGCAGCCCTTCTTCTGGCTCGCGCTCTCGGGCGACAACTACTCGCTGCTCCAGCTGTCCGACATCGCCGACCGCACGGTCAAGACGCGGCTCCAGAGCCTCCCGGGCGTGGGGCGCGCCTTCATCGCCGGGGAGCGGCGGTACTCGATGCGCGTGTGGCTCGATCCCGCCGAGCTCGCCGCCCGCGGGCTCACGGTGCAGGACGTCGAGAGCGCGATCCGCACCCGGAACGTCGAGGTGCCCGCCGGCCGGATCGAGAGCGAGCGCCGCGAGTTCACCGTGCGCACCCTCGGCGAGCTCAAGACGCCGGGCGAGTTCGCCGAGCTCACCGTGTCCAACGTCGCGGGCCAGCCGATCAAGCTGAAGGACATCGGTCGCGTCGAGCTCGGCCCCGAGGACGACCGGAGCGCGCTCCGCTTCAACGGCACGCAGGCGGTGGCGATCGGCATCGTGCGCCAGTCGAAGGCCAACCTCATCGAGGTGGCCGACGCCGTCATCGCCGAGCTTCCCGCCATCCAGGCGTCGCTCCCGCCCGGCATCACGATCCAGCGCGCCTTCGACGGCTCGGTCTTCGTGAAGCGCTCGATCACCGAGGCGGAGGAGACGCTCATCGTGGCGGCGGTGCTCGTCGTCGTGATCATCTTCGTCTTCCTGCGGAACCTCCGGGCCACGATCATCCCGGCCTTCGCGATCCCCGCGTCGATCATCTCGACCTTCGCGGTGATGTACTTCCTCGGGTTCTCGATCAACAACCTGACCCTGCTCGCGCTCACGCTCGCGATCGGCATCGTGGTGGACGACGCGATCATCGTGCTCGAGAACGCGTACCGGCACCAGGAGGAGCTCGGCGAGGACCCCGAGACGGCCGCGATCAACGGGACGCGCGAGATCGCCTTCGCCGTGATCGCGACGACGATCTCGCTCGTGGCCGTGTTCACGCCGCTCGCGTTCCTCCAGGGGAACACCGGCCGGCTCTTCAACGAGTTCGGCATCGCGGTGGCGGGATCGGTGGTGATCTCCGGCTTCGTGGCCCTGACGCTCACGCCGATGCTCTGCGCCCGGATCCTGCGCGTCCCGCACAGCCACGGGCCCCTCTACAAGGCGCTGGAGCGCGGCTTCGATGGGCTCTCGTCGGGCTACGGGCGGCTCCTCCGCAAGGGGCTCGCGCACCGCCCGATCGTGCTCGCCGGCGCCGTCGTCACGCTGCTGCTCGCGGCGGTGCTCTTCCGCTCGCTCAAGCGGGAGTTCATCCCCCCCGAGGACCGCGGCTTCTTCCCGACGTTCGTGATCGCGCCCGAGGGCGCGACCGTCGCCTACACCGACCAGTACCAGCGGCAGGTGGAAGCGATCCTCGACCGCACCGAGGACATCGAGAGCTACTTCAGCATCGTCGGGTTCGGTGGCGGGCCCAACCGCGGCATCATCTTCACCCGGCTCACCGACTGGAGCGAGCGCGACCGCTCGGTCCAGGACGTCCTCAACGAGCTCATGCCGCAGTTCATGGCGATCCCGGGCGTGTTCGTGTTCGCGAGCAATCCGCCCGCCTTCGGCTGGGGCAACCCGGTGCAGTTCGTGGTGCAGCACCCGAACTTCGATTCGCTCGCCAAGGCGATGGAGGTCTTCCAGGGCCGCGCGCGCCGGATCCCGGGGCTCGTGAACGTGGATACCGACCTCCGCGTCAACAAGCCGCAGATCGACGTGCGCTTCGACCGCGACCGCGCCGAGGATGCCGGCGTCGCCATTCGCGACGTGGCCGGCACCTTCCAGACGCTCCTCGGGGGCCGGCGCGTGAGCACCTTCACGCGCGACAACAAGCTCTACGACGTGATGGTGCAGCTCGAGCCGGCGGACCGCGCCACGCCGTCCGACATGTCGGGGCTCTACGTGCGCGGCCGCGACGGCCAGCTCATCCAGATGTCCGCCCTGATCGATGCGGAGGAGAACGTCGGCCCGCGGCAGCTCAACCACTTCAACCGGGTGCGGTCGTTCACGCTGAGCGGCGGCCTGGCCCCCGGCACGACGCTCGGCGAGGCGCTCGACTCGCTCCACGCCGCCGCGGCCGAGGTCCTGCCGCGCGGATCGACCACCGCGCTCGCCGGCGAGTCCCGTGAGCTCGAGGAGAGCGGCAGCGCGCTCTACTTCGCGTTCGGCCTCGCGCTCCTCGTGGTGTTCATGGTGCTCGCGAGCCAGTTCGAGTCGCTCGTCCACCCCTTCACGGTGCTGCTCGCGGTGCCGCTCGCCGTGACCGGCGCGCTGCTCACGCTCAAGCTCGCCGGCTCGACGCTCAACCTGTACAGCCAGATCGGCATGATCCTGCTCATCGGGCTCGTCACCAAGAACTCGATCCTCCTGGTGGAATACACGAACCAGCTCCGCGAGCGCGGCGCCGCGGTCCTCGAGGCCGTGACCGAGGCGGGCCGCATCCGCCTCCGCCCGATCCTCATGACGTCGGTGGCCACCGTGGCCGGCGCCCTCCCGATCATGCTCGGGCTCGGTGCCGGCGCGCAGAGCCGCCGCCCGCTCGGGTACGCGATCGTCGGCGGCGTGCTCTTCTCGACGGTCCTCACGCTCTTCCTCATCCCGGTGGCCTACGTGATGCTCGACGGCCTCGTGGAGCGGGTGCGGGCGCGCCGGCGGGCGCGGGCGCACGCCGCGATGCGCCCCGCCGAGGCGACCGAATGAGGCGAGTCCTCGCCGCGGCGCTCGCGGCCGCGGCGCTCCGGGGAGCGCCCGCCGCGGCGCAGGAGGCGGCGCTCCCGGTCGTCACGCTCGCGGAGGCGATCGAGCGGGCCGCGCGGCTCGACCCGAACTACGTCTTCGCGCTCGGGCAGGTGGACAACGCGGCGTGGGGGCGGCGCGTGGCGCGCATCGCGTTCGTGCTGCCGTCGGTAACGCTGAGCGCCGACCTCACGAAGTACTCGAGCGCCTTCTTCAACATCGGCACCGGCGAGCCGCAGAGCACCTCGGCCACCGCCCGGGTGGATGCGCGCTACGAGCTCTTCAGCCTCCGGAAGCTTGCCGAGCTCTCGCGCACCGGCGCGGAGCTCGACGAGGCGCGCGCCGACGAGCTGCGCGCCCGCTTCGCGGCGGCATTCGTGGCGGAATCGGACTACTACGCGGTGCTCGCGGCCCGCGATTTCGCGCGGATCGCCGCGGACCGGGTGCGCCGCGCGTCGGAGGGGCTCGGGGTGGCGCGGGCGCGCGTGGCGTCGGGCGCCACCGTCCAGAGCGACTCGCTCCAGCTCGTGCTCGAGCTCTCCGAGGCCCGCGTCGACTCGATCCGGCAGGCCGCGGCGCTCCGCGTCGCGCGGCTCGAGCTCGGGCGCCGCGTCGGCGCGGACGGGGCGGTGGATGCCGCGCCGCTCGACACGACGCCGGCGCCCGACCTGCCCGTCACGCTCGACGACGCGCTCGCCTCCGCCCTCGAGCAGGGCCCCGACTATCGCGCGGCCCGCGCCGCCGAGCGGGCCGCGAGCGCGGCGCTCCGGAGCCGGCGGAGCGACTACTTCCCGACGCTCAACCTGAGCGCCTCGCACCAGCGATTCGACTCCGAGTTCTTCCCGAGCGCCCGCCAGGTCTCCTCGGCCACGATCGGTATGACCTGGTCGCCGTGGAGCGGGGGGCAGCGCGAGATCGCGGTGTCGCAGGCGCGGACCGCCCGCGACGTGGCGCGCGCCGTGCGCGCGGACCTCGAGCGTGGCGCCCGCGCCGACGTCACGGAGGCGTACGAGGCATACCATACGGCCCGCGCCACGGTGCAGCTGTCGGGCATCGCGGTCAGCGTCGCGCGCGAGAACTTCCGCGTGCAGGAAAGCCGGTACCGCGCCGGCGCCACGACGATCCTCGACCTGCTCGACGCGCAGGTCCGCCTGACCCAGGCCGAAGCCGACCTCGTGCAGGCGCGATACGGCACTCGCCTCGCCCTCGCCGGGCTCGAGGCGATCCTCGGCCGCCGCCTCTTCTCCAGGACCGCAGAGTGAGACCGACTTCCCGATACCTGCTCCTCCTCGCCGCGCTGTCGGCCTGCAACGATGCCGGATCCGAGAGCGGCGCCGGCGGACCGGGCGCCGGCGGGCCGCCGCCGGGCATCCCGGTCGAGGCCGCGGCCGCGCGGAGCGATACGGTCGTCGACGCCATCGCCGCCACCGGGCAGATCGAGCCGCTGCAGTCCATCGAGCTGCGGCCGGAGGTCGAGGGACGCATCACGCGCATCCACGTGCGCGAGGGCGCCATGGTCGCCCGGGGGCAGGCGCTCTTCCAGATCGACGCCGCGGAGCTCGCGGCGCAGGTGGAGCGTGCCGAGGCCGAGCGCGACCTCGCGCGCCAGAACCTCCAGCGCACCCGCGAGCTCCTCGAGCAGCGCGCGTCGTCGCAGGCCGAGCTCGAGCGCGCCGAGGCCACCTCGCGCTCCGCCGCCGCCACGCTCGAGCTGCTCCAGGTCCAGCTCCGCCGCACCACGGTGCGGGCGCCGTTCGCCGGGATCGCCGGCGCGCGCACGGTGAGCCTCGGCGATTACGTCACGACCCAGTCGCGGCTCATCTCGCTCCAGACGGTCAACCCGCAGCGCGCCACGTTCACGGTCCCCGAGCGCTACGCGGCGGCGCTCCAGCTCGGCCAGAAGGTGACCTTCCGCGTCGCGGCGCTTCCCGGGCGGGAGTTCACCGGCACCGTGGACTTCGTCGATCCGGTCGTCAGCATGCCCGGCCGCACGATCACGATCAAGGCCGTCGTGCCGAACGCGACGCGCGAGCTCCAGTCGGGGATGTTCATCGAGGCGCGGCTCGCTACCGAGGTGCGCCCGGATGCCGTCGTCGTGCCCGAGGATGCGATCCTGCCGCTCCAGGGCGCCAACTACGTGTGGGTCGTCGCGGACGGCAAGGCGACGCGCCGCCAGGTGGACCTCGGCGTGCGCACGCCGGGCTTCGTCGAGGCGCGGACCGGCGTCCAGGCGGGAGACCTCGTCGTCGTGGGCGGCCTCGAGCGGCTGCAGGAAGGCGCGCCCGTGGCGCCGACCGTGGTCGACCGGCGGCCGGGCGTGGTGACCGAGCCGGCGGGCAACGCCGCCCGCCCGGCGGCCGGCACGCCGCCGGCGCCGGCCCCTCCGACCGACAGCGCTCCCGCCGAGTCCGCGCCCGCCCGCGAGTAGCATGCAGCGCCGCGCCGCAACGGCCGGCGCCGCGCTCGCGGCGCTCCTCCTTATCCTCTCGGGAATCTTCACGCCGGCCGCCGCGCAATCGGCGGCCGGGCGGTGGGCCGTCATGCTCCGCGGCGGCGCCCCCGGCGTGCTGCGCGGCGAGCTCCGCCTCGAAGCGACCGGCCCGGCGATCGGCGGCACCCTCTGGCTCGAGAGCCTCGACGCACCGGTGCCCGTCCGGGGCCGTGCCGCGGGACGCGAGGTCACGTTCGAGGCGCGCATTCCCTCGCGCACGGAGTTTCGCGGGGCGCTCGAAGGGAACGTCCTTCGTGGCATCGTGAGCGATACCGGCGGCGCGCGGCCCTGGACGGCCACGCGCCTGCAGGAGGAAACCGAGTTCTATCCCGTCCTGCCGCGGTTTACGCTGCGCCAGGTGGTGGCCGGCCGCCGCGCGGGCATGCTCGTCGTGCCGGGCCCATGGCTCGCGGCGGCGCGCGAGCGGGATTGGGGCACCGACTCCACGTATGCAGCCATCGCCCGCTTGAGCGGCCTCGCCCGGCTCGCCGGGGATTCGCTCGAGCAGCTGAGCGCCGCGCGCGTCATGGGCATGGCGCGGCGCGCGGAGATGCGCGCCGCCGTGGAGCGGACGCTCGCCGCCATGCGGTCGCAGATCGCCGACGCCGCGGTGCGCGCGCGCTTCGACCGGGTCTTCCGTCCGCGCGGCACCTGGCTGGTGGACGTGCACGACGCCGCGCTGCTCCTGGCGCGCGCGGCGTTTCCGGCGCTCGACGAGTCCGCCGTGCGCGACGCCCTCGGAGCGATCGGGGCGCTTCCCGACGGCCGCGACCCGGACGATGCGCTTGCCCGGGCGCTCTACCGGCTGAGTGTCCTCCGCTCGGCGGACTCGGTCGCGTTCGGCGAGGTGAGCGCGGCCATGCGGAAGGCCGCGCCCGGCTCGCACGCGGCCGTCGCGGCGCTCCTCTCCGCGTACGATGCGGCGGAGGACTGGCACGCGGATGCGCTCCGGTTCCTCGTCGCCGAGCGGTGGCTCCCCGGGGACCGGCCGGTCTCGGTCGCCGAGCTCGTGGAGGCGTCGTGGCGCGGCCGGGTCGATTCGGTGAAGCTGCCGGAGATCCGCCCGTACCACTTCCAGCATCCCCAGGCGGTGCCGCGCTACGGCGTGCCCGGCCCCCTCTTCTCCCGTCTCGTGCGCCCGGAGAACCTCTCCGCGCGGCAGTGGATGGAGCGGCACGGCGGCGCCGGGCTCCTCGAAACGCTCCGCGGCCTCGAGCTCGACCTCGGACCGAGCGCCGAGCTCGCCGCACCGGCGGAGACGCTCCGGATCACGAGCGTGCGCGAGCAGGCGCGGCAGAGCGCGAACGGCTTCCTCGAGCCGCGCGACGCGATCCTCGTCGATCCGGGATACGTCCCGCTGCTCGCGCTCGGTGCGGTGATCCACGAATGGCAGCACCTGCTCGAGGAGCGCCGGCGCCGCACCACGCTCGCCGGCGGCAAGGGCGAGGTGCTCGTCATCCCGGCAATCGATCCGTTCATCGCGGAAGGCGCCGCCGAGCGGCGCACCGAGCACCTCCTCGCGCCCTTCCTCGAGCGGTTCCCGCTCCTCGGGCTGTCGGAGGTCGAGAAGCGCGCGCGCCTCGCCGCGCGGAGCGCGGACGAGCATCACGTGCTCGGCTACGCCCTCGTGCGCGCGCTCGAGGAGGCGGTCCCCGACATCGCCCGGCGGGAGGCGATCCTCATCCGCGCGGGCGATGACCTCGCCGCGGCGGCGGACGACGGCGAGCTCGCGCGCGCCTGGCGGAAGCATCGCGGCACGGCTCCGCTCCGGCTCGACGCGCCGAGCCGCCGGGTGCTCGTGCCCGAGACGACCTTCACGGTCGAGGACCGCTTTCCCGACGTCCTCGAGGTGCGGGTCCTGACGCCGGACGCGCCGGGGCGGGATTAGCTTTCGGCATGCGCATCCCGCTCCTGCTCCTGCTCGCCGGCGCGGCCGCCCCACTCGCGGCCCAGACCACGCGCGCCGAGCGCACCGCCTACGCCGAGACATCTTCCCATCAGGACGTGCTCGCGTTCATCGAGGCACTCGAGGCGCGCGGATCGGGCATCCGCAGCTGGATCCTCGGGAAGAGTCCGGAGGGGCGCGTGCTCCCGGTCGTGCTCGCCGCACGCCCGATGGTGCCGAGCGCCGAAGCCGCCGCGGCCACCGGCAAGCCGATCGTCTGGATCCAGGCCAACATCCACGCCGGGGAGGTCGAAGGGAAGGAAGCCGCCCAGATGCTCCTGCGGGACGTGACGCTCGGGCCGCTCCGCCCGCTCCTCGACAGCGTCATCCTGCTCGTCGTGCCGATCTACAACGCCGACGGGAACGAGGCGTGGGCGCCGGGAGACATCAATCGCCCGGGACAGAATGGCCCGCCGGTGGTCGGCAAGCGCTCGAACGGGCAGGGACTCGACCTCAATCGCGACTACACGAAGCTCGAGGCGCCGGAAACCCGCGCGGCGGCCGAGCTGATCGACCGCTGGAACCCGCACCTCTTCATCGACCTGCACACGACCAACGGGAGCTACCACGGGTACGCCCTCACCTGGTCGCCCGGGCTCAACCCGAACCGCACGCCGATCAACGATTACGTGCAGGACGACTTCCTGCCGGAAGTGCGCCGCCGGATGCAGCGCCGCCATGATCTCGAGACGTTTCCCTACGGGAACTTCCGGAACCAGGACCCCGATTCGCTCGTGCAGGGGTGGGAGACGTACGACGGGCGCGGGCGGTACGGCACCAACTGGCACGCCCTCCGCGGGCGCATGTCGATCCTGAGCGAGGCCTACAGCAACGACCCGTTCCAGAAGCGGGTGGATGCGACGTATCACTTCGTCCGCGAGACGCTGAGCCTCGTCGCGGAGCGCTGGAGGGAGATCGCGCCGATCCTCGCCAATGTGCCGCGGCCCGATTCGGTCGCGGTGCGCCAGCGGCTCGCGCAGCCGCGCATGGAGCGGGTCATCGCGGAGGTCACGCTGTCGGACAACGACGGGTCCCACGGATTCGCCCGGCGGCGGCGCACCGGGGAATTCCGCACCGTGCGGATGCCGGTGTGGGACCGGTTCCTTCCACGGCGCAGCGAGGCGCTTCCCGCCGCGTACCTCGTTCCGGATGGGCTCCAGACGGTCGTCGCACTCCTCCGGCGCCAGGGCATCATCGTGAGCCGGCTGCCGGAAGGATGGGCGGCGCCGAGCGAGAGCTTCGAGCTCTCGAGTGTGACTCGCAGCGAGCGCGCCTTCGAGGGCCACCATCTTCTCCAGGCCGACGGCGCATGGACCGCCGGCCCCGATTCCGCGAGCGGCGTCTGGTGGTACGTGACGACCTCGCAACCCCTCGGCGTGCTCGCCGCGTACCTCCTCGAGCCCGCGAGCGAGGACGGCGTCGTCGCCTGGAACTTCATGGAGCAGCTCGCGGCGGGGACCCGGTATCCGGTGCTCCGGCTCCGCGCGCCGCTCGGAGGCGGCGGACGATGAACGAGATGCCGGAAGTCGGCGCACCCGCACCGCAGTTCGAGCTCCCCTCGGACGAGGGCGGCACGGTTTCCCTCGCCGGACTGCGGGGCAAGCCGGTGGTCCTCTACTTCTATCCCAAGGACGATACCCCGGGCTGCACGGTCCAGGCCTGCGAGTTCCGCGACCACTGGCGCGACGTGAAGGAGCGCGGGGCCGTGGTGCTCGGCGTCTCGCCCGACAGCGTGCGGTCGCACGGCAAGTTCCGGAAGAAGTTCGAGCTCCCGTTCGCGCTCCTCGCCGACGAGGATCACGCCGTGGCGGACGCGTATGGCGTCTGGGGCCAGAAGACCTTCTTCGGGAGGAAGTACGACGGGGTCCATCGCACGACGTTCCTGATCGGTCCGGACGGCCGGATCGCGCGGGTCTTTCGCGACGTGAAGCCGGAGGGCCATGCAGCGGAGGTGCTCGAAGCGCTCGACGCTCTCTGACCGCGGTCGGTACTTCTACGGATTCCCGCCCCGTGCACTGCGGCGATAGACTCACCCGCTCATTTCTTCTCCGTTACGCTCCGATTCAACGGACACCTCCATATGGCAATTCCGACCGTCAGGCTCATCGCACCCGGCGCCGCGCTCGCAATGCTGGGATGCGCCACGTCCACCCCCACGCCGGAGCCCGCCCCGCCCGCCGCCCGTCCGGCAGCCACGGCGACGGCCACGGCCACGGCCACGGCGGCGACCGCCGCGAGTGACGGCGCCGGCGCCCTCCTCTTTCCCGGCGAGCGCCACCTCGCGAACGCGCGGCAGCTCACCTTCGAGGGGAACAACGCCGAGGCCTATTTCTCGGCCGACGGGACGAAGCTCATCTTCCAGCGCCAGGTGGACGGACAGAACGCCTGCGACCAGCAGTTCGTGATCAACGTGGACGGCACGGGCCTCCGCCGCGTGTCGAACGGCGAGGGCCGCACCACCTGCGGGTATTTCTACGACGGCGATCGCCGCATCCTCTACAGCTCCACGCACGAGCACTCCCCGGCCTGCCCGCCGGCGCCCGATCACTCGATGGGCTACGTCTGGCCGCTCGGGCATTTCGAGATCTACTCCCAGCGCCTCGACGGCACGGACCGGGTGCGCCTCACGCACAACGGCGCGTACAACGCCGAGGCCACCGTGTCCGAGGACGGCAGCCGCGTCATCTTCACGAGCACCCGGGACGGCGACATCGAGCTGTACACGATGAATCCGGACGGCTCCGACGTCCGTCGGGTCACGAACCGGGTGGGCTACGACGGCGGCGCGTTCTTCTCGCCCGACGGGAGCCGGATCGTCTGGCGCGCGCAGTACCCGGCCACGGCCGAGGATACCGCCGACTACCGCCGGCTCCTCGGGCAGCGGCTCGTCCGCCCGAGCCGGCTCGAGCTCTGGACGGCGAACGCCGACGGGTCCGATGCGCGGCAGCTCACCACCCTCGGGGGCGCCAATTTCGCGCCGTTCTTCCATCCGGACGGGAAGCGGATCATCTTTGCATCGAACCACGAGAACCCGCGGGGCCGGAACTTCGACCTCTACCTCATCGGGGTGGACGGCAGCGGGCTCGAGCGCGTCACGGCATCGCCCGACTTCGACGGCTTTCCGATGTTCAGCCGGGACGGGCGGAAGGTCGTCTTTGC
>DASUXZ010000246.1:0-18951 GCA_036377655.1 Gemmatimonadales bacterium
GACTTTCCGGCGAGCTGGTTCCAGTCGGCCAATGCGGCGTTCATCATCCTGCTGGCGCCGGTGTTCGCCTGGCTGTGGATCCGGCTGGGCAAGCGCGAGCCGTCGAGCCCCGGCAAGTTCACCTTCGGCCTGCTCTTCCTCTCGCTCGGCTTCGCGCTGCTCATCCCGGCGGCGAGGCTCGCGGCCGGCGGCGGGCAGGTAAGCCCCTTCTGGCTCCTCGGGACCTACCTGCTCCATACGATCGGCGAGCTGAGCCTGAGCCCGGTCGGGCTCTCGGCGATGACGAAGCTCGCGCCGGCGCGCTACGCGGGGCTCATGCTCGGCGTCTGGTTCCTCGCGAGCTCGGTCGGGAACTTCATCGGCGGGAACGTGGCGGGCTTCTACGAGACCTTCACGACCGACCAGATCTTCACGGCCGTGACGCTCTTCGTGCTCGTGATGGCGGGCATCCTCGCGCTCTTCGTCAAGCCGATCAAGCGGATGCTGGCGCGCTCCTGAGAGGCACCGTGAGGCGACGATTCGTCCTGGCGATGGCGCTGGCGATGGGGGCGGCCGGCTGCGGCGGGGAGGCCGACAGCCCGGCGCCGCCCGACACCGGCTTCGTCGTCCCGCACGACTCGCTCATCCCCGACGACTCCCTGGGCCGTTCGATCCGCCGCGGGCGGGCGCTGCTGCTCCATACGAAGGACAGCCTGCCGGAGTACGTCGGGAACAAGCTCACCTGCGGCAACTGCCACCCCGATGCCGGCACGCGCCCCGACGCGATGCCGTGGGTCGGGGTGTACGGACGCTTTCCCCAGTACCGGAGCCGCTCCGCCTCGGTGCAGATCATCGAGGACCGGATCGACGACTGCTTCATCCGGAGCATGAACGGGAAGCCGGTGCCGCGGGAAAGCGCGGAGATGCGAGACATGATCGCCTACATGGCGTTCCTCTCGCGGGGCACGCGCGTCGGGGAGGACACGCCGGGGCAGGGGCTCCCGAAGCTCGACGTGGCGTCGGGCGATTCCGCCGCGGGCGCGGGGATCTACGCCGCGGAATGCGCACGCTGTCACGGTGCGAACGGAGAAGGCGGTGCGGGGCCGCCGGTCTGGGGACCCGATTCCTACAACATCGGGGCGGGCATGGCGCGCGTGCGCACGGCCGCGGCGTTCATCCGGCGGAACATGCCGCAGGACCGCCCGGGCACATTGACCGACCAGCAGGCCACCGACGTCGCCACCTACATCAACTCGCAGCCGCGCCCCGACCTTCCCGGCAAGGAGCACGACTGGCCGAACGGCGATCCGCCGCCTGACGTCGCCTACGAGACGCTCGCGGGCCGGAAGCGCTAGCGGCTGCCCGAGCGGCGCGTGCCGCGCCGCTCGGGGTGAACGAGGACCACTTCGTCGCCCGCGATCGCGAAGATCCGGTCGCGCGGGTCCGGATCGGTGAGCGCCGTCCCGGTGAACTCGCCGAAGGCCGGCAGGATGGCGAGCCCCGGGCCGATCGAGAAGCAGGGAAGGCGGAGCCGCTCTCGTCCGCGGCCGTGCACCGTGACGCCGGGATGGACGTGGCCCGCGAGCACGTACCCGCGCGGGTCCGGCCGCGGCTCGTGCCGGAGCACGAACGGGCCGAGCGGCGAGGGCCCGTCCACCGTGCCGATGGACAGCTCCGGCGGCGGATCCCCGGCGCGGCGATCGTGGTTTCCGCGCACGAGCAGGACCTCGAGCGCGCGGCGCCGCTCCCGCCATTCGCGGATGATCCGGACCGTCTCGGTACCGCGCCACGCGCGCGCGTGAAGCAGGTCGCCGAGAATGGCGAGGCGCGCGGCGCCGGTCCGGTCCAGGGCGCGATCGAGCCGCTCGAGCCCCGCCGACGTAGTGCCCCGCGGAATCGGTATTCCTCCCGCCCTGAACGCCGCCGCCTTGCCCCAGTGGAGGTCCGCCGCGATGAGCGTGCGCTCGCGCTCCCAGTAGGCGGCGCGCTCGGGGAGGAGGCGCACTCGCTCGCCCGCCACCTCCACCTCCGCGTCACCCATCGGCGGTCCTCGGCCGGCGCGCACTCCTCAGGGTGGCGAAGCGCGGCACGCCCGGGGCCTCGTCGGCCGCGCGCTCGAGCGGCGCTGTCATGCGGCGCACCCGGTCGGAGAGCTTTTCGCTCGTGAGCTGCTCGCGCGCGCGGTCCACGATGAGCGGAAAGGCGAGGGGCGTCGGGCGCTCGACCTCGACGACCGAGAGCCGGCTCGCCGAAAGGCGGGTGAGCGCCGCGACGAGGCGGCTCCGCTCGAGCTGCCGCTCGAGCACCTCGCGCGCCGCCTGCGCCAGCAGCAGGTTGTCCGGATCGTGCCGCGCAAAGACGTCGAAGATGAGCCCGCTCGACGCCTGCAGCTGCTTCGGCGAGCGCCCCGTCCCCGGGTAGCCCTGGAAGACGAGCCCCGCGACGCGCGCGACTTCGCGGAACTGCCGGCGCGCCATTTCGGCGGCGTTGAGGCTCGCGGGGATATCGTGGCCGAGGTGCTCGGTGGAGAGGAGCCCCGCCTCGAGCGCCTCGTCGAGCCGCGCCCGCTCGGGCGAGAGCAGCTCGAAGCCGTAGTCGTTCGCGGCGAGCGTGAAGGAGGTCGGGGCGAGCTGCGCGATGCGGTAGGCGAAGAGCGCCGCCATCCCCTCGTGCACGAGGCGCCCTTCGACCGGATAGACGAACAGGTGGTGCCCCTCGCGCGTCCGCACCCGCTCGATCAGGAGCTCGTCGGCCGCGGGGAGGCGGGACCAGCTGTCCTGCAGCTCGAGCACCGGCCGCACCGCCTCCATCTCGGGGGAGGTGAAGACGCCGCGCCGCGCCTCGTCGAGCTTTTCCCGCACCGCCGCGGCGAGCTCGGCGGAGAGCGGCATCCGGAGCCCGGACCATTTCGGCACGGCACCTTCCGCGGACGGGGCCTTGCGCACCCACGCGGTGAGGTCGCGGATCCGCACGAACTCGAGCGCCTTTCCGGCGAAGATGAACCGGTCCCCCGGCCGGAGGCGCGCCAGGAAATTCTCCTCGACGCTGCCGATCGATTTCCTTCCGCGCAGGTACCGCACCGTGAGCGCCGGCTCGCTCACGATCGATCCGATCGACATCCGGTGCCGCATCGCGATCATCCGGTTCGGCACGCGGAAGACGCCGTGCTCGTCCGGCACCGCGCGCGAGTACTCCGGATATGCCCGCAGCGCCTCGCCGCCGCGCGAGATGAAGTCGAGCACCCATCGCCATTCGTCGTCGGGGAGGTCGCGGTAGGCCCACGTGGTGCGGACCTCGGCGAGGAGCTCCTCCGGGCGGAACCCGCCGCCGAGGGCCACGGTCACCGCATGCTGGGCGAGGAGGTCGAGCGGCCGCTCGAGCGGGTTGCGCGCCTCGACCGCGCCGCGCTCGAGCGCCGCCCGCGCTGCGGCGACGTCCACGAGCTCCAGCGCGTGCGTGGGCACGCAGGTGACGCGGCTCAGCGCGCCCGGCTGGTGGCCGCTCCGGCCGGCGCGCTGGATGAGGCGCCCGACGGCCTTCGGACTTCCGACCTGGAGCACCCGGTCCACCGGCGTGAAGTCCACCCCGAGGTCGAGCGACGAGGTGCACACCACGCACCGGAGCGCGCCCGTCCTCAACCCTTCCTCGACCTGTTCCCGCTCCGCGCGATCGAGCGAGCCGTGGTGCAGGCCGACGCGGCCGGCCCACGCCGCCCCGCTCGCGACGAGGGCCTGGTACCAGATCTCCGCGGTGGCGCGGGTGTTGGTGAAGACGAGGGTGCTGCCACCCTCGTCGATGGCCCGGACCACCTCGGGCACGAGCGTGAGGCCGATCTGCCCCGACCAGGGGAAACGCTCGATCGTGTCCGGGATGAGCGAATCGACCGCGAGGCCTTTCGGAACGAGCCCGCGGACGAGGCGCGCCGGGCGCGGCCGCCGGCCGGGACCGATGCCGACGAGCGCGTCGCGTGCCGCCTCGATGTTCCCGAGCGTCGCCGAGAGCCCCCAGGTGCGCAGCGAGGGCTGGAACCTCCGCAGCCGGGCGAGGCAGAGCTCCACCTGCACGCCCCGCTTGCTCGCCATGAGCTCGTGCCACTCGTCCACCACGACGCAGGCGAGGTCGTCGAAGAGCGTCGAGGCGTCGTCGCGGGTGAGCAGGAGCGCCAGGCTCTCGGGCGTCGTCACGAGCGCCGTCGGGAGCCGCTCCCGCTGGCGCGCCCGCACCGGCGCCGGCGTGTCGCCCGTCCGGCTTTCGATCGTCCAGGGAAGCGCGAGCTCCCGCGCGGGCCGGGAGAGCGCTTCCACCGTGTCGCCCGCGAGGGCGCGGAGCGGCGTGAGCCAGAGGACGCGGAGCGGCGCCGCCGCCGCGGCGCGCCGCTTCTCGTCGCGCGGATAATCGCGCAGCCATTCGAGCAGCGGCCCGATCCAGGCCGCGTAGGTCTTGCCGGTGCCCGTCGCCGCGTGGACGAGCCCGCTCTCCCCGCCGAGATAGGCGGCCCAGACCTCGCGCTGGAAGGCAAACGGCGACCATCCGCGCGAGGCGAACCAGCGATCGACCGTCGCGAGCGGCTCCTCGCCCGCCACGAAGGGAAGGAGGGGCCCGGCGGGCGGCGCCTCGCTCCGGCGGCGGCGCGGCCGGGTGCCCGCCGCCTTCCGCTGGCGCGCCCGTGCCGCGCGGATCTCGTCGGCGGACCGCGAGCGCGGCGTCCCGGGCTCGGGCGCGACCGGGCCGACGAGCGCGTATCCCTCGAGCAGGCTCGCGGGACGCGCGTCCGGATCCTTCGGGCGGCGCGTCACAGGAGCGCCCGCACGGTTTCGATGGTGTCCGCGTCCTCGGCGCGCTTGTCGGTCCGCCAGCGCGCCATCCGCGGAAACCGCACCGCGATCCCGCCCCGGTGCCGTGTCGAGCGCTGGATCCCCTCGAAGGCGAGCTCGAAGACGAGCTCGGGCTTCACCACCCGGACGGGACCATGGCGGTCGAGGGTATTGCGGCGGATGAAGGCGTCCACTTTCGCAATCTCGCCGTCGGTGAGTCCCGAGTAGGCCTTTGCGACGGGCACGAGCCGGTCGCCGTCCCAGACGCCGAACGTGTAGTCCGTGAAGAGCCCCGCGCGGCGGCCGCTCCCGGGCTGTGCGTAGATGAGCACGGCGTCGATCGCGAAGGGATCCACCTTCCATTTCCACCAGTCGCCCCGCTTCCGGCCGACGCCGTACGCGGAATCGAGCCGCTTGAGCATGAGGCCTTCCGCGTTGTGCTCGCGCGCGGCGAGCCGGGCCGCGACGAGCTCGTCCCACGCCGCCGCCGGCACGACCGGAGAGAGCAGGATCGCAGCGCCTCCCGGCAGCGAGCGGACGATCCCCTCGAGCGCGGCGCGCCGCCTCGCGAGCGGCTCGGCACGCACGTCGGCGCCGTCCCGCTCGAGGAGGTCGTAGGCGAGCAGCACCACCGGCACCTCCTCGAGAATCTTCCGTCCGAGCGTCTTCCGCCCGATGCGCCGCTGCATCTGCGCGAACGGCAGCGGCGCGCCGTCGATCCACCCGAGGAGCTCACCGTCGAGCACGGTACCGTCGGGCAGGAACGGGGCGGACTGCTCGACTTCCGGAAAGCGCCCGGTCAGCAGGTCCTCCCCGCGCGACCAGAGCCAGGCGGAACCCGCTCGCCGCACCACCTGGGCACGGATCCCGTCCCATTTCCATTCGGCCTGCCATTCCGTGACCGGCCCGAGCTCGTCGGGCGCGCTCTCGAGCGGGTAGGCGAGGGCGAAGGGATACGGCCGGCTCCGGTCGGCATCCTCGGTGCCGGTCGCGACGAGGCGGAGATAGAAGGAGGCATCGGGCTCCCACGCGCCCATCATCCGGTGTGCCACGACCTCGTCCGCCACCCCGCTCACCTCGGCGAGGGCACGCACGACGAGCCGCTGCGACGCGCCGACCCGGAACGCGCCGGTGATGAGCTTGTTCCAGACGTACCGCTCACGCCCGTCGAGCTCGGACCATGCGGCGAGGAGCGCGAGGCGCTGGCCCGCGGGATCGAGCTCGCGCAGTGGGAGCAGCCGCTCCTCGACCCAGGCCCGGAGCGAGTCGTCGTCGGCGGGGTCCGGCGCATGATCCACGTCCGGCAGGAGGAGCGCGATGGTCTCGGCGAGGTCGCCGACCGCCTGGTACGACTCGTCGAAGAGCCATTCCGGGATCCCGGCGGCTTCGGTGGCCCAGGCGCGGAGGTCGCCGCTCCGGACGAGCCGTTTCGGCCGCCGGCCGCTGAGGAAGTGCACCGCCCACGCGGCGTCGGCCGCCGCCGCGGACCGGAAATAGCGGACGAGCGCGGCGACCTTCTCGTTCGTCGCGGTCGTCTCGTCGAGCTCCGTGTAGAGCCGCGCGAAGGCCTTCACGGCGTGGCGATCTCCGGGGCGTCGGGCGGCTCCGGCTCGTCGCGCTCTCCCTCCCATCGGGTCGCGACCGCGCGCGCCTCGAGCCCGCGCTCGCCGAGCCAGCGGGTGAGGACGCTCGTATATCCGTGCGTGACCCAGACCGTCGAGGCACCCGTCGCCTCGATGGCGGCGAGGAGGCCCGGCCAGTCGGCATGATCGGACAGGGCAAAGCCGCGATCGAGCGACCGCCGCCGCCGCGCGCCGCGCACGCGCATCCATCCCGAGGCGAAAGCGTTCGACGACGGCGCGAAGCGCCGGGTCCACGCCGACGCGTCTGCCGACGGCGGGGCGACGACGATCGCGCCCTTCGGGACGTCGCGGCGATTGCCCGTGCCGGCATGGGACGTCGCGGGAAGGGCGACCCCTTCTGCGCGATAGATCGCGGTCATCCGCTCGACCGCGCCGTGCGTGAGGATCGGGCCGATCGCGGGATCGAGCCCCGCGATGAGCCGCTGCGCCTTCCCGAGGGCATATCCGTACAGCAGCGAGGTGCGCCCCGCGTCCGCGTTGGCCCGCCACCAGGCATTGATCTCCGCCATCACCTCGGCCTCGGGCCGCCACCGGTAGATCGGCAGCCCGAACGTCGATTCGGTGACGAACGTGCCGCAGCGGACCGGCTCGAACGGCGCGCAGGTGAGGTCGGCTTCGGTCTTGTAGTCGCCCGAGACGACCCAGACCTCCCCGCGATGCTCGATCCGGACCTGCGACGAGCCGAGAATGTGCCCGGCCGGGTGCAGCGAGACCCGGACGCCGCCGAGGGAGACGCTCTCGCCGTAGGGAAGCGCGGTGACCGCCGCGTCGGCGGGAAGCCGGGCGGCGAGGACGGCCGCCCCGGCGCCGGAGGTGAGGTACGCCCCACAGCCCCACGCGACATGATCCCCATGCGCGTGCGTCACGACCGTGCGCGGGACCGCCGCCCACGCATCGACGTAGAAATCGCCGGCTTCGCAGTAGAGCCCGCGGTCGGTGGGGCGGAGAAGGCTCATCCCCGAGACCTACGCCTTGAGGAACATCCGGATGGCGACGGCCACGAGGAAGACCGCGAAGGCGCGCTGGAGCACCGCCGGCTGCATCGTGAGCGCGATGCGCGCACCGAGAAAGGCGCCGAGAAAGAGGCCGCCCGCCACTATGAGGGACGCCCGGACGTCGATGTGGCCCGCCTTCCAGTACGCGAATGCGCCGAGCAGCCCGACCGGCAGGAGCAGGGCGCCGAGGGACGTCCCCGTGGCGGTCTTGATGGGCATCCCCGCGAAGTAGACGAGCGCCGGCACGATGAGGACGCCGCCGCCGATCCCGAAGAGTCCGGCGAGGATCCCGGCTGCCAGGCCGACGAGCACGAGCGTGAGGATCATTGAGGCCTCCGTAGGGTGAGCCCGTAAGCTATCGCGTCCAGGTGGGGTCCGCCCTGCCGCGGATCACGCGACCAGCGCAGGTTGCAGGCATGGACCAGGACGGACTCGAGGCGGTCGCGATCGACTCGGGAGGGGCCCTCCGGCGGGCCCTCGTCGGGGCGGGCACGGCGCGCGCAGGCGCGGCTGCGATCGTGATGATTCACGGTGCAGGCGCCACCGCGTCGATCGCGGCGATGCAGACGGGCTGGGGACCGCACGCCCGGACGATGGGGGCGATCGTCGCCTATCCGGAGGGTACGCCGAAGGATCCGGCACGGCCGGCCGAGTTCCGCCGCAATCCGCAGACCTGGAACGACGGCTCGGGGCGGGGGCACGTCGCACGGGCGCAGGTCGACGACGTCGCCTTTCTCGGAGCGCTCATCGACCGGCTCGTGACCGGCTTCGACGCCGATCCGGCGGCGATCTTCCTGGCCGGCTTCTCGAACGGAGCATCGCTCGCGTTCCGCGCCGCCGCGGAGATGCCGGGGCGCATACGCGGGCTCGCGGCCGTCGCCGGGCACTGCTGGGTGGAGCCGCGGGGCCCGGTGCCGCCACTCCTCTACCTGATGGGAGACGCGGACCCGCTCAATCCGATGGCCGGCGGCGAAGTCGCGACGCCGTGGGGACGGACGGAAATCCATCCGCCGCCGCGACGCTCGTTCGATCGCTGGGCCCGCGCGGCCGGCTGCGGCGGCGACGCGGTGACGCGCGATGACGGCCCGGTCGCGTGGCTCGAAGGGGCAGGCTGCGGCGTGCCCGTCCGCATGGGCATCGTGGCTGGCCAGGGCCATGTCTGGCCGGGTGGCCCCCGGCTCCTTCCGGAGCGCATCGTCGGCCGTGCGGTGCGCGGGATCGACGCCACGGCGCTCATCGGGGACTTCTTCTCGTCGCTTCGCATCGCGCCGGCGTGACGCGCGCGTGACAGCGGTCACAGCCCCTCGCACGCGAAACACCGCTATTCGGTCATGATGATCCGCAGACGCACGCACCTCGACGGCCGGTGGGAATTCTTCACCGACCCCGACCGGTCTCTCGACCCATACAGCCTCGACGACGCCACTTCCCGCGAGATCCGGGTTCCGGGGCCGTGGCAGGCACAGTTCGAGGACCTTCGCCACTACACCGGCACCGCCTGGTACCGCCTCCGCTTCACGGTGGACCGGACCTCGGTGCCGTCCGATCCGGTGTACGTCATCCGCTTCGGCGCCGTCGATTACCACGCCACCGTCTGGCTCAACGGCACCGAGCTCGGAAGCCACGAGGGCGGATACCTGCCGTTCGAGTTCGACCTCGGTGACGCGCTCCGGGTGGACGAATCGAACGAGCTGGTCGTGCGGGTGATCGACCCGGGGGACGACGTCGAGGCGCATCCGGAGTTCCCGTTCGCCGAGATCCCGCACGGGAAGCAGAGCTGGTACGGGCCGATCGGCGGGATCTGGCAGAGCGTCCACGTCGAAGCGCGCCATCGGGTGCACCTGACGCGGCTCCGGCTCACGCCGAACGTCCCGGACGCCCAGGTGCGGGTGGAAGTGACCTTCAACCGGCCCGTGGCGCCGGGGGCGAATCTCCGGCTTACGCTGGTGGACCCGACGGGCGGGCGGGAGGAGCACCGCTTCGACGTGACGGGGGATTCGCTCGACGTCACGCTTCCGGTGGCCGAGCCGATGCTCTGGGACACGGAAACGCCCAACCTCTATGCGGTCGAGGCCGCACTCACCGACGGCGGCGAGGGAAGCGCCGTGGACCTCCTGTCCTCGACGTTCGGGATGCGCTCCATCTCGACGTCGCCGAGCGGACACCTGCTGCTCAACGGCAGGATCATCTATCTCCGCGGTGCGCTCGATCAGGACTATTATCCCGAGCTCATCTACACCCCGTTCGGCGACGACGAGCTCGACAGCCAGTTCGTGAAGGCGCGGCACATGGGGCTCAACTGCCTGCGCACGCACATCAAGATCACCGACCCGCGCTACTACGACGCGGCGGACCGCGCGGGGCTGCTCATCTGGACGGAGCTCCCCAACTGGCAGGACCTCACCGACAACGCCAAGCGCCGCGCCGAGGAGACGCTCTTCGGCATGGTGGAGCGGGACTGGAATCATCCCTCGATCGTCATCTGGACCATCGCCAACGAGAACTGGGGGCTCGACCTCGCGGTCAATGCGAGCCACCGGGCGTGGCTCGCCGACGTGTACGCCCGCCTCAAGGAGGTGGATCCGCACCGGCTCGTGGTCGGGAACTCGCCCTGCTTCACGAATTTCCACGTCGTCACGGACATCGAGGATTTCCACAACTACTACGCGATGCCGGACCACTACCGCGCCTGGCGCGACTGGGTCCAGACGTTCGCGAGCCGGCCGCCGTGGACCTTCGCGCACGTGTACGAGAGCTTCGGCGCGTGGAGCGAGTACGTGCGGGACCCGTGGAACCCCGCGCCCCGGCGCCCCGCGCCCGAGGTGCGGCGGCAGGGGAGCGAGCCGATGGTGGTGTCGGAGTTCGGGAACTGGGGCCTTCCCGACGTCGCACGGCTCCACGCCTGCTACGGCGGGAAGGAGCCGTGGTGGTTCGAGACCGGCATCGAGTGGGGCGACGGCGTGGTCTATCCGCACGGCGTCGAGCAGCGCTACCGCGCCTACCATATCGACAAGGCGTTTCCCACCCTTTCCGACCTCTCCGCCGCGAGCCAGCGGATGCAGTTCACCGCGCTCAAGTACCAGATCGAGCAGATGCGGCGGCACCCGACGATCGTCGGCTACGTGATCACGGAGTTCACCGACGTGCACTGGGAGAGCAACGGCCTGCTCGACATGTGCCGGAACCCGAAGGCGTACTTCGACGTGATCCGCGACATCAACGGCGCCGACGCGCTCATCCCCGTCGACTGGGAGCGGATCGCCTACTGGTCGGGCGAGCGGTGCGAGGTGCGGCTCGCGCTCTCGCATTTTTCCCCGCACGATCTCCGCGACTGTCGCGTCGAGTGGCGGCTCGATGCCTTTCCCGACGTCAGCGGCGTCATCACGGGAGTCACGCCGCAGCGCGCGCACCTCACGAACATCGGCACCGCGGTCTTCGACGTGCCCGCGATCGAGAAGAGTCTCCGGACGCGCCTCGAGCTCCGGCTCGTCGACTCGGCCGGCACCGTCGTGGCCCAGAACCACCACGAGCTCTACTTCTTCCCGCGCTTCCGCGCCGAGGGCCCGCGCCTCGCGGTGCCCGGGCTTCCGCGGCTCGCCGCGCGGCTCGCGGCGATGGGATACGAGGTGTCGGAGGAAGTCGAGGAGGACTCGCTCGTCGTCGTCGAGACGATGACCGACGAGATGCGCTGGCACGCCCAGAACGGCGGGCGGGTGCTCTGGCTCGCCGAGTCGAGCGATTCGCACCAGGCCCACCTCGGGAACGTCGGCATCGCCCAGCGCCACGGCCGCGCCTGGCAGGGCGACTGGGCGAGCAGCATGAGCTGGCTCCGCCAGGACCGGGTGTTCAAGGACATCCCGAGCGGCGGCACCGTGGACTTCGCCTTTGCGGACCTGACGCCCGAGGCGGTGATCGTGGGGCTCACGCCGCGGGATTTCGCGTCGCACGTGCACGCGGGACTGTTCGTGGGCTGGGTGCACCAGGTCGTCGCGCTCGTCGCGGAGCGGCCGGTGGACCGGGGGCGGTTCATGGTCTGCACCTTCCGCCTCCGCGAGCACCTCGGCGCGCATCCCGTGGCCACCGTGATGATGCGCGACATGATCGCCCGGCTCGCGCGACCGATGCGCCGGCACGCGTGGGTCGCGGCGGAGCCGCCCGGCGCCGCGAACGCCTGATCCGACTCAGGCGGCGCCCGGACTCGCGCCCCGCACGCGGGTCATGCGGCCGACACGCTCGACGCTGCGGCGGAGCTCCGCGAGGCAGGGCTCACATGCCACGCGCCGCAGCTCGCCGTACGCATCGGGCACGACGTCCCAGAGGCCGCTCCGGTGCCAGTGGTCCGCGTTCTCCCAATCGGGGCGGTCCACGAGCGGGTAGAGGCAGACGCCGTGGAGCGGAACCCCGAGCTCGATCGCCCGCACGACTTCCCCCGTCACCTCCCTGAGCCAGGCCGCGCGTCCGGACCCCACGTGACTCGTTTCGCCGATGATCATCGGCCTGCCATAGCGCCGGTGGAGCCGGGCGAGCTGCTCGTGCAGGGGGACCCAGCGGTCATCCCTCGGGCCGTTCTCCCAGGGCAGGGCGGTGCCGTGCAGCTCCCACTGGTTGGAGGCGTAGAAATTGGGGGCGAGGACGTCGAGGTAGCGCGGGTGGCCGCCGAGCTCCGGCGCGAGCCCGCCGGCGAGCATGTCCCACGCGGCGTACTGGGCCGAGGTGTAATCGTGCGCCTCGCGGGCGAGATCGGGCCGCCCGCGCGGGGTCACGACCTGGATGATCGGGTCGGTATGGAGCATCCGCGCGTCGGGAAGGACGGTCCAGATCTCGTCCATCGAAGCGATCGCCGCGCGGACGAGCTGGCGCTTCACCGCATCCGAGGCGTCGGAGAGGAAGGGGTGCATGTACGCCACGTGGCCCGCGGCCCACGCGGCGAACGAAATCTCGTTGACCGGGGTGAACCACCACGGTCCCTCGCTCCGGCTCGCGATGTGCAGCGCGCTCGCGCGCGCGTAGCGCGCCATGCGGCCGACGAACTCGGGTGAGAGCGGGTCGAGCTCGTCCGGCCATCCCCAGTGGCAGAGCGTCCAGAGGATCTGGATGCCGTGCCGCTCGGCCGCCGAGAGGAGCGGGTCGATGCATGTGAAATCGAGGCACCCCGCACGGTCGGCCCGGTACCAGGGGACCGCCTCGCGCGCGGTCAGGATGCCTTCCGCCGCCATGAGCCGGTAATCGAGCTCGGCGTTCCTGTCGTGATGCGTCGCCGTCGCGAGGTCGAGCCGCTTTCCGGCGCGGTTGATGTGGCAGGCCGATTCGAACCCGCCGATCCAGAAGCTCCGGAGTGGAAGTGGATCCGTCATGCCGCAGCGCCTCCGAGCGGGCCCACGGCCGATTCGGCATCGAGGGTATAGCTCCGGTACTGCTCGACGAGCGGCGTCGGGCGCCACCGGCGGCCACCCGACTCGTCGAGCGCGAAGAGGCCGAGCTCGAGCCGGTATTCCTCGAGCGGGCCGCGGCCGAAGCGGTATCGCCAGTCGATCATCGTGAACAGCGGGAACCAGGTATACCCGAGCACCGGGACCCCGCGGCTCCGGAGCTCACGGATCGTGCCGACCGAGGCCTCGAGCCACCGCGCGCGGATCTCCTCGCTGCCGCGCGCGCTCGTCTCGGTGACGAGGATCGGGAGATCGTAGCGCCGCCAGTACGCGTCGATGAGCGCCGCGAAGCCGGAGCCGTCCTGCTCGACCGGCCGGTACGCGAGGCGCCCGCGCCGGTCGATGAAGAGCTGGGTCGTGGACCACTGCGGATAGAAGTTGAGCCCGAGGTAATCCACGCGTGCGGGCGACTCGGCGATGGCGGCGAGCTCGTCGGGTGAGGCACCGCTCCGGACGAGCCAGGGGAAGAGCGGATGGTCCGGTCCCACCTGCCCGAAGACGAGGTCGAGCGGGAGGTAGGTGCGGTCCTGCTCCTCGGCGGCGATCGCCGCGAGGTCGCCGCGCGCGGCCCGGCTCAGCCCGCTCGCCTCGACGTGCACGAGCACGGCATCGGGCTGCGCCTCCCGCAGCGTGCGGCAGGTGGCCTCGACGCCCCGGATCACCTGCAGGAGGATCCGCACGTACCCGGAGTCGCTCCGGAGGTACGGGGGCCAGAGGCCACGCTTGCCGCAGAAGAGCGCCGTGACGATCGGCTCGTTGAGCGGGGTGTACCAGCGGACGTGCCGGCGGTACCGCTCCGCGAATGCCGCAGCGTACTCGGCGACCGCCGCCGGATACTCGTCGCTCGCGAACTCGCGGCGGAGCCAGAACGGGCAGCCGTAGTGCATCAGGTCGATGACCGGCTCGATGCCGAGCTCGTCCACGATGTACGGGATGACCTCGTCGGTCCAGCGCCAGTCGAACTCGCCGCGCAGGGGCTCGACCCGGTACCACGGAACGCCCCACCGGATCGCACCTGCACCGACTTCGCGGGCCAGGGCAAGATCCTCGCGCCAGTGCTCGTAATGTCCGATGAGCTGGTACTCGTCGAGCGCGCGGTGGCCGGGCCGGGTCTGGGGGACGAAGGTGTCTTCGATGCCCGTGGCCCAGATGAAGTCCTCCGCACGGCGGCGGGGGCCCGCCGGAGCGGCCTCCGCAGGACCGGGACTCACCGCCCGCTGAGCGAGGCCGTCCGCGCGAAGGCCATGAACTGCTCCTGCTGGAGGGCCCGCGCCTGCTCCGCCGCCTTCTTCCCGGCGATGAAGGCGTGGTCCGAGTTGTAGTACTCCCACTCGCTGTAGCGGCCGGCGAGGATGATGTCCCGCTCGGCGAGCCAGGCGCGGATCAGCTCCACGTTGGCCGCGCGGTCGTGGTCGTAGACGACGTATGCGACCGGCATGTCCACTTCGTTGGCGCACCAGATCGGATCGTCCGCGCCGAACATCCCGACCCGGATGCAGTCCTCGATGCAGAGGCGGATCAGGTCGTCGCCCTCCGCAGGCAGCGGCTTCGACTCGGAGTAGGTGATCTCGCACGTGAGGCCGAAGCCGCCCGGCGGATTGCAGTGGGGGCTCGCGTTCCCCTGCACGAAGATCCGGTGGAACACCGTGTCCTCGGGATAGTAGATCCAGTGCTTCTCGGTGAGCGCCTCCCGGCCGACCCCGATGTTCACGCACCGCACCGAGACGTGCCGGAGCGCTGCCGCGGCCTCCCGGATCTCGCGCGGAGCTTCGTCGCCGATGATCCGGACGAGCGCCGGGAGCGGCATGGTGCTGATGAGCTGGTCGTACGTGACCGTGGCGCCGTCGCTCGTGCGGAGGCGATGCTGCCGCGGCGAGATGGCCTCCACCCGGGTTCCGAGGCGCACTTCGCCGCGGAGGTGCGGAAGAAAGCCGTCCATGAGGGCCTGGAAGCCGCCGCGGAGCGGATAGCCGAACCGGGCGTTCGGGCCCATCGGCTTCGGCACGGGCGACAGCGCGCCCTCGATCATCTCCTCGAGGTTCGGCAGGGGCACGCGGCCGCCGAGCCAGGAGGTCTCCATCTCCGAGAGCGGCACCGCCCACAGCTTCTCGTTATATGGAATGGCGAAGTGCCGCGCGATCCCTTCACCCCAGACCTTGTAGATGAATTCCTCGAAGTTGCGCGGCTGGCCCTTCACGAGCGTACGGCGGCGGTCACGGCCCTGCCAGCCGCCGACGGAGCCGGCCACGGTTCCGTTCTTCCGGAGGATGGGCTCGAACATCCCACGGCGCTCGGGACCGGCGTAGTCCGCCGTGGGCGCCTCCGTTTCCGCCTTCCGCGAGTTGAGGCTGCCGAAGCGCGCCTCGATGGCCCCGACGATGCACTCCTTGATCACGTCCGGCGGCAGCCCGTAGAGCGCGCCCTGGAAGGGATAGCGCGTATAGGTGCCCTTGCTGTAGATCCACGCCTCGCGGTCCTGCCAGTGCATGTTGTCCCCGAGCAGCAGCTCGTAGAGCTGCAGCACGTAGGGATCATTGGTGAACATGATGTGGCCGGCATAGTCGAACGTGAAGCCGCGGTCCTCGATGGAGCGGCACCACCCGCCGATCTCGTCGCGCCCCTCGATCAGGAGGGCGTCCGCGCCGAGATGATAGGCGGCGCTCAGGCCGGTGGGCCCCGCGCCGATCACGACGACAGGTGGCTCGCGGCCCGCGTCTTTCCGGGATGTCATGTCGAACGCATTCCTTTCCTGACTGAAAGTCACGACGCCCCGGCAGCGGTCAGCGACGTTCCGCTCCGCTCCGGGGCCTTCCGTGACAGGATGTCCTCGATGATCCGATTCATGGCGTCCGCGGTCGCATCCCACGAGGTGCGCCCGAGCACCTGGCGCATGCCACGCGCGCGGCGCGCGCGCTCGCCGGCCGAGGAGGCCATCGCGGCCTCGCAGGCGGCGAGGAAACCCTCGGGGCCGTCGCCGAGATGGACGATGTCCCCGTACGGCCCGGCCACGTCCGCGATCGGCGTGCTCACGATCGGGCGCTCGACGGTCATGTACTCGAGTGTCTTGGTCGGGCTGATGAACCTGGTCGCGTCGTTCCTGGCGAACGGGAGGAGCGAGACGTCCCACCCGGCGAGATACGCCGGGAGCTCCTCGTACGTCCGCTGGCCCAGATAGTGAATGTTCGGGCGTCGCGGCAGCGTGGCGGGATCGATCTTGACGACGGGCCCCACCATCACGACCTGCCACGCCGGATGCCGGGTGGCGATCGCGTCGATGAGGGGCAGGTCGAGCCGCTCGTCGATCACGCCGTAGAATCCGAGCCGGGGCCGCGGTATCGCCGCCTGGTCCGCCGGCTCGGGCCGGTCGGCGCCGGCCGCGAAGTGAGCGGCGTCCACGCTGCTCGGAAAGCAATGGACGTTCGGGTGCCGGTCCCGCTTCGCCTCGAAGAGGCTGGGGCCGCCGGTGAAGACGACGTCGGCGCGCTGCAGCAGCGCCGCCTCGCGCGGAAGGAGCTCGGGCGGCGCGTGCAGGAAGAGCGACAGCTCGTCCATGCAGTCGTAGACCGTCGCCGCGGGCCTCACGGCGCCGAGAAGCGGAAGCGCGAGCGGCGTGTACATCCAGGCAATGCCGCCGCCGGCGCCCTCGGCACGCACGAGATCCCGCACCATCCCGAGCAGCACCGCGAGCTGCTCCTCCGAGAACCCGTGCGCATGCACGGGGGTGTGGGGCCGGTGCACGGTGACCCCCGCGGCGGGTTCCGTCCGCGTCCAGTGCGCCGATGCGGCCCCCGGAACCGGCTCCTCGATGAAATGGACCGGCCGACGGGCGGCGATCCGGGTCATCAGGTGCTGCGGCCGCTGGAAGACGAAATCCCAGCGAAGGTGCGAAAAGACGACGAGCGGAACTGGCGGCCGCATGGGGACTCCGGTCAGGGTTGTGGCGCTGTTCGAGGGCGGGCGCGCCCCCGGCACGACGGATCGCAAGCGAGGTGCGGCTCGCGATGGGCACAAGATCGGTCACCCGCGACATCGGCGCGTTGCGCTGCAGCGCTCCCGACCTGTGAGTCCGGTCACAGGTTTCCCCGGTGCTCGCGCGCAACTTGACGCGGACTGCGGACAGGCGATCGTCGGTCGCGCGGGTGGCGAGTGAGGGCCGCACGGGGAGACGCGGGTGAGGCCGCCAGGGGAGGGTCAATGGACGAGCGTGGGGGGTACGAGAACCGGAGAGTCGTCGCGGCGCTGTTCAACGACCGCGACCGGGCCACCCGGGCGGTGCGCGACCTCCGGAGCCGCGGCTTCGAGCCGGACGAGATCGGCATCGTGATGCGCGACCGCTCGGAGCAGGGGGAGCTCATTCCGGACAGCGGATTCCGGACGGGGGCGGCCTCGGGTGCCCTGGGCGGCGGCGTGCTCGGCGGCGTGCTGGGCCTGCTCGTGGGCGCGGGCGTGCTCGCGATCCCGGGTGTCGGCCCGGTCATCGCCGGCGGGGTGCTCGCCTCGACACTCGGCGTCACGGGAGGCACCGCAGCGGCCGGCGCCGGCATCGGGGCCGCGACAGGCGGCATCCTGGGGGCGCTGATCGCCCTCGGCGTACCGCACGAGGACGCCAGGTTCTTCGAGCGCGGCATCCGGGAGGGCGGAACGCTCGTCGCGGTGCACGCGGGCAGCCGCTCGTCCGAGGCGGGTGAGGCCCTCGTGGCGCACGGAGGATCGCTGAGCGCCGTGCGCCACCGCCCTCGGCACTCCCCGCGGGTCTTCGGCGAGATTGCGCACGCGACGAGCGCAGCGCGCGGTGAGACCGACACCGCCGCGAAATCACCCTGGGCCGGCGCCGAGCGCCGGATGCGCGCCGTGGGACGCCGGCGCTCCGACAACTGATCCCGGCCGGCGACGGCCGCCATCCAGCGAGGACCACATGGCACGGAACATCTCGAAGGACTACGCCACGATGGACGAGGACGAGCGCCGGCGATTCGCGCAGCGGATGCCCGCCGGCGACGCACCCGCCGAGCTCGACTTCACCGAGCCGCGCGACGAGGAGAACCAGGGCCACAGCCAGGTGGCACGGGAGGAAGAGTCGGATGATCCGGAGCACCGGGACGGCGTCGCGACGCAGCTCGACGACGCAGCCCACGAGCGCCGGGCTCGCCGCAAGGACCAGTGACTTCCGTGTGGCGGCCGACACAGCGCAGGGAGGCGGTCGAGCGTAGACTCGGCGCTTCCGCGTCACCCTGAACCGCCAGGAGGCTCACGATGGGCAGCACCCTCGAATCGTCTTCCGCGAGCGACCGCCGCGTCGGCAGCCGCTACCAGTCCTCCGAAGTGAACGTCGGCACGGCGGAGCGCCTCATCTCCGGGCTCGCCGGTGCGGCGATCGTCGGCTACAGCCTGAGGCGCGGGCGGATGCGCGGGCTCCTCATACCCATGGGCACCGGGCTCATCGCCCGCGCGGTGAGCGGCCGCTGCGCCGTGAACCGCGCGCTCGGCCGCAACTCGGCGCGGCCGCGCGGGGCCGTGAGCCCGGTCGCGAGCATCCACCGGGGCGAGGGGATCCGGGTCGAGGAGAGCGTGGTCATCGACCGCACCCCCGACGAGCTGTATGCCTACTGGCGCAATTTCGAGAACCTCCCGCGCTTCATGGATCATCTCGAGTCGGTCACCGTGCTCGACGACGATCGCTCCCACTGGGTCGCGAAAGGCCCGGCGGGAATGCGGATCGAATGGGATGCCGAGATTCACAACGAGATCGAGAACGAGCTCATCGCCTGGCGCTCGCTCCCCGGCGCCGAGGTGGGGAACGCGGGGTCGGTGCACTTCACGCCGATCGCCGAGGGACGGAGCACCGAAGTGCGGGTGGTGCTGAGCTACGAGCCGCCGGCGGGACGGATCGGCGCCGCCGTGGCGCGGCTCTTCGGCGAGGAGCCGTCGCAGCAGGTCGCGGACGACCTGGCGCGCTTCAAGGAGGCGATGGAGGACGAGAGGACGACCTCCTCGATCGCCCGGCAGCCGTCCACCGGCCTCTGATCTGTACGACACGCTCGTCATCGGCGGCGGGCCCGCCGGACTGAGCGCGGCGCTGCTGCTCGGCCGC
>DASUXZ010000247.1:0-2999 GCA_036377655.1 Gemmatimonadales bacterium
AAGCCAACAAGCTCGGCATCCCGGTCGTGGCCATCGTGGACACGAACGCCGACCCGGACGTGATCACCGTGCCGATCCCCGGCAACGACGACGCGATCCGCTCCGTCTCGCTCATCACGGCGGCGCTTTCGGACATCATCCGCGAGACGCGGGCGCAGTCGCCGCTCCGCGAGACCGCCGAGGAGATGGACGGCGAGACCTACAGCAGCGACGGCAGCGCGGACGAGGGCGGCGACGAGCGCCGCAAGCGCCGGCCGGGCCGCCGGAAGCGGCGCCCGAAGCCCGAGGCGATCGCCGCGCGGCTCAAGACCGAGGGCGAGAGCCCGGCCGAGGCGGGAGCCGGTACGGCTGCCGACTCCTGACCCGGCGCCGCACGCCGGACGGACTGCCGCCGCTCCCGGCCCTGCGGGCCCCGAGCGGCGGCTTTAGTATTCACCCCTGAACCGATGCAGGCCCGGAGACAATGGCAAGCGTAACGATTACCCCGAAGGATGTGAGCGAGCTGCGCGCGCGTACCGGCGCCGGCATGATGGACTGCAAGCGCGCCCTCGAGGAGACCGGCGGCGACATGGAGAAGGCCGTCGAGCTGCTCCGCAAGAAGGGCATCGCCAAGGCGGAGAAGCGAGAGGGGAAGAGCGCGTCGCAGGGCGTCGTCATGATCGAGACCTCCGCCGACGGGCGCGAGGGTGCGATGGTCGAGCTCAACTGCGAGACCGACTTCGTGGCGCGCACCGAGGACTTCCAGGCGCTGGCGCGCGCCATGGCGAGCCACGTCGCCGCCCACGCCGAGCCCGGGATCAACGCCGGGAACGTCGAGGATCAGGCGTACACCGAGGGCCGCACCGTCGCGCAGGAGATCAAGCAGGTCTCGGGCAAGGTCGGCGAGGTCGTGGCGCTCAAGCGCTACGCGCGCTTCCGCCCGGCGGACGGCGTGATCGGCTTCTACCTGCACCACAACGGCATGGTCGGCGTGCTGGTCGAGCTGGCCGGCGGCACCGGCGAGGCGGCCCGGGCGGTCGCGAACGACGTGGCCCTGCACATCTCCTTCGCCGACCCGATCGGGATCAACCCCGGGGACGTGCCGGCCGAGATGATCGAGCGCGAGCGGCGGATCGCCGAGGAGCAGGTGGCGCAGGAAGGGAAGCCGGAGAACATCCGCGGCAAGATCGTGGACGGGAAGATCCGGAAGTTCGTGGCCGAGCGCACGCTCGTCGAGCAGCCGTTCGTGCGCGACGACAAGACCACCGTGGGCCAGATCCTCAAGAAGGCCGGGAACGGCCTCACGGTGACGCGCTTCGCCCGCTTCAAGGTCGGAGCGGCCTGATGGCGCTCGCCTACCGACGTGCCCTCCTCAAGGTTTCGGGCGAGGCGTTGGCCGGCGAGAAGGGCCAGGGACTCGATTACACCGTCGTCGAGGAACTGGCCAACGAACTGAAGGCGGTGCACGCCCTCGGGGTGCACCTCGGCCTCGTGGTGGGCGGCGGGAACATCATCCGCGGCGCCACCGCGAGCCGCGACGGGCTCGACCGCGTCTCCGCCGATTACATGGGGATGCTCTCGACCGTCATCAACGCGCTCGCGCTGCAGGACGTGCTCGAGAAGGTGGGCGTGGACACGCGCGTCATGACCGCGATCCGGATGGAATCGCTCGCCGAGCCGTACATCCGCCGGCGCGCGATCCGCCACCTCGAGAAGGGGCGGGTCGTGATCTTCGCCGGCGGCACCGGCAACCCGTTCTTCTCCACCGACACCGCCGGCGTGCTGCGCGCCCTCGAGATCGAGGCGGAAGTGATCCTCAAGGCCACGAACGTGGACGGGATCTACACGGGCGATCCGCGCAGGGATCCGTCGGCCACGTTCATTCCCGAGCTGTCGTTCCAGGAGGCGATCGTCCGGAACTACGCGGTGATGGACGCGAACGCCTTCGGCCTCTGCAAGGCCAACAATCTTCCGATCGTCGTGTTCAACATGAACAACCCGGGCGCCATTGCGCGTGTCCTGCAGGGCGAGCGGGTGGGGACCCTCGTGCGATGAACACCATTCCCGAGCTGACGAAGCACGCCCGCGAGCTCATGCACAAGGCGGTGGAGAGCACCAAGCGGGAGATGCACGGCATCCGGAGCGGCAAGGCCACGCCGCAGCTCCTCGACGTGGTGCGCGTCGAGGCCTACGGAAGCAGCGTGCCGATCACGCAGGTCGCGCTCGTCTCGGCGCCCGAGCCGCGGATGATCACCGTGCAGCCCTTCGACAAGTCGCTCGCCGGCGCCGTCGAGAAGGCCATCCGGGACGCCGGCCTCGGCCTCAACCCGGCCTCGCAGGGCACCGTGATCCGGGTGCCGCTCCCGATGCTTTCCGAGGAGCGCCGGAAGGAGCTCGTGAAGGTGGTGCACAAGCTCGCGGAGGAGGGCAAGATCGCCATCCGCCACGCGCGCACCGAGACGCTCTCGCGCATCAAGAAGCTCGAGCGCATCTCGGAGGACGACAAGAAGCGCGCGGAGAAGGACATCCAGCACCTCACCGACGAGCACGTGAAGCAGGTGGACCAGGTCATCGCGGCGAAGGAAGCCGAGATCATGGAAGTCTGACGGATGAGCGACGCGCTCCTCGACCGGGTCCGCCTGCACGGCGCGGTGCCCCAGCACGTGGCCGTCATCATGGACGGGAACGGCCGGTGGGCGCAGGGCCGCTCGCTGCCGCGGCCGCTCGGCCACCATGCGGGCATGAAGTCGGTCCGGGAGGTCGTCGCCGGCTGCCTCGATGCGGGCGTCGAGGTCCTCACGCTCTTCGCCTTCAGCCAGGAGAACTGGCAGCGCCCCGCGACCGAGATCGAGGCGCTCATGGCCCTCCTCGAGGAGTACATCGCGAGCGAGTCGGCGGAGCTCACCGAGCGCGGGGTGCGGGTCCGGGTGCTCGGCGACCGCGACCGGCTGAACGGGGGGGCGCGCGCCGCGGTCGAGCGGATCGAGTCGCAGACCGCGGCCGGGCGCTCGCTCGCGCTC
>DASUXZ010000248.1:0-3669 GCA_036377655.1 Gemmatimonadales bacterium
GTTGTAGAAGACGACGCCGCCGGCCGCGACGATGAGCGCCACCGCGGCGAGCGCAACCCGGCGCGCCGCCGCGGTGATTCGCGCCCTGCCGAAACGGGATGTGACCCGCCCTTCGCGGCCGCGCGCGAGAACGAGAGTCGCTCCCACGCCGAGCAGGAGCGCCCAGCCGGCCCAGTAGACCTTGAACCAGATCCATGGGCCGAGACCCGGGCCGAACCCGCGCATGTCGGACCACGACCACCCGGGGCTCGCACTGTAGACGAGCAGGTGGTGGCGGACCCCGAGGGCCGGTGCGAAGCCGATGGCTCCGAGCGCCGCGATCGCCAGGACATGCCCCAGGTACTTGTGGTCGGCGGCTGCGTGGATGGCGAGGGCGAGCACCGCGAAGAGCAGGTATTCCGGAAGCTGCAGGCCGAAGAGCACCCCGAAGTAGAGGGGCAGGCGGAGCTCGGCGTGCCCCATCGCGAGCTGGCCGAGGATCGCCGCGGATCCGAGCAGCGTGAGCCACGCCGCGATCGCGAGACCGAGGCCGAGCAGCCGTCCGAGGAACCGCACCGCGTCGGGCAGCGGCAGCGCGTCGGCCATCTCGTCGATTCCCGTGTCCCGCTCGCGCCAGTGGATCTCGCCGGCGAAGTACGCGATGAGGAGCGGTATGACGACGAGCGGTGTCCTGGCCTCGGTGAGCGGCGCCGTGAACATCGACAGGACGTGCCCGGTGTCCGGGCGAAGGGGGACGCCCATGAAGCGCATGTACTCCGGCAGGAGCACGATGAGATGCAGCGCGAAGAGGCCGCCGAGCGCGAGCCCGAAGCGGCCTCCCGTTGCCGTACGGAACGAGGCCAGGGCAAGGGCGAGCGCCTGCCGCGCGCGGGTGCCGGCCCCGAATGCTCGCGTGGCGTCGGGCACGGCGATCGGACGCGTTTCTCCGGCAGCGAGGTGCGCGGAAGACGCCCCGCGACGCCGGCGGAGCCAGGGGATCATGCGTCGGCGGCGCGCGGCCGACGGATGCGCAAAGCGGAAGCGCCGCCAGGCGAGCATGGACACCGCAAGCGCGATCCCGAGCCAGAGCGCCCGGTTGAGGAGCAGTGCCGGATCGAGTGCGATGAGCCGGGTGTTCTGCTCTGCGGGCGTGAGCCGCTCGCCGATCGCGAAGAGGATGCCTCCGATGCCGACGAGGTCCAGCTCCGTGAGGAGATCCTCACGGCCGGCCAGGCGGAGGATCGCGAACAGGCCCGCGTGCGACACGACGAAGATGGCGACGCTCGCCGCGTAGCTCGCCATCGCGCTGCGCCGGCTGAGCGCCCAGGCGAACTGGACGGCCGTGACGACGATCGCGAACGGGAGGGTGACGACGCCGAACGCGGAGAGGTAGGCCGCCGGATCGAACGAGGCGAGGGGCGTCGCGCCGATCCCCGCGAGCGCCGTGGCGATCATCACCCCCGCCGGGATCGCGAGGAGGATGAGCGCGTTGACGAGACAGGCGGCGACGAGCCGCCCGCCCAGGTACTCTCCCTTCCGGAGCGGGAGCGTGTAGACGAGCGGGTGCATTCCCGAATGCATGTCCCTCGCCGCGGCCTCCCCGGCCACCGACCCGCCGATCAGGAGCCAGACCACCCCTGCGAGGACCGACACGAAGACGATCCCGAAGGGCGAATTGCGCATCACCTCGCCGTCGGCCGGGTCGGCTGCGAGCGTGATCATGCAGGCGAAGGCGAGCAGCGCCACGAAGGTGACCCAGATCGTGACGCGGCGGAATTGAGAGGCGAGCTCGAAGCGGAGGACTTCGCGGAATCTCATGCGCCGGCCGCCGCGGCGAGGCCCCCCGCGCGCTGCCCGATCCGGCCCGACATCGTGCTGAAGTAGACGTCCTCGAGGTCGGGCTCGACGGGCTCGAAGCCGGCGTCCGGTTGGCGGTCGGCGTAGACGTGCACCACGGTCCGGCCCGCGAGCAGCTTCGTCGAGATGACGGCATGCTCGAGCCCGAGTGCCGGAAGGTCGGCCCGGGAGATCACGCGGCGCCAGATGCGGCCGCGGAGCCCGTCGATCGCGCGGAGCGGCTCGGCTTCGAGGAGGATCTCGCCGCGGTCGATGATCGCCATCCGGGTGCACAGCTCACTCACGTCCTCGACGATGTGCGTGGACAGGAGGACCACGCTGTTCTCGCCGAGCTCGCTCAGGAGATTGAGGAAGCGGACCCGCTCGGCGGGATCGAGGCCGGCGGTGGGCTCGTCCACGATGAGGAGGCGCGGATTTCCGAGGAGTGCGACGGCGACGCCGAACCGCTGACGCATTCCCCCGGAGTACCCGCCGAGCTTCTGGCGGCGGACGTCCCAGAGGTTCGTCTGGCGGAGGAGCGCCTCGACCACGTCCCTGCGCTCGCCACGGCCGGCGATGCCCTTGAGGAGCGCGAAGTGATCGAGCAGGCTCTCGGCGCTGACCTTCGGATAGACGCCGAACTCCTGGGGCAGGTAGCCGAGGGTCCGGCGCACCGCATCCTTCTGGTGCACGACGTCGATGTCACCGAGCGTCACCGTCCCGCGGTCGGGCTCCTGGAGCGTGGCCAGGATGCGCATGAGCGTGGACTTCCCGGCGCCGTTCGGGCCGAGGAGCCCGAACATGCCGACCGGAATGGTCATCGAGACGTTCCGGAGCGCCTGCACGCCGTTGGGATAGGTCTTCGATACGTCGCGAATCTCGAGATGCATGTCAGGTCCGTTGAGCGTGCCCGGGGCGGCCGGCGGCGGTGATCGCCGGGGTGATCGAACAGGTATTGGCTGGCTACGAAAAGCACTTTACAATGCAAAGTAGCGCGGCGCAAGTGGCGGCACCAGGGATGGCCCAAGCCTCCTGTGGATGGGGGCTGCAGCCCTACATATAGATGAGGTCGATACGGACCCGGCGCGGCGTCTCGGCTGCCGGGGAGGAATCGTCCACCCGAAGCGCCACCGGATGACCGGGAAGGGAACCTACCGCCTGATCGATGGACTGATTGTCAGCGAGCCGCTCGAGCCGCGCGGTGAGCTCCCGGCTGACCGCATCGTCAAGCACGACGGCGGTCGCTTGCAATGTGCCCGAAGCCTGTGCGTGCGCGCTCCCGGGAGCGCCTGCGAGCGCCGTGGCGGCCGCGAGGAACGCTCCGGCCCGAATCACCCGATTTCGATACATCCTGCGACTCCGGCCTGCGGGGGCAGGCACCTTCAAGGCAAGAAGCGCCGCACGCTCGACGCGATCTTACCGCCGCCCGCGCCGGGGCCGCAAGTCCGTACACGGCTTGGGCTTTCGCCGTTCCGACCGGCGGCCCGGACCGCGGCGTCCGACCGTCGTCATTCGTGACGGACGACCGGATATCCGAGCGCGAAACCCGCCAATCCGTTGGCGTGCCTTCGCTTGATCCATCCTGTCGAAGAATGTGACGGTTGGCGGGTTCGTGACACATCTGGCACGTCGGTTGCCTTTTCCGGCGCCGGTTCACGATGCGGTTCGTGTCGCCGATCTCAAACCCCCTGAGACAGGATCGTCCAATGCGTACCTCGTTCAAGTTCCTCCTCGCCCTGGTTGCGAGCGCGGCGACCGCGGCCCCGGCTGCAGCGCAGCTCTCGGACAACATCAACGCGACCGCGACCGTGCTCGCGGCCCTCACCGTCACCGGGGCCAACGATCTTCAGTTCG
>DASUXZ010000249.1:0-2832 GCA_036377655.1 Gemmatimonadales bacterium
TCCCTTACCGCTTCGTCCGCCCCTCCCCCGCCGGCTTCTTCGTCTTCACCTCCACGATGGCCCGCGCCGCCCGCTTCTTCCGCTCGCGGGCGAGGAGCCATTGCTGGGGGATGCTCGCGATGTTGCTCACCGCGTAGTAGAGGTTGAGCCCCGAGGCGAAGTTGACGAAGAGGACGGTCATCATGACCGGCATGATGTAGAGCATCATCTTCATCTGCGGATTCGGCTCCATGCCGGCCTGGCCCACCTTGCTCAGCACGTACATCGATGCGCCCATCACGAGCGGAATGATGTAGTACGGGTCCTTCTGGGCGAGGTCGGGGAGCCAGAGGAACGACTGGCCGCGGAGCTCGATCGCGTTCTGGAACACGAAGAAGAGGGCGAAGAGCACCGGCATCGGGAGGAGCATCGGCCAGCACCCGCTCATCGGGTTGACGCCGTACTCCTTGTAGAGCCGGAACATCTCGACCTGGAGCTGCTGCGGGTTGTCCTTGTAGCGCTCCTGCGCCGCTTTCAGCTGCGGCTGCATCTCCTGCATCTTCATGTTGGCGCGCATGGCCTTCTGGTTGAGCGGCCAGAGGACCACGCGCACCAGGATGCCGAACAGCACGAGCACGACGCCGTAGGCGAGGTTCAGGTTCTCGTGCATCTGCACGAGCAGCCACCGGACCGGCACCGCGAAGAAGCGGACGATCGTGCGGAAGCCGGGCCAGCCGTAGGGGTTCACGTCGTCGAACTCGTGGCCGATGGCGTGAAGCCGATCGTACTCGAGCGGCCCCACGTACGCCGCGTAGCTCACGAGGCCGCTTGGCGGCACGGGCATCGTCGCCACGACCTGCACCGCGTCCTCGAACCGCGTCTGGACCGGGGCGGCGCTGGCGCGGACCCCGCTGATGCGTCCGCGGTCGCCGCCCGCCGAATCGAACGCGAACACGCTCGCCACGAAGTACTTCGACTTGACGGCGGCCCATTCGAAGGGCCCGCTCAGAAGCTCCGTCTCGCCGGCGTCGATGCTGCGGAAGTCGGTGCGGTCGGCGCCGTCGGCGCTCTTCACCACGAGGCCGTAGGCGCCGAAATTCTGCGCCGAGTCGGCCTCGGTGTTCCGGAGGCCGTGGCCGAGGTCGACGAGCACGAGGCCGCCGTCCGGGCCGATGCCGCTCACCCGTCCCGAGACGCCGATCCGGTAGTCGGGCGTGAAGGTATAGGTGAGCTCGATCCCGATGCCCCCCTCGCCACCGGTCAGCGTGAGCGAGGCCGGCGCCTCCCCGACCGTGAGCGACGGGGCGGAGGGCGTGAGGACCCAGCGGTCCACGGGAACCGTGTCGCCGCCGGTGACGATCCGCGGCGCGAGAATGCCCCCTTCGCGGAGGATCTGCGCGGCGCCCGAATCGCCGGGGACCATCGAACGATATTCGTCGAGCGTGGCGGAGACGATCCGGCCGCCTTCGGTGCTCACGACATAGGTATAGAGCGGAGAGCGGATCTCGATGAGCTCCGGCGGCCTCGCCTGTGCCGCGGAGTCGGTCACGACGTCCGGCGCCGCACCGGGTGCGGGTGTCCCGGTTGCCGGTGTGACGACGCTGTCACGCTGCTGTCCCGAGGTCGCAGGGGCAACAGGCGCCGCGGCGCCGCTGTCGGCGAGGGACCCGGGGCGGTTCGCCGCCGGCTTCTTGAGCAGGAAGGACGGCGCGAGGGCGATGAGCATCATGAGCGCAACGGCCCAGATCGCACGACGGTCCATGGACGCTATTTCACGGGTTCAGGGAACGGGATCCACGCCACCCGGATGAAACGGGTGACAGCGGGCGAGCCGCCGCGCGGCGAGCCAGGTGCCCTTGAGGGCACCGTGCCGCTCGAGCGCCTCGAGCGCGTACTGCGAGCAGGAGGGAGTGAACCGGCAGCTCGGCGGAAGCGCCGGCGAGATCGCGACCTGGTAGCCGCGCACGAGCAGCATGAGCGCCCGCCGCGGAAGCGCTGCCAGCGTCGCCATCGGTCACCGCGCGAGCGCGGTGTCGCGCCAGGCGAGCAGCTCGCGCCGGAGGTCGGCGAACGGCGCGTCGTACGCTTCGCGGCGCGCGCGGATGATGAGGTCGAGAGCGGCCTGCTGGGGAAGGATCTCCCGGCGCCAGATCTCGCGGAGGCGCCGGCGGAGACGATTGCGGGCCACCGCGGTCGCCCGGAACTTCGGAACGATCAGTCCCATGCGCGGATGGCCCGTCAGGTTGTCGGCCCAGATCATGTCGAGATGCCCGGTCCGCCGGCGCCGGCCCCTCGCGAGACAGCGGCGGATGTCAGAGGCTCGCGCGAGCCGGTTGGCCCGCCCGAGGCGCTCCGTTGGCGTCAGAAGCTCCCGTGCTTCGACGGAAGCGAGACGACGAGCCGCTTCCGGCCCTTCTTCCGGCGGCGCGACAGCACCGCGCGGCCCCAGCGGGTGGCCATGCGGGCACGGAATCCATGCTTGGCGATCCGGCGCTTGTTGCGCGGACGGTACGACGGCTTCATCGGGTCTGCCCTCCAGTGAGCCCGGAAAGCTAGTCAGGGCAATGGGGTGGGTCAAGGCGGACGAGGCGGTCACGGACGAGGCGGACGAGGCGGACGAGGCGGACGGGACGCGGTTATATGCGAGGATCTGCCGTCGCCAAGCCTGAGCTTCGGGAATCGTGCGCGCCGACACCCTGCTCATTCGGCTCAGTCCCATGTCCGTCCTGTCCATTCGCATCCGCCTCGTCCGCCTCGTCCGCCTCGTCCGCCCCGTCCGCCTTGTCCGCCTCGTCCGCCTCGTCCGCCTCGTCCGCCCCGTCCGCCCCGTCCGCCCAATTTTTTCGCGATTGA
>DASUXZ010000250.1:0-7305 GCA_036377655.1 Gemmatimonadales bacterium
ACACGATGACATCGGCGCCGCTCACCAGGTTGCCGAACGCGTCCCTCGCGGTCACCGTGGCGACGGCGGTGCCGTTGACGGTGATCTCCGTCGGCGAGACCTCGAGCGTGGAGTTGCCGACGTCGGGGGCGGCGGCGACGACGGTGAGCGGCTGCTGGGCGGAGATGGTCACGCCGTCGATCGTCGCCTCGACGACTTTCGCACCCGCCACGGTGCTCGTATAGGTGGCCGTCGCGATGCCGGACGCGTTCGTCGGTGCGATCGCGGAGAACGAACCGGTCCCTTGCACTGAATTCAGGACGACCGTGACACCGGAAATCGTGTTGTTGCTCTGGTCGCGCGCGGTCACCGTCAGCGTGCTGCCACCGCTTCCCGGGTTCGATGCCGTGATCGTCGCGGGCGCCGCCGTGATCGACGATGTCACCGCGTTCACCGGGCCGGGCGTGACCGCGATGGACTGCGAGTTGACCGTGGTGACCGGGATGTCGGCGCTGAAGCGGAGGGTGCGATTCCCCACCAGGCCGGTGATCCGGAGGTTCGTGAATACCGCCGTCCCGGAGCTGTTGGTTTCCGCCGTCAGCGTCCCGGAGAGGCTTCCGTTGCCGGACACGATGGCCACGTCGATCGTCACGCCTGCAGTGCCGACGGGATTGCCGGAACCGTCCTGGAGCTGGACCACCGGCGCCGGCGAGAAGACCGCCCCGTTCTCGACCGACGCCGGCGGCTGGGTCGTGAGCCCGAGCTTCGTGGCCGAGCCCGAGCCGAGGACGATCGCGGTCGAGACGATGCCGGAGAGGCCGGGACCGCGGAAGTTGAGCGTGTAAGTGCCGGCCGGCCCGGTGATGGTGAGGCCGCTGAACGTGGCCCGCCCGCTCGCGTTCGTGGACGCAGTCGGGTTGGTGAGGATCGCCGTCGGGCCGGATGCGAGCTCGGCGGTGATGGCGATCCCGCCCTGCGAGACCGGATTCCCCGAGCCGTCCCTGAGCTGCACCGCCGGCTGCGGAGAAAGTGCGACCCCGCTCTGCGCGGTGCCGCCGGGCTGGGTCTCGATGGAGAGCTGCCCCGCGGTCCCTGCGACCGCGGTGGTCCTGAACGTCACCGCGCCGAGGCCGGGTGCGGAGGCCTCGAGCAGGTATTCCGTCCCCGCGTTGCCGCCGATCGTCCAGCTGCCGACCGTCGCGCGCCCATCGGCGCCCGTCGTCTGCGTTCCGCCGGAGACCGATCCGCCGTTGACCGCGGCGAAGGTGACGAGCACGCCGGCGACCGGGTTGCCGCTTGCGTCCGTCACGCGCACGGCCGGGTCCGGCGCGACCGCCGAGGAAGCGGTGGTCGTCGCCGGCATCGTCACGGCGGCCTGCATCGCCGCCGCCGGCCCGGTGAAGATGTCGAACGGGGTGCTCGTCGTGCCCGTGAGGCCGGACGCAGAGGCGGTGAGGGTGTAGTTCGATCCCGTGCGGTTGATCGAGAGATTCGCGAATGTGGCGACACCGTTCACGGCATTCGCGGTCAGGGTGCCGCCGAGCGTCCCGCCGCCCGGATTCGCGCCGATCGCGATCGTCACGGCATTCGTGGCGCCCGGCACCGCCTGCCCGAGCGCGTCCTGGATCGTCACCTGGACCGAGGGCGTGATGCTCGCGCCGGCCGTCGCGTCCGCGGGCTGGCGGGTGAACGCCAGCCGCGCCGGCGAACCGGCGGCGAGGGTGATCGGGTCCGACGTGGCGCCCGTCATGTTGGCGCCGGTGAAGTTGAGTGTGTACGTCCCCGCAGGACCGGTGATCGAGAGATTCGTGAAGGCAGCCTGGCCGTTTGCGGCCGTCGCCACGGTGAGCGCGCCGTTGAGCGTGGCGCCGGAGGGACCGGACGCGATCGCGGCGGTGATCGCCCTGCCCGGCACGCCGACGTCGTTGCCGCCGATATCCTGGACCTGAACGCGCGGCTGCTGTGCGAACGCCGCGCCACTCGACGCGGAGGGAGAGGGCTGCTGCACTACGGCGAGCCGACCCGCCGTTCCCACCGTCGCAGTGGCGGTAAAGGTGACGGGCGATCCCGCAAGACCAGACGCGGCGGCACTCGTGCCTTGCGGCCCGGCCGTGAGGCCGAGCGTGCGGCGCACGCCCGTGCGTCCGTTCGCACCGGTCATCGTCGTGGGCTCGCTCACGGAGCCCCCGCCCGTCACGGACCACGTCACGGTGACGCCGGCGACGGGGTTGCCGACGGCATCCGTGACGAGCACGATGAGCGAGTCGGGAAGCTGGGAGCCTGCCGTGGCCGATTGTTCGCTTCCCGAGACGAGCTCGATCTCGGCGGCCGTGGATGGCGACGCGGTGGCGGAGACGGACGTCGAGAGATTGGCGGGGGCGGCGCCGCCGGTGGCGCGCGCCTGAAGCTGCTGCAGCCCGGCAGCGGGGCCGAGCGTCCACTCGGTGGTGACTTCGCCGTCGGCGTCGGTCGTGGGCGTCGCGGGGTCCACCGAGCCCCCGCCGGTCACAACGGTGAAGGTCACCTGCTGGCCCTGAACCGGGCGCCCTTGCACGTCGAGGACCCGGACCAGGATCGGCTCGGCGAGGGCATTTCCGACCGTTCCCTGTTGCCCATTTCCATCGACGACGGAGATCGTGGCCGGAACACCCTCCTCCGGCAGGACGAGGTCGTCTCCGCCGCAGGCAGCGACGAGGGGCACCAGCAGCGAAGCCAACCGCCGCCATGCAAAGGACTTGATCGACAATGACAGAATCCGGATCTGGGAGTGTGACGGGCCGGTCAGGAATCGGCCGGCCCGTCGGGACTGCAAGATAATGCAAGAACCGCACCTGCCGGCGGCACCTCAGCGCTGATACGCGATCCCGATTCCGAAGGAGGTGATCCGCTCCTGATAGTCGCCGCCATTGCCGTCGAGCGTGTAGGCCGCGAAGTCGATCGTCGGCACCAGGAAGACATGGCGCCCGAGACGGATATCGTATCCGGCGCCGAGCGCACCGACGAAGCCGGTGTCCTCGTCGAGCGAGCCGAAATCGTCGGTAAGCGAGCTTCGCCCGACGCCCGCCCCGGCCTTGAGAAAGAAGCCGGCCCGCTCGGACGGATAGAACTGCCCGATGACCATGAGGTTCCCCACGGTTTCGGTGAGGCCGCGATCCTCGTTGACCCAGGCGCCGACCTCGCCGCCAATACGGACGTGCGGCGAAACGGTTCCACCGAGCCGGATCGCGAAGATCCCCCGCGTGAGGGGATCGCTATAGCCGAGGCCGTCGTCGTCGAAGTTCACCTGCTCGACCCCGGCACCGAGCGTGAGGACGCCCCAGAAGCCGCTGCGGCCATCCGGACCGGCCTCGCGGATGCCGGGCCGGCGGTGCTGGGCAGCGAGGGAGGCGGTCACGACCGCGACGAGCGCAAGCGCGAGGACGGAGGAGCGAAGCGCGGTACGCATCGGAGGAAGCTCCGGTGGAGTGTGGAAGTACGGCGGATCGACTTCCCGGTGCGCAAGGAGCGTTCCTCCCCGCCCGGATCGGCGTATCTTCTTGTCATCCCGATTCTTGGCGCGGACCCTGCGAACGCCGGGGCCGCCATTCACGTCTCTGGACAGGGACAGCATGTCATCTCGCGCTCGGCTCGTCTTTCTCCTCGTCATCGGCCTCGTGGCCGCGGCGTGCCTCCGGCTCGGGTTCTGGCAGCTCGAGCGCCTGCGGGAGCGGCGGGCGGCGAACGATGTCGCGGCCGCGGCGCGCGGTCTTCCCGAGCTCGACCTCGGCGCGACGGACGGCGAAGCTCCCGCTCAGCGCATGGTGCGCGCGACCGGGAGGTACGATGCGGCGCACGAGCTCGTGATCCGGGGGCAGGCGCTCCGCGAGCGGCCCGGGGTCCACGTCGTGACGCCGCTCCGGCTGAGCGGCGATACGCTCGCGGTGCTCGTGCTCCGCGGCTTCGTCGCCTCGCCCGATGCCGTCACGATCGATCCTTCGGAGACGGCCCCGGCCGGCGACGAGACCACGGTGCGCGGCCTCGCGCTGCCGCTCGAGGAGCGCGAGGACGACGGTGCGCGCCTCTCGTCGGAGGGCCGGGGGATCACGTGGAAAGGCCTCGACCGGAGCGCGATCGAGGCCATGCTTCCCTACGCCGTCAGCGATGTCGTGATCGTGCAGTCGCCGGACAGCGCGCTCCCCGCATCGCCACGGCCGCTCGAGGCGCCCGCACTCGACGACGGGCCCCACCTGAGCTACGCCATCCAGTGGTTCGCCTTTGCGACGATCGCGATCGTGGGCGGCGTGGCGCTGTTCGGCCGGCGCGGCTCAGCGAGCGGGGCCGGCGCTCCCTGATTCCGCCGCCACCGCTTCGGCCCGGCGCATGACGCGCAGGATGTTCCCGCCGGCGAGCTTCCGCAGCTCGACATCGGTCCACCCCCGCCGGATGAGCTCCGCGAAGAGGTTCGGATAGGCCGAGACGTCCTCCAGCCCCTCGGGCAGCCAGTCGGTGCCGTCGTAGTCTCCGCCGAGTCCCACATGATCGACGCCGGCCACCCGGCGGATGTGCTCGATGTGGTCCGCGACGTCCTTGACGGTGACCGCAGGGCGCGGGTGGGCGCGCAGCCACTCGTCACGCATGCGGCGCCGCTCCGTGCTGTCGGCGACGTCGCGCAGGCGGCCGCGCGCCTCGCCCATCGACCGCTCCCACGCGAGCGCTTCGGCGGACACGAACGTCGTGACGAACGTGACCATCACCACGCCGCCGTTCTCCTTGAGCCGGACGAGGATCGAGTCGGGCACGTTGCGCGGGTGGTCGGTGACGCCGCGCGCGGAGGAGTGGGAGAAGATCACCGGGGCGCGCGTCACGTCGAGCGCATCGCTCATCGTGCCGGGCGAGGTGTGCGACAGGTCCACGAGCATGCCGAGGCGATTCATCTCCCGCACCACCTCGCGGCCGAAGTCGGTGAGGCCGCCGTGCCGTGCCGTGTCCATCGCGGCGTCGGCCCAGTCGAGGGTGACGTTGTGGGTGAGCGTCATGTAGCGGGCGCCGAGGCGGCGATACGACCGGAGGGCGCCGAGGGAATTCTCGATCGCGTGGCCCCCTTCCATGCCGAGCAGCGAGGCGATCTTGCCGGTGCGGCGCGCGCGCTCCACGTCGTCGGCGCTCCAGGCGAAGGCGAGCCGCTCGGGATAGCGCTCGATGATGCGGCGCGCGATGTCGAACTGCTCGAGCTGGACCCGCGCGTAGCCGCTGTCCCCGATCTCGCCCGGGATGTAGATGGACCAGAACTGCCCGCCGACGTGCCCGGCGGCGAGCCGCTCGAGGTCGGTGTGCCCGCGGGTGCGCGTCCTGAGGTCGTACCCCTCCACGTCCATCGGGGGCGTGGTCCGCCGCACTTCCCAGGGCAGGTCGTTGTGGCCGTCGATCAGGATGGCGGAGCGGAGGAGGCGGTTGGCGCGGGCCAGCGCATCGTCGGCCTGCGCGGCGAGCGGCGCGGCAAGGGTCATGAGCGAAAGGACGACCGGGAGACATCGGGGGAAGGTGCGGGGCATCGGGGCTCCGGAATGATGGGCGATCGGCGGTACGCGATACACGGTGGACGGTAGATCGTAGACAGTAGACAGTAGACGGTGGACGGTGGACGGTGGACGGTGGACGGGAGTGGTTGATGGTGGATGGTAGCTCGTCGACGGCAGACGCTGGCGGCTGCAGTCTACCGTCTACTGTCTACCGTCTACCGCCGACCATTCCCTCCCTCCCACCCCAGCCGCACGAGCTCGGGCCGCGCGATGAATTCGGGGCAGATCGTCCGGTCGAATTCATAGGGGCCGCCGGTCTCGGCGTCGGTCCAGGGAAAGCCGCGGCAGACGGCGGGATAGTAGCGTTCGCCGTGAATGAGGCAGCGGTTGTCGCGGAAGAGCGCGCAGCGGCCGTTGCGGACCCGCGTGCGCCACTCGCCCCACTTGGTCCGGTACGCCACTGCCGGCCCATGATCGGCGATGACGGCGGCGGCTTCCTCGTCCGTGAGCGTCGTGCCGTAGGCACAGCAGGCGGACTGGTAGGGGCAGGGATAGCACGGGAGTGGCACGCTCGGCGGCGCGCCGGCCGCCTCGTCGATGGGCGCGGCGCTCTCTGCCTGCGGTTGGCTGTGGGGCATCCCCAAGAATAGTGGCGGGAGGAGCGCGGTTCCAGCGATCGCCGCTCGCGGAAACCGCCGCTTGCGTGGCGCGGGTTCCGGCAGTATTGTCGCGCATGACTTCGGTTTTTCTTCGGGTAGGTCCATGATCGCCCGGGCCGCCACCGCCCATGCCCTCCTGGCGCAGCATTTCCCCGATGCGCTGCCGGAGGCGCAGCGGAGCCGAAGCGCCGTGCCCACCGGGGTTTCGGCGCTCGATCGCATCCTCCCGGCCGGGGGCTTCCAGCGCGGCCGCCTCGCCGTCTGGACCCCGGGGGTGGGCACCGCCGCCCTGCTCCGGTCCACGGCGCTCCGGACCGTGGCGGCGGGGGAGCGCGCGGCATGGATCGACGCGCGCCATCTCGTGGCGGGCGCCTGCTGGCGCACCGGTCCCCTCCTGGTCCGCCCGCGCGGCGCACTCGAGGCGCTCCGCGCCGCCGAAGTCCTCTCCCGCTCGGGCGGGTTCGCCCTCGTGGTGCTCGACGGCGCCGACCCCGAGAGCAGCGCCATGGTGCGCCTCTCACGCGCGGCGCACGAGGGAGGCACGGCGCTCGTGCTGGCCACCCGGGTCACGGCGCTCGCCACCGTCCGGCTCTCGTCCCGGCCGCGGCTCGAGCGCTACGGCTGGCGGCGCAACCGCGCGGGCCGCACGCCCGACGTGCGCTACGTGGCGCTCCGGGTGGAGGCGCGCGCGTCGGGGTGGCATGCGGGCACCGATCTCGAGATTCCGGTCTGGCGCGATGACACTCGTCTGTCTCTGGAACCCGGCCGCCGCGACCGCCGCGGCGGGCGCTGAGCTCGGCGCCGCGCTCCTCAGCCTCGCTCCCCGCATCCGGGCCGATCGCGCCGGGCTCATCTGGGCGGATGCGTGGGGGCTCGAGGCGCGCGGGCTCGCAGCGGACCTGCTCGCGCTCGTGCGCGAGCGGGGCGGCGTGCCGCGCGCCGGCGTGGCGGCGGTGCCGGTCGCGGCGGAGGTGGCCGCGGTCCACGGCCCGGACGAGATCACCGTGGTCGAGCACGGTGCCGAGCGCGCCTTCCTCGCGCCCTGGCCGCTCGAGGTGCTCGCCCCGCCGAAGGAGCTCGGGCCGGCGCTCGAGGCCACCGGCATCGCCTCCTGCGGCGAGCTCGCCGCGCTCGATCTCGGGGCCGTCGAGGTGCGCTTCGGGGCGGCC
>DASUXZ010000251.1:0-3513 GCA_036377655.1 Gemmatimonadales bacterium
CCGTTCCTGGAGGCGATCCGGCAGTTCCGCCAGGAAGTCGGGCGGGACAACGCCCTGTTCATCCACCTCACGCTGGTGCCGTACATCGCGGCGGCGGGCGAGCTCTAGACCAAGCCGACCCAGCACTCGGTGCGCGACCTCATGCAGATCGGGATCCAGCCGGACATCCTGATCTGCCGGAGCGAGCAGCCGATCTCGGCCGACATCAAGCGCAAGATTGCGCTATTCTGCAACGTGGATTTCGGTTGCGTGGTGGAAAGTCCGGACGTGCGCTCGATCTACGAGATCCCCATCCGCTTCCATGACCAGGGCCTCGACCGCGAGGTGTGCGACCGACTGCGCCTCGAGACGAAGGAGCCGGACCTCGGCGCCTGGAAGGCCATGGTCGAGCGCGTGCTCCGGCCGTCGAAGGAGGTCCGCATCGCCGTGGTCGGGAAGTACACCGACCTGCACGACGCGTACAAGTCGGTGCAGGAGGCGCTCATTCACGGCGGGATCCCGCACGACGCGCACGTCCGGATCGAGTGGCTCGGCAGCGATCGGTTCGCCGACCAGGCCGCGGCGGGCGAGCTTCTCCGCGGCTTCGACGGGCTCCTGATTCCCGGCGGCTTCGGCGAGCGCGGCGTGGAAGGCATGGTCGAGGCGATCCGCTGGGCCCGCGAGAACGGTCTCCCGTTCTTCGGCATCTGCCTCGGGCTCCAGGTGGCGATCATCGAGTTCGCGCGCAACGTCTGCGGGCTTCCGGACACCAACAGCACCGAGTTCGCCCCGGATTGCGCCACGCCGGTCATCGCGCTCATGCAGTCGCAGCGGGACGTGACGAACCTCGGCGGCACGATGCGCCTCGGGGCGTACACCGCCCGGCTCCGGCCCGGCTCCAAGGTGGCGCAGGCTTACGGGGCCACCGAGATCAGCGAGCGGCACCGGCACCGCTGGGAGGTGAGCAATGCGTACCGGGACGTCCTCGCCGAGTACGGGCTCCGGCTTTCCGGGCAGTCGCCGGACGGCAGCCTCGTCGAGGTGATCGAGCTCCCGGACCATCCCTGGTTCCTCGGCTGCCAGTACCATCCGGAGCTCAAGTCCCGGCCGACGCGCCCGCATCCGCTCTTCGCCGCGTTCATCGGCGCGGCGCTCCGCCGCCGCGACGCGAGCGGCGCGCCCGGCGCGCCCATCGAGCTGGCCGCAGCGACCCGCTGATGCGGACGGCGCTCCTCTGCCTCGCGGTCGTCCTCGCCGGCTGCGGGGAGCAGGGCGCCCCGCCGACCGGTGTGGTCGCCGAAGCGGACAGCGCCGACCAGCGGATGTACGGCGTGCTCCAGCACCTGGAGCACGACGGCATCCGCCGGAGCACCATCCAGGCCGACACGGCGTTCCTGTACGACGCGCGCCAGGTCATGATCCTCCTCGGCGTGCGGGCGCGGTTCTTCGACGAGAACGGCGTCGAGACCTCCTCCCTCACCGCGAATCGCATGGAGTACAAGATCCGCGACGGCTCGCTCCTGGCCGAAGGGAGCGTGGTGCTGAGCGTCTCCGACGGGCGCCGCCTCACCGGCGAGTCGCTGACCTACGACCCGGGCGCGAACTCGCTCTCGAGCGACAAGCCGTTCGTGCTCACGCGCGGCGCCGAGCGCGTCGAGGGCGATGGCTTCCGGGCCGACGCCGATTTCAGGAATTTCGTCGCGAGCCGGCCCCGCGCCATCGCCGGCGACAGCCTCATCCTTCCCGGACAGTGATCCGCCGCCTGCTCGCCCTCGCCGCCCTCGGCGCCGCCCTCCCCACGGCGGCGGGCGCCCAGTCGCAGCAGTGCCGGGTGCAGCTCGTCTCCTCGAGCGATTCCGGCGGGTTCATCGGCCAGAGCTACTTCGCGAGCGGGGACGTGCGGCTCCGCTGCGCCGGCCAGCCGATCACGATGGAGACCGACAGCGTCATCGCCCATGCGAGCGGCGACGTCGAGTTCCACGGCTACATGCGCTATCGCGACACGAGCGTCGCGATCGACGCGCGCCGGGCGTACTACCGGAAGGCCACCGAGACCTGGGAGGCGCGCGGCAACGTCGTGGTGCGGAACCTCGAGACGGGCTCCACCGTCCGCGGGCCCTCGATCGACTACATGCGTCCCGCCACCGGCGTGCGCGACAGCGCGGAGATGTACGCGACCGGGCGTCCCCAGGTCGAGTATTTCGATGCCGACTCGGCGCCCGGCACGCCCGGCGAGCCGTACGTGATCCTCGCCGACCGGCTCCGCTCCCGCGGGAACGCGCTCATCTGGGGCGGCGGCCGCGTGACCATCGACCGGAGCGACATGCGCGCCCGCGGGGATTCGCTCCGGCTCGATACCGGCGAGGCGGACGACGGGACGCTCCTCGGGAGCCCGGTCTTCGAGGGCCTCGGCGCGGACAGCTTCGCGCTCTCGGGCGCGCGGATCGACTTCGAGCTCGAGGGGCGGAAGCTGAGCTACATCACCGCCTCCGGCCGCGGGCATCTCGAGCGCGGCGACTGGGACCTCCGCGCCGACACGATCGCCGCGGATCTCGCCGCCGGCGAGGTGCAGCAGCTGCTCGCCTGGGGCGACAGCCTCAAGCCGGACGCCACGTCCGAGCGGCACGCGGTGCGAGGAGATTCGCTCGCCTTCGACCTCCCGGGGGAGGTGCTGCGGCAGATCCGGGTCTTCGGCTCCGGCTGGCTCGCCGGAGCGGTCGACTCGGCCACGGACGAGCGCGACTGGATGACAGGGGACTCCATCGTCGCCGACTTCGCGCCGGCGGCGGCCGACAGCTCCGAGTCCTCGCTGAGCCGGATCTCGGCCCGCCGGGATGCCCGATCGTACCATCGCGTGGAGCCGGCGGAGCCCGGAGGCGCGCCCTCCATCGCCTACGTGCGCGGCGACGAGATCGTGATCGTGATGCAGCCCGGCGGCGGCGAGCGCGTCGCGCGCGTCGACGTCGCCGGCAAGGTCGAGGGCATCCAGCTCGATCCCGAGGGCACGAGGCCGGCCGGCCCGTGAGCGACGCCTGGCTCGGCGCGGTCTCACGGCGCGACCCGTCGGTTCCGCTCACGCTCGCGGCCGTGGTGCGCGGCGCCGGCCCGCACGGCGCGCTGTCGCTCGCGGAGCTGCTCATCTCGTATCGCGAGACCTTCCTCGTCTGCTACCGCGACCTCTCGCGAGGGGTGGAGCCCGACCTCTCCGAGGACGAGATCCGCGAGCACCTGACCGGCTCGCTCCTTCCGCGGCTCGCGGGAGAGGGGTGGCTCGAGGACACGGCGGCGATCGGCTGGGAGGCGATCCAGACGGTCGGCGACTGGTGGCCGGCGGTGGCCGCCGACCGCGCCGCCGCGTTCGACGCGCTCGTGGCGGTGGCCCGCACGAGCCTCCGTGCGCCGCGACGCGCCACGCCCACCGGCCCGCGGAGCGTGCTCGAGGGGATCGAGCTCTCGAAGTCGTTCCGGCACCGGCGCGTCGTGGACAGCGTGAGCGTGCGGGTGGAGCAGGGCGAGATCGTCGGGCTCCTCGGC
>DASUXZ010000252.1:0-5715 GCA_036377655.1 Gemmatimonadales bacterium
TCGACCTCCTGCCCTTGCAGGAACGCGTCGTACGCTTCGAGGCTGGCGGTGGGACGGGCGGCGATCCGGGACCGGGTCTCCGCCGCGAGGGCCACGTCGAGGGCACTCGCGACCCGCGTCGCGATGTCGGCCTGGACTTCGAATATGCCCGTGAGCGCGGCAGAGAACGGCTGCTGCCACCGCGTCGCGGGCGCTCCCGCCAACGCGAGCTCGATGAGCTCCGGACTCACTTCGATGCGACTGATATTTCCCCCCTTGTCCCACCTGACCCGGCCAAGGAGCAAGTAACGGACGCCCAGCTCCCTCGCAATCTGGCTCGGCGACTTCGCCGTCCCGCGATATTCGCTGGTGCTGGTACTCGCGATGACCTCGAATCCCGGCACCGCCGCGAGCTTGCCGCGAATTGCATCCGTCAGCCCATCGGCGAAATAGGCGTCCGATGAGTCCCCAAGATTCTCGAAGGGAAGGACTGCAATCCGCTTTGTCCCCTCCTGCGCCGGCACCGCGCGGCGGGTCCACGCGAAGATGGCGGCCAGTGCAAGCGTGAGCAGCACGGCGGTGCCGACGAGCACGCCGATGCGACGCGGATGCGCATCGCTCGTGTCCTGGCGATCAGCCGAAGCGGCGAGCGCCTTCTCGAACGCCGCGGCCGTCGCGAACCGGTCCGCCGGCACCAGCGCGAGCGCGCGCTGCAGCGCACGGTCGACGCCTTCCGGCACGCTCGACCGCACCCGTCGGACACTTGGCACCGGATCCCTGAACCGTTTGGCCGTGATCGCCTGGGCGGTGGGACCGGTGAATGGGGGCTCGCCGGCAAGCATCTCGTACAGCACGGATCCGAGCGCGTATACGTCACTCCGCGCATCGAGTGCAGCCTCGCCGCTCGCCTGCTCCGGGCTCATGTACGCGGGGGTGCCGATCACGACCCCCGTCTGAGTCAGCGCGTCGTCGGCTCCCTCCAGCGACCGCGCGATGCCGAAGTCGGCCACCAGCGTGTCGCCGTCCGCGGAGAGGAGCAGGTTCTCCGGCTTGACGTCGCGATGGATGACCCCGTGGCGATGCGCATAGTCGAGCGCAAGTGCGGCTTCGCGCGCGATGCGGAGCGCTTCGTCGACCGGCAGCTGCCGCTCGCGGCGCAGCCGGTCGCGGAGCGATTCGCCTTCGACGAAGGGCATGGTGTACCAGAGGCGACCGCCCGCTTCGCCCGAATCATGGACGGTGAGGATGTGCGGATGCTGCAGGCGCGCGGCGGTGTCGATCTCCCGGCGGAATCGCTCCGGGCCGAGCGCTTGGGAGAGCTCGGGATGCAGGACCTTCAATGCGACGGGACGCTTGTGCTTGAGGTCGCGGGCCAGGAAGACAGTGGCCATGCCACCGCGCCCGAGTTCGCGCTCGAGGGAATAGGCGGTCGCAAGACCCGCCGCCAGATCCCTGGGGACACCGGTCACCGCCGATCCGGACAGAACATGGCGGTTTCAATCTGGTGTCATTCGGGCCGCTCGTCCACGATCTCCACGTCGAACGGGAGGCTCTCGCTCCCCGTGATGGTGTCCTCGCCCCGGTCGGCGAAGAGCCGTACGCGACGGGTGTCACGTCCGTCGATCACGCGCTCGTACGCGACTCCCCCGTCCGGGCCTCCGCTCCGGATCCGGAACCCGGCGCGCTCCGCATCGAGCCGGGTGAACTCGACCGTGTCCGGGCGGTTCGCGTATGTGTGGACCTCGATCTCGCGAGCCAGCGATCGATAGAACTCCTCCGCGTACTCCACCAGGCGCTGGCGTCGCGTCCTGATCGCCCCGGCGAGGCGCGCGCCGTCGAGCGCCACGTACGGCGGCGGCAGCCGGCCCACGGCGGCCCCGATGATCGAGTCCGAGAGGGCGGCCTGCACCTCGCGCGCCGCCGCGATGAACTCGCTGCGGTCGAGCGGGTTCAGCACGGCGCGGTCCACTTCGCGCCCGGACCGGGCGAGCCGGGTAATCGGGGGGAACGCCTCCGAGAACCCGACGTAGCTCGGGAACAGCACGCGCGCGACGCGCGCGGTCAATCCGTCGATATGGCTGAGCGCCCAGTCGCGATCCTCCGGGATCGGCCGCCACATGGTCCGGCCTTCGACGATCCGGCGTCCCCATCGCCACTGGCCCGCGTGCCGGTCCCAGTCGCCCACCAGGAAATCCACCAGGCGGATCCGGAGGAACGTCCGGGCGTCGAACGCGCTGCCGGGATCCTTCCGCACCGAATCGAACACGACATCACTGCCGACGATGTTCGTGTAGCCGGCGAATCCGCGCCGCCCGCCGCTCCGCTCGTCGGGATGCACGGCGAAGAGGCCCACGCGGCCGGCGAACATCGCGCGGTACTGGCCGAGGCGCGGATCGTTCGGCATCACGACCGCCACCGGCGTGGGCGAGGTGATCGCCAGCGCGTCCTCGAGCGCCGCCACCACGACCGCGCTGAACGGCAGCTGTCCCGCCATCTGGTCGTCGAACAGGTCACCGATCGGTCCGTCGCGCAGCCGTTCGGGAATCATCAGCGGCTGCTTGACCACCGGGCGGAAATCGTACTCGAGTCCGTCGCGGCCGGTGAACCGGAGCCCGACGGTCTGCTTCCCGCCGACGATCTCCGACGGGTGCAGCCCGCCCGCCACCGAGTCGAGATCGAGCACGGGCAGCCGCACCGGCACCTGCCAGAGATGGCGGTTGAGGTCGCCCGCGAAGAGCCGGCGAAGGCGCCCCGCCGGATAGGTGCGCCCGGGCGTCGTCGTCACCGAATCGGCGCCATGCAGCAGCACGCGCGCGGGCACGGCGACCGGAGACGGCTCGAGGTCCAGCGGCGGGCCCGAATCGACGCGCGCGATCGGCGCCTCGTCGGTCCACCACGGCGTGCCCGGGGCGACGGTGTCCGGCGAGACGGGCGTGAGCTCCCGCGGCCGCTTCGACGGCCCGAGCAGCGACGCCGAGTACGCGATCTCGAAGGCGTTGGTTCCTTCCGCCATGCACCGCGCGATCTCGTCGTCCGCTCCCTCGCACTTGAGGTGATCGGCGTCTCCGGCGACGACGAAGAGGTCCACGCCGTCGTCCTTCCGGAACACCAGCATCATGTAGCCCGGCTGCGATCCGCCCCACACGAGCCCGGGCCCCATCTGGATCGACGAGACCTTGCTGCCGGCGCCGCTCACCACCGCGAAGCGCGGATCGAAGTCGCCGGCGCCCGTGAGAACCTGGAGGGAATGGTCGTGCCCGCCCGCGTAGATGAGCGGCGGCTTCCGGCTCGCCTCGAAGGTCCGCCGGAGCCCGGCGAGCAGCTCGCCGTACGCCGGGGAATTGAGGTCCTGGACGAGCGCGCCCGCCTTCTTGAGGGCGTACGCCACGCCGTAGGTGTGGTAGCCGGGGACGATCGCCCCGTGCGGCCCGGCGGAGTAGTACGGGTGATGGGAGACGAGGATCACCTCGCGGTCCCGCGCGCCCTCGAGGACCTCCTCGAGCCGCTCGAAGAAGGCGCGCCGCAGTCCTCCCTCGCGCTGCTGCAGGAACCAGTGGGTATCGAAGAACGCGATGCGAACGTTCCGGCGAAGGTCGCGGACGGCGGGACCCGGCTCGCCCGCCGCGGGAAACAGGGCGACGAGGTGCCCCGCCTGCCGGGCCGCCGCGAGCTGCTCGCCGAGATTGCCGATCCGGTCGAGGCCCACGTCGCCGCTCGTGTTCCCCCAGTCGTGGTTCCCGGTGACGAAGAGGCCGACCGTCGCGTGCCGCCGGGCGGCGGGTCCGCCGACGAGCGAGACCTGGTCCCAGAGGCGGGCCGAGTCGGTCGGGAACGAGGAGTGATCGCGATCGTGGATGCCGCTCGGATAGACGAGGTCGCCGAGGTACGCGACGGACACCGCCGAGTCGCGGGCGAGCGCCGCCGACCAGCGCTCGACGTCCGCCTGGAGTGCGTCGAGGAGAGGTGACCGGCCCTTCACCGCGGCGCCGGCGTCGCCGAGCAGGAAGACCACCGCGTCCACCGAGGCGGGCTCGGGCATCGGCACGCCGGCCGGCGTGCCGAACTCGAGCGGATCGATGTCGATCAGGTTCGTCGCCCCGAACAGGGCGAAGGACACCGCCCCGAGAAAGGCGACGACGGCGGCAGCAGCGGCGATGAGCGGATGGCGCGGCACCCGCCGTATCCGGAGCGACGCCACGGTCCCCCCGACGAGCCCGAGCGCGCCGCCGATGATCCCGCCGGCCCACCGGCCCGTGGTGTCGCCGCCGAGCTCCCACCCGGCGAGGGACCCGATGGAGACCCCGACGAGGAGTCCACCGACGCCCGAGACCGTCGCCCAGGCCACCGAGTGCGGCCGGCGGCGGCCGAGCCGGTAGCCGGCGATGCCGCCGACGAGAACGGGCGCGACCTCCCAGCGGAGTGCGAGCAGGTCCTCCAGGCCGAAGATGAAGTAGCCGAACACCGATTTCGCGACGACGATCGCGAGCGTCACCATGAACCCCATCACGATGCCGCCCAGGGTGGCGAGCGTGGTGACGGCGGCGTGGAACAGCCTGATGCGGGCGCGATGGTGATGCGTGGCGGGATGCGCCTCGCGCGAGGAGGGCGGCGGGTCCGTCGGGCTCGGTTCCATGGTCGCTCGAAGTCGCGGCGGTTGAACGGAGGTCCCTTGGTCAAAGAAAACACCTCGCGCCCCGAAAGAAGAACGGCCCCTTCCACGAAGGGGCCGTGTCGAGCATCAGGACGACGGTGCGCGCATGGCCAGAGAGGGAATCGAACCCCCGACACGCGGATTTTCAGTCCGCTGCTCTACCAACTGAGCTACCTGGCCGAAGGGCGGGGAATATAGGCCGCCGGGCCCCTCTTTCCAAGGGGTCCAGCGGCCGGAGACGCCCGTCCCCCGGACCGGGGAATTCCATTGCCCCGAACGGTTTACCGCTCGCCGCCCCCGCCTCCCGATGTGCCTGCGGACCGCTTGCGGTACAGCCCGTCGAACGCATCGTTCCAGGTCTTTCCGTCGTCGGTCGAGGTCGTCCAGTGCTGGCGCACCGTGCCGTCGGCGTTCGGGGTGAAGACGAGGCGGTGCAGGACCTTCGTCCCGTCGGGACGCTTCCCCTCACTCGCGTAGGCAAGCGACCCGTTCTCGAGGACGCCGCTCAGGCGGAGCACCGAGCCGTTGCTCGCCACCCAGACCTGGTGCCATTTCCCGTCGGACCGGTCGTAGAAGTTCATGCTCTCTCCGGTCCCACCGCCCGCCGACGTCCACTGCTCATGGACGAGGCATCCCTTCTCGCGCGAGCTGATGACGCTCTGCCCGGCGGGCCGGCCCTGCACGGTCACCTCCCATTCGCCGAGCCAGAAGTCGAGCTGGCGGTACTCGGCGGCGTCGCAGGTGGGCTGTGGTGGCTGCTGCGCCTCCGCGGGTGCGTTGATCGCGGCGAGGGCCAGTGCCGCCGCACCGACCATCGAGGCGCCGGCGTTCGCCCCGAGGCGGAGGACCGTGCCGAACCTCGTCAGTGCCCCGACGCTCCCCATCACTCCATGGCTGCGCATCGCTCGCTCCGATCGTGGATGATCCCATCGCTGCGCGCCCCACCGTCTCGCGGAGTCAGCGCCCGGGCGCTACGTTTCCTCCCGATGCGTCCCGCCCTTCCCCTCTTCACGCTCCTTCTCGCCGCGGCCTGCACGGGCCGGGGAGAGTCCGCTGCGGCTCCCGAGGTTCCGCTCGAGCTCGAG
>DASUXZ010000253.1:0-9624 GCA_036377655.1 Gemmatimonadales bacterium
GCACGACGTCGTCCAGGTCGTACGGCGGGTACTTGTCGCCCCAGGCGTTGAAGCCCCAGTCGACGATCGCCTCATCCACGCTGCCATGGTCGCGGCGCTGCACGAAGATCGGGCCGTGGTCGCGGCACCAGGCGTCGTTCGTGGGATGGTGGTGAAAGAAGACGTTCTCGCCGCTCACCTTGCTCGCGCGGAGGACGCCGCGCACGGCATCCTCCATCTCGACGCCGGCACCGTTGATGTGGACCTCCTCCACCGCGGCGAGGTGGCGCACCATCTCCGCGAAGATGTCGGGGACCGGCTCGAACTTCCCGGGCCACGACGCCTCCTTGTGCGGCCAGCTGAGCCAGGTGCCCCGATGCGGCGCCCACTCGGCGGGCATCGCATAGCCGAGCTGGGCGGGCGTCGGGGCGTCGGGCCTGCGCGGGTCGGCGGGCACCGCGCTCAGTCGAGGTACCGCTTCGTCAGCTCGGCGTAGGCGTCGATGCGCCGGTCGCGGAGAAACGGCCAGTGCGTCCGGCTCACGTCCACCTTCCCGAGATCCACGTCGGCGACGAGCACTTCCTCGCCGGTGCCGCCCTTCACGAGGATGCGCCCGCCGGGATCGGACACGAAGCTGCCGCCCCAGAACTCGATGCCGTCCGGCTTCGGCGCGCCCTCGTGGCCCACGCGGTTGACCGCGCAGACGTAGACGCCGTTGGCGATCGCATGGCTTCGCTGGATCGTCTCCCACGCCGCCCGCTGCTGTTCGCCGTGCTCGTCCCGCTCGGCGGGGAGCCAGCCGATGGCGGTGGGGTAGAAGAGGATCTGCGCGCCGCTCATGGCGGTGAGCCGCGCCGCTTCGGGGTACCACTGGTCCCAGCACACGAGCACGCCGATGCGGCCGAACTTCGTGTCCCACGACCGGAAGCCGAGGTCGCCCGGGGTGAAGTAGAACTTCTCGTAGTATCTCGGGTCGTCCGGGATGTGCATCTTCCGGTACTTCCCGAGGTAGCGGCCATCGGCGTCGATGACCGCGGCCGTGTTGTGGTACAGCCCCTCGGCCCGCTTCTCGAAGAGCGACGCCACGATCACCACGCCGAGCTCCGCCGCCACGGGGCCGAGCGCTTCCGTGCTCGGGCCGGGGATCGGCTCGGCGAGCGCGAAGTTGTCGTGGTCCTCGGTCTGGCAGAAATACTGGCTCCGGAAGAGCTCCTGGAGGCACACGATCTGCGCGCCCTTGCGCGCGGCGTCGCGAATTCCGGCGATGGCCTTCTGCATGTTCTCGGCGGGATCCGTGGTGCAGGCCATCTGCACCAGTCCCAGCCGCACGATCTTCTCAGTCATGGCACGTCCTTCCCGGTTCTCGATGCGTCATGCCGGGGGAATTCTAAGCCGTTCCGCCGCCGAGCACGAGCCGCGCACGCCCGAGATTCGCCGGCCAGCGGAGCGTCACCGATTCGCCCTGCACGGTGCGGTCGAGCCCGCGCTCCGACTTGGCGACGGTCTCGACCGGGTGGCGCCACGTCTCCGCGGCAGGCTCCGCCGCGACCGGGAGCGGGCGGAACAGTGAGAGCTCGACCGCGAACGTCGACTCGTCCTCCCGCGGGGCCCAGCGGTACTCCGCGGTCACGACCCCGGCGGGCGTGAAGGTCAGCCGTTTCTCGAGCGATCCATCGGGGGCATGGAGCATGATCGTCAGGCCGCCGGGGCCCGTGGCGAGCGTGTGCTCGAGCGCCGTCGCTTCCCACCCGAAAAGCGGCGCGATCTCGCCGCGCGAATAGGGCTCGAGGTGCGCGCCCGCGGGGAGGATGCGTTCGCGGAAGAGCGCCCTGTCCGTTCGGTCCACCGGCGGCGCCTCGGCGAGCCGGAGCGATTTCTCGATATCGTGGATGCTCGCGGCGCTTCCCGTGTCGATGCCGTGATCCGTCGCCGCGGCCAGCGCCGCGAGATGGTACGCCTCGAGCCGCCGCGTGAGCACGTCCGCGTAGTTGATCCCGGTGCGGAACCAGGTGAGCTCCTCGACCGCGCCGCCGCGGTGGGGGCTCACGAGCGCCGAGAAGTCTCCCGAGTGGACCCAGATCTCCTCGCGACCGTCCGCATCGAGGTCGGTGAGCTCGGCCGTGAGCGGCTCGCCCGCGCGAAGACGGCCTTCCGCCTCGGAGAGGTTCCGCCAGATCGCCTCGCGGAGGTGCGGGAGGTAGAGCCCGCCGAAGACGCCGTGCCAGTAGGCGTCGTTGCATTGCGCGCGGCCGACGGCCTCGCGCGCCTCCGGCGGATCCCCGCGCTCGCGGCAGAGCAGCGACAGGCGCTGCGCCTTCTTGTGCATGCGGTTCGACTCGCCGTACTTCGCCAGGAAATTCCGCCAGTGGGAACCGCGGACGAGCGCGCCGTCGGTCCCGTTCATGCGCTCCTCGCCGAGCTCGCGCTCGAGCCGCGCGAGGCGGGCGGCGGGCTCGGCCGGAAGCGACCATGCTTCCATCTCGCGGTACGACGCGGTCGGCAGGTAGGCGAGCCCGGCGCTCGGAACCGCGGCGAGCGCGCCGGAGAGCGTGCTCAGCCGCATCTCGCCTGCGGCCATGAGCTCGTGCATCCGGTCGAGGAACCGATCGAGCCATCCCTTGTCGTAGACCCATTCGTACGTGCCGGGCCACCCGCCGAACTTCTCACCGTCGTCGGCCAGCACCGCGAGCTTCCGCCCCTCGGCCCTGAGCTGGCGGAGGTAATCGGCGGTTTCCTCGGGCGGGCGGAAGGGGACCAGGTAGCGGAGGCGCTCGTCGATCGGGAAGAGCGCGACGCGCCGGTCGTTCGCCTCGGTCGTCCAGGGAGCGTGCAGCGCATCGCGCCGAAAGCCGCTCACGAGGAAGTGCCGATCGTCGACGAGCACCGACTCGATTCCGGCCTCGGCGAGGTCGGCAGGAAGCTCCGGGGTCCATACCCGCTCGGTCAGCCAGAGCCCCCGGGCGTCCACGCCGAAGCGTGCGCGCAGCCGATCGCGCATCCATTCGACCTGCTCGACCCGGTCGCGACGCAGGAGGGCGGCGAGGACCGGCTCGTGCCAGCCCGCCGCGAGGAGCTCGATGTGCCCGTCCGCCGCAAGCGAGCCGACCCGGTCGAGATAGGCCGGCTCGTGGCGCTCGAGCCACTCGATGAGCGGGCCGGACAGATGGAACACGGCCGGAAGGAATTCGCGCTCCGCGAGCCGCTCGAGCAGCGGCCGATAGACGAGCCGCACGTGCTCGGCGAAAACATGGTCGAAATTCCCCACCGGCTGGTGGAGATGCAGGCCGAAGACGAAGCGGACGGCTTCGTTCACGCGCGCGAGACCCGGCGCGAGCCGTCGAGCGCTTCGCTCACCGCCGCGAGGATCTCGGGGAAGACGTCGTCCCGCTCGCGCAGCGCGGGGAGTGACGCGCGGGCGGCCTCGAGCGCGCCGGCGTCCGATGATTCGAGCGCCGCGACGAGCCGCTCCGCATCCTCGCAGTGCCCGGCGAAGCGGCGCTCGGCGTAGTCCGCCACGGCGCCGGTCGAGATGATGAACTGCCAGTCCGACGCCTGCGCCAGGAGGAGGGAGCGCGCCGCCTGCCCGAGCACCGCGTGCTTTTCGGGGGCCACGAGCGCGGCGGGCGCGGCCTCCCAGAATCGCTCCTCGAGGGGCCAGAGCCGCTCCCACGTCCACGCGGTCCGCTCGTTGAGCCACATGCTGAAGTCGCCGTTCGCGCCCCAGGAGCCCTCGGGCAGCCGCACGCCCGAGCGCGGCGGGTGGGCGTCGAGATGCTGCCACGCCGTGCCCGGATGGACGCGCCCCGCGCCGAGGGACCGGTACATCTCGCCGAGGAAGTCGGGTCCCTCGAACCACCAGTGCCCGAAGAGCTCGGTATCGAACGGTACGGTCACGACGCCCGGCTGCCGCGAGGCCTGATCGGCCGCGATGTCACCGAGCAGCGATGCGAAATGGCGCGCATGCTCCGCGGCACGGGCGCCGGCCGCGCCGGGATCGTACGGCGCCTTCGCGCCGAGGTCGGTCCCGGGGGCGCTCACGCGCCAGAGCCGGAGCCCGCCGGGCCACCGGAGCTTGTGGAACTCGAGATAGGCGCCGTCGCCCGGATAGCCCTGGTGGCGGCTCCACACCTGCATCGAGGCGCGCGGATCGCGCACGAGGACGGCCGTGCGGGCGCGGCCTGCCGAGAGCACGCCGTAGGCACGATACGGCGTGCGCCCGACGCGCCCCTGGTGGGCGGTCGCCTCGGCGGGGGCCTCCGGCTGCGCGAGCGCCCCGCTCGACAGGCCGATGGCCTCGCCGCCCATCACGAGGTGCGAGTCGACGAAGAAGTAGCGGAACCCGGCGTCGGCGACGTACTCGTCGGTGCCGCGGCGGACGGGCATCGCCGGAGCGCCGGGAACCGGCTGCCAGCGTCCGCGCGGCCGGTACGCGCACTCGGGCACCCAGCACCCCCGCGGCTCCCGGCCGAAGATCCGGCGATGCTCCGCAAACCCGAGGCCGAGCTGGAGCCGGATGCTCTCGTCGCGCGCGAGGAGCGGCAGGAAGCCGTGCGTGGCGGCGGAGCCGACGATCTCGAGGCGTCCGGCGGCCTCGAGCGCCCGGAACGCGCCGACGATGTCCCGGCCGATCGTTTCCCAGAGGGCGCGCAGCCGCAGGAACCGTTCGCGCCACCACGCGACGAGCGGGAGAAGGTGCCCCTCGCCCGTGGCGGACAGGGAGGCCGGCGCCTCGTCGCATGCCGCGAGCCGCTGCGCGAAGAAGAGGTCCATCTCTTCGACGAAGCGGGGGTGCATGAGCTGATTGGCGAGCACCGGCGTGAAGCCGATCGTGATCGGGGCGTCCACGCCGTCGGCCTCGAGGCCGCGGAGCGTCTCGATGAGCGGCAGGTAGGTCTCGAGCGCCGCCTCGGTGAGCCAGTCACTGCCGTGCGGCCACCGCCCGTGGTTGAGCACCCACGGAAGATGACTGTGCAGCATCAGCACGAAGTCGAGCGGGCGGGCGCTACGTGGCATGCGCCAGCGCCTGCCGGTAGACGCCGAGGTATTCGGCGGTGGACCGGTCCCAGCTGAAGTCTCGGGACATCGCCTCGCGCATCATCCGGCGCCAGCGCGGCTGGTCCATGAAGCGGACGAGCGCGCGCCGCGTCGCGTCCTCGAAGGCGGCGGGGGTATAGGCGTCGAAGAGGAACCCCGTGGTCCCGTCGTCGATCGTGTCGGCGAGGCCGCCGACGCGGCGCCCGATCGGCAGCGCGCCGTAGCGCTGGGCGCGCATCTGCGTGAGCCCGCACGGCTCATAGAGCGACGGCATGAGGAACATGTCGGCGCCCGCCATGAGCCGGTGCTCGAGCCGGTCGGTGAAGTCGAGCTGCACCCCGATCCGGTCCGGCGCCGCGAGCGCGAGGTCGGTGAGCGCATGCTCGTAGCGCGGCTCGCCGCTCCCGAGGAACACCATCTGCACGTCGCTCTCGAGGAGGAACGGGGCGCCGAGGATGAGGTCGAGCCCCTTCTGCGCCACCATCCGCCCGGTCATGCCGAGGAGCGGCACGCGGCGGCGCTGCGGAAGCCCGAACGAGCGCTGCAGGGCCGCCTTGCACCGGCGCTTCCCGTCGAGCTCGTCGCGGGAGTAGGAACGCGTGATCTGCGGGTCCCGGGCGGGGTCCCAGACGCCGTGATCGATTCCGTTCAGCACGCCGACGAGCCGCCCGCCGAGCTCGCGGAACACGTCGTGAAGGCCGAAGCCGCCGCCGGGCGTCCGGAGCTCCTCCGCCTGGGTGGGACTCACGGTGACGACGAAGTCGGAGAACGCGAGCCCGCCCTTGAGAAGGTTGAGCTGCCCGTACCACTCGAGCTGCGTGAAGTTGAACAGCGACCAGGGAAGCCCGAGCTCGGGCACGAGGTCGGCGCCGAAGTGACCCTGATAGCCCGGATTGTGCACCGACAGGACGGTCACCGGCGGCTCGGCAGGGCCGTCCACGCCGGGGACGCCGCGGAGATAGACGTGCGCGAGCGCGGTATGCCAGTCGTGCGCGTGCAGGAGCATCGGGAGCTTCGCCACCCGGGGAAGGACGGCGACGCCGGCGCGGGAAAAGAGCGCGAACCGGAGCGCATTGTCCGGGTAGTCCACGCCCGCCTCGCCGTAGAGCCCGGCCCGGTTGAAGTATCCGCGATGCTCGATGAAGAAGATGCGGGGGCCCTCGCGGCGCTCCGCAGACCGGAAGAGCCGGAACTCCTCGGTGCGCGGGCCGATCTGGATGGAGTAGGGATTGCCGACGACCTGCAGGTCGGGCGCCTCGTCGCGCACGGTGCGGTAGAGGGGCATGACGACCGAGACGTCGAGCCCCGCCGCGTGCTGGAATTCCGCGAGCCCGCGCACCGCCTCGCCGAGGCCGCCGGTGCGCGCGAAGGGGGTGTACTCCGCCGTCAGGTGCACGACCGACACCGGCCGCCCGCTCGCGTGCACGAGCGGCGAGGCCGGGCGGGGTGACGGCGGCGCGGTCATGCGGTCGGCGGGTCGTCGGGAACGCCGGTTCCCGCCATGATCGGTGCGTAGTAGCGCCGGGTGTAATCCTGCACCATCCGACGGGCGGTGAACGTGCTGCCGGCGATGCGGATCGCGTGCCGCATCACGTCCACCCACCCGAGCGGCACGCCGCCGGTGCGTGCGTAGAAGAGGGGGACCACCTGCTCCTCGAGGATGGCGTAGAGCCGCTCCGCGTCGGCGGCGTCAGCCGCGTTCGTCTCGATGCCTTCGGGCGTGGGGGGGATCGCCCAGCCACCCTGTGGATCGTAGCCCTCCTGCCACCATCCGTCGAGCGTGCCGAGCTGCGGCACGCCGTTGAGCGAGGCCTTCATGCCGCTCGTTCCCGAGGCCTCCATCGGCACGCGCGGGAGGTTGAGCCAGAGGTCCACGCCCTGCACGAGGAGATGCGCCTCGTGCATGTCGTAGTCTTCCATGAACGCGATCCGCCCCTCGAACGACGGATCGCGCGTGAACTGGTAGACCGACTGCAGGACGCCCTTGCCGGGGTCGTCTGCCGGGTGCGCCTTCCCCGCGAAGACGATCTGCACCGGCCGGTGCCGGTTCACGACGAGCCGCCGGAGCCGATCGAGGTCGTGGAAGAAGAGGTTGGCGCGCTTGTACGTCGCGAACCGCCGGGCGAACCCGATCGTGAGCGCCTCGGGATCGAGCAGCGTGCCTGCACCGACGACGTGCGCCGCCTCGCGCCACCGGGTGGCGAAGCGCCACCGCGCGCGCTCCCGGGCGAGCTTGAGGAGGATGCGCTTCAGCTCGACGTGCACGTCCCAGAGGCGCTCCGGGTCGAGCTTGAGCACCTGGTCCCACATGCGCGGGTCGTCGGGGCTGTGCTGCCAGCCGGGCCCGAGCAGCTCGTCGAGGAGGCGCATGACCGGCGTCGCCATCCAGGTCTGGAGGTGCACGCCGTTCGTCACGTGGCCGATCGGGACCTCGGTCTCGGTGCGCCCGGGCCAGAGCTCGTCCCAGAGGTGGCGCGAGACCTGGCCGTGCCGGCGCGACACCCCGTTGACGCCGCTCGAGAGCCGGATCGCGGCGATCGTCATGTGGAAGATCCCGGGCTGCTCCGGGTGCTCGCCGATGCGCATCAGCGCTTCGCGGGAAAGGCCCATCTGCTCCCACACCGGGCCGGAGCAGGCGGCCACTTCGTCGAACGAGAAGAAGTCGTGGCCGGCAGGGACCGGCGTGTGCGTCGTGAAGACGCTCGCCGCGCGCACCGCGCGGACCGCATCCTCGAACGACGCGCCGCCGGCGATCTGCTCGCGGAGCCGCTCGATCAGCATGAACGCCGCGTGTCCCTCGTTGGCGTGCCACACGGCCGGGTCGAGGCCGAGCGCGCGGAGCACGCGCACCCCGCCGACGCCGAGCAGCCACTCCTGCCGCACGCGGTGGCCTGGGCCGCCCGCGTACAGCTGGCTCAGGAGGCCGCGGTCGTCGGGATGGTTCGGCTCGAAGTCGGTGTCGAGGAGGTAGACCGGGACGCTGCCGACCTGCATCCGCCATGCGCCGACGTGCACCGTCCGCCCGGAGGTCTCCACCGTCGCGAGCCACGGGTGCCCCTCGGGGCTCCGCAGCTGCACGAGCGGCGTGGCACCGATGTCGAACCCGGCGTCGCTGCTCTCCTGCCACCCGTCGAGGCGCAGCTGCTGGTCGAAGTATCCCTTGCGATAGAACACGCCGATCCCGACGAGCGGCACGCCGAGATCGGAGGACGACTTGCAGTGGTCGCCCGCCAGGACGCCGAGGCCGCCGGAGTAGATCGGCACCGAGCTGTGGAGCCCGAACTCGGCGCAGAAGTAGGCGATCGGCCGCGCGCCGAGCTCGGGGAACTCCGCCGCGAACCAGCGTGCGCGCCCGTTGCTTCCGTGGAGCGTGGCCATGACCGCGTCGTAGCTCGCGAGGTACGCGGGATCGGCGGCGCAGGTCGCGAGGCGCGAGGGATCCGCCTGCCGGAGGAGCTCGAGCGGATTGTGCCGCGTCTGGTGCCAGAGGCGCTCGTCGATCTCGCGGAAGAGGGCCCGCGCCTCGCGGTTCCAGCTCCACGAGAGGTTCATCGCGAGCGTGGCGAGCCCCTCGATGCGCGCAGGAAGGTACGGTACGCGGTTGTCAGGCGTCATGGCGGGAAGAACTCTTCAATGGACCAGCTTCTTGTAGCGGATCCGGTGCGGCTGGTCCACCGACGCGCCCTTCCGCCGGTGGTAGTCCGCCGCATAGTCGGCGTAGTTCCCCTCGTACCAGACGACTTCGCTGTCGCCCTCGAACGCGAGGATGTGCGTGGCGATGCGGTCCAGGAACCAGCGGTCGTGGCTGATGACGACGGCGCAGCCGGCGAAGGCGAGCAGGGCGTCCTCGAGCGCGCGGAGCGTGTCCACGTCGAGGTCGTTGGTCGGCTCGTCGAGCAGCAGGAGGTTGCCGCCGCTCCGGAGCAGCTTCGCGAGGTGCAGGCGGTTCCGCTCGCCGCCCGAGAGGTCGCCGACGCGCTTCTGCTGGTCGGCACCGCGGAAGTTGAACCCGGCGGCATAGGCGCGCGCGTTCACCGTGCGTGAGCCCACGCGGAGCTGGTCCTCGCCGCCCGAGATCTCCTCGTAGACCGTCTTCGACCCGTCGAGCGCGTCGCGGCTCTGGTCCACGTAGGCCACCTGGACGGTGGATCCTACGCGGAGCTGCCCCGCGTCCGGCGCCTCCTGCCCGACGATCATGCGGAAGAGCGTCGTCTTGCCGGCGCCGTTCGGGCCGATCACCCCGACGATGCCGCCGCGCGGAAGCGAGAAGTTGAGCTTCTCGAACAGCAGGCGGTCGCCGAAGCCCTTGCTCACGTCGTCCGCGACGACGACTTCGTCACCGAGGCGGGGGGGAACCGGGATGAGGATCTCCGCCGTGCCCTCGGACTGGCGCTCCGCCTGCTCGCGCAGCTCCTCGTAGCGCGCAATGCGGGCCTTGTTCTTGGCCTGGCGCGCCCGCGGGGACATGCGCACCCACTCGAGCTCGCGCTCGAGCGTCTTCTGGCGGGCCGACGCCTGCTTCTCCTCGACCGCCAGCCGCTTCTGCTTCTGGTCGAGCCAGGAGGAGTAGTTCCCCTCCCAGGGGATGCCCGCGCCGCGGTCGAGCTCGAG
>DASUXZ010000254.1:0-3280 GCA_036377655.1 Gemmatimonadales bacterium
CTCGAGCTCCCTGCCTTCGGCGATGCGCTGCTGCCACTCCGAACGGAGCTCCTCGACATTGCCGGCGATCGGATGGCGCTCATTCGCAAATCCGATGATGGGGAGGTCTATATCGAGGTGCGGCAGATCAGCTTGTCCGCCGCAGCTCCTCCGCCAAAGACACGATGACCCCCGCCGGCCCTCGCATGTAACAGAGCCGGTAGATGTCCTGATAATTCACGATCTCCCCGATCAACTCCCCGCCATGCTCCCCGAGCACCGCCACTGTCTCATCCACGCTCTCCACCTGGAACATCACGCTCCGGAGCCCGAGCGCATTCGGCGGCGCCACCGCCGGCTCGAGCGGCACGAGATCGGGGCGATAGAACTTCGTGAGCTCGAGCCGCCCGTTCCCGTCCGGCGTCTTCATCATCACGATGTCCAGCTCGATCCCCTCGAGCGCGTTGATGCGGTCCACCCACGGGCCCTCGATCCGCGCCTTGCCCTCCTGCGTCATGCCGAGCGCCGTGAAGAAGGCGACCGCGGCGGGGAGGTCCTCGACGACCACGCTCACGTGGTCCAGTTTCCGTATCGTCATGGGTGCAGGATAGCTTCAGGAATGATCGCCACAACCCCGCGGCGCCTCGCCGCCGCCCTCGCTCTGGTCCTTTCGGCCGCGTGCGGCTCGCCGGCACCGGAGGCCGACTCGGCGCCGGCCGCCGCGGCCCCCGCCGATTCCGTCGCCCCCTCATTCGTCAACCGCGTCTGGACCGTCGCCGAGTCCGAACAGGTGGCCGCCGGCGACACGCGCGTCTTCCTCGAGGGCGGCACCCTCGTCATGACCTCGCCGAACGCGACGCCCGCCTTCGGCGCCTGGCGCGTCGAGGATGGGCAGCTCATCATCACCGAGGAGGGAATCGACTACCGGGTGGACGTGCTCGAGCTGACGGCCGACCGCTTCCGGATCCGCATCAACAGCCCCGGCGAGCCGGTGACGATCCTCTTCCGCCCCGCCGATCAGCCGCCGTCGGGCCTGCGCATGACGGGCGCCGGCTAGCAGCACGAGTGCAGGACCCGGAGCCGCTCCGCCACCGGATCCCACGCGAGCACCACCGTCGTCTCGTACCCGTACGAAAAGGTGACCTGCCTCGCCGGCGGGCTCGCGAGGAGCGTCGAATCGACCTCCTGCGCCATGGTCAGGTACGCCGTCCGGTCGAACGGCTCGAGCTGCACGCTCGCGATGACCCGGCCGAGCCGCCTCCGGAGGTGCTCGGCACGCGCCGCCGGGTCCTCGGGCGGAGCCGGAATGGTGAGCTCGTAGGGGCTCGCCCACTCGACGCCCCAGCGGACCTCGCCGCCCGACACGAACGTCAGCGCGATCCGGATGCTGTCCACGTCGCGCCCCACCGCCTCGAGCCGCACCGTGTCCTCGATCCCGTCGCCCGTGAAGTCGATCGAGCGGTACCGCGTGAGCCACGGCGTGTCGTCCGCGGTGGCGGGCGTCGCGGAATCCGATGGGGCGAACTCGGCGCAGCCCATGGCGGCAGAGGCCGAGATCATGAGCAGCAGGGTAGCCCGGCTGGTCGTTCGCATGGGTTCGCTCTCCAGGAGTTCGTCGCCAGTCACAATGTAGCGCGACACGACACCCGGCCGCAGATTACCCCCCATGACGTCCACCGCCTACCTCCTCGACCGCGAGCTCGGCCGCGGCGGCATGGCTACCGTCTACCTCGCGCGCGACCCGAAGCACGACCGCCAGGTCGCCGTGAAGGTCCTCCACCCCGAGCTCGCCGTCCTCCTCGGCACCGAGCGCTTCCTCCGCGAAATCCGCGTCATCGCGACGCTCCAGCACCCGCACATCGTCGGCCTCATCGACTCCGGCGTCTTCGGCCCCGGCGACGGCGAGCTCGCCGGCCGGCCGTACTACGTCATGCCGTACGTCGCCGGACAGTCGCTCCGCGACCGGCTCGAGCGGGAAGGGCAGCTTCCCGTGCGCGAGGCGGTCCGCATCGCCGGCGAGGTGGCCGCCGCGCTCGACTACGCGCACCGCCACGGCGTCGTCCACCGCGACGTCAAGCCCGAGAACATCCTCCTCGCCGAGGGGAGCGCGCTCGTCACCGACTTCGGCATCGCCCTCGCCGTGGAGCAGGCGGGCGGCGAGCGGATGACGCAGACCGGCCTCTCCCTCGGCACGCCGAGCTACATGAGCCCCGAGCAGGCGATGGGCGAGCGCACCATCACCGCCCGGAGCGACATCTACGCCCTCGGCGCCGTCACCTACGAGATGCTCACCGGCGAGCCGCCGTTCACCGGGCCCACGGCGCAGGCCGTCGTCGCCCGCGTTCTCTCGGAGCCGCCGCGCCCGATCCGGAGCACGCGCCCCAACGTGAGCGCCGAGGTGGAGGCGGCCATCCTCCGCGCCCTCGAGCGCATCCCCGCCGACCGCTTCACCACCGCCGCCGAGTTCGCCGACGCCCTCACCCCCTCCGCCTCGTCCGCCCCGTCCGCCTCGTCCGCCTCGTCCGCCTTGTCCGCCACTGCCCTCCTCGCCGCCATCCTCCTCGCCGCCTTCGCGCTGAGCCGGCCGCGCGCCGCTCCGGTGCCGCCCGTCTACCGCTTCCTCGTCACCCTGCCGGCGAACGCGGCGGTCGTCGGCGACATCCTCTCGGTCATGGCGCTCTCGCCCGACGGGACGGTCCTCGCCTACAACGGGCGCGACACGCTCGGCGTCCGGCGCCTCTACCTCCGGCGCATGGATGCGCTCGAGCCGGTGCCGGTGCCCGGGAGCGAGAACGGTGCGGCGCCGGTCTTCTCGCCCGACGGGCAGTGGCTCGCGTTCCGCACGGGATCGCGGATGGTGCGCGTGCCGCTCGCCGGCGGACCCGCGGAGCCGATCTGCGAGGTCGGCGGGCTCGTGCGGCCCACCTGGATCGGCCGCGACGCGCTCGTGTTCGCCGATCCGCGCGGGATCAATGTCTGCACGCCCGGGAAGGAGGCGACGACGGTCCTCCCCGCCGACTCGGGCGACGCCTTCCAGTTCCCGCACGCGCTCCCGGGCGACGGGACGGTCCTCTTCGGCATCAGGCGCGGCGGGAGCAGCCGCATCGTGGCGTACGACGTCGGCGACCGCGCCGTGAAGGACATCGGCCTCGCCGGCACCGATCCGCACTACGTCGACACCGGCCACCTCGTCTACCTCGCCCCCGACGGCCTCGTGCGCGCCGTCGCGTTCGATCCCGAGGCGCTCGAGGTGCGCGGCGAGGGCGTCGTGGTGGACGAGACGCTGCCGGTCACCTTCTCG
>DASUXZ010000255.1:0-2805 GCA_036377655.1 Gemmatimonadales bacterium
CTGGTCCGCATGGTCCAGGACTTCTCGCTCCGCTACCCGCTCATCGACGGGCAGGGGAACTTCGGCTCGGTGGACGGCGACCCGGCGGCGGCCTACCGCTACACCGAGGCCCGCCTCACGCGCGTCGCCATGACGATGCTCGAGGACATCGAGAAGAACACCGTCGACTTCCAGTCCAATTACGACGACCGGCTCCAGGAGCCGACGGTCCTCCCCTCGAAGCTCCCGAACCTCCTCGTCAACGGCTCGAGCGGCATCGCGGTCGGCATGGCCACGAACATCCCGCCGCACAACCTGCGGGAAGTCGCGAAGGCCATCGAGCTCCTCGTGGACAATCCCGAGGCCACCATCGCCGACCTCCGGAAGGTGATCAAGGGCCCCGACTTCCCGACCGGCGGCTACATCTACGGCCGCGAGGGGATCAAGGACGCCTACGAGACGGGCCGCGGCCGCGTCGTGATGCGCGCGCGGGCGCAGATCGAGGAGAAGGAGTCGAGCGGCAAGTCGCAGATCGTCATCACCGAGATCCCCTACCAGGTCAACAAGGAGAACCTGGTCCGCTCGATCGCCGAGCTCGCCACCGAGAAGAAGATCGAGGGCATCTCGGACGTGAACGACGAGTCGGACAAGGACGGCATGCGGATCGTCGTGCAGCTCAAGCGCGACGCGATCCCGAACGTGGTGCTGAACCAGCTCTACAAGCACACCACGATGCAGTCCACCTTCGGCGTGATCATGCTCGCCCTCGACAAGGGCGCGCCGAAGGTCATGAACCTGAAGGAGCTGCTCGAGCGCTACATCGCGCACCGCTACGAGATCATCGTCCGCCGGACCCAGTTCGACCTCGAGGCGGCGGAGGCGCGCGAGCACATCCTCGAGGGGCTCAAGATCGCCGTCGACAACATCGACGAGGTCATCAAGATCATCCGCGGCTCGGAGACCACCGAGGAGGCGGATGCGCGGCTCCGGAAGCGGTTCAGGCTCTCCGAGAAGCAGACCGAGGCGATCCTCAACATGCGCCTCGCCAAGCTCACCGGGCTCGAGATCGAGAAGCTCGAGGCCGAGCTCGCCGAGGTGCGCGCCACGATCAAGGAGCTCAAGGCCATCCTCGCCTCGAAGGAGAAGCGGTCGGCCATCCTCAAGGAGGAGACGGCGGACGTCGCCGAGCGCTTCGGCGACGCGCGCCGCACCGAGATCCTCTCCGACCAGGGCGAGTTCACGGTCGAGGACCTGATCGCCGAAGAGGACATGGTCATCACCATCTCCCACACCGGCTACATCAAGCGCATTCCCGTCTCCGCCTACCGCCGCCAGCGGCGCGGCGGCCGGGGCCTCACCGGCGCCGACCTCAAGGCGGACGACTGGGTCGAGCACCTCTTCATCGCGAGCACGCACGACTACCTGATGTTCTTCACCAATCAGGGGCAGGTCTACTGGCTCAAGGTGCATGAGATCCCGCAGGCGAGCCGCGCGGCGCGCGGGAAGCCCGTCGTCAACTGCATCGCGGTCCGGCCCAACGAGCACATCGCGGCGCTCGTGCCGGTGCGCGAGTTCAGCGACGACAAGTCGCTCATCTTCGCCACCCGCCGGGGCACGGTGAAGAAGACGAAGCTCTCGGAGTACAGCCACGTCCGGAGCAACGGGATCCGCGCCCTCAACATCGAGGACGGGGACGAGCTGATGGACGTCCAGGTGTGCGACGCGAGCTGCGACATCGTGCTCGCCACCCGCGACGGCATGAGCATCCGCTTCCACCAGTCCGACGTCCGCGAGATGGGCCGCGCCACGACCGGGGTCAAGGGCATCGAGCTCTCCGACGACGACTGCGTGATCGGGATGGTCGTCATCCGGCGCGAGGCGACGCTCCTCGTGGTGAGCGAGAAGGGCTACGGCAAGCGCTCCGAGCTCTCGGAGTACCGCGTGCAGAAGCGGGGCGGGAAGGGGATCATCACCTTCAAGGTCACCGACAAGACCGGCTGCATCGTGGCGCTCAAGGAAGTGATCCCGGACGACGAGCTGATGATGATCACGCACAACGGCGTCATCATCCGCGTGCCGGTGGACGGGATCCGCGTCATCGGCCGGAACACGCAGGGCGTTCGCGTCATGAACCTCGACGACGGCGACCGGCTCCAGGGCGTGGCGCGCGTGGTGAAGGAGGACGAGAGCGGCCAGGAGGACGTGACCGCGGGCGACCCCGCGCCGGCCGCCGCCGAGTGATCCCGGCCGAGTCCATCCGCGAGGCCGCCGAAGGCCTCGCGGGGATCGCGGAGCGCACGCCGCTCCTCTCCCTGCCGTCGCTCGGGGCGCGGGTCAAGCTCGAGAACCGCCAGCCGATCGGGGCGTTCAAGATCCGCGGCGCCACCACCGCCGTCCGCCGCCTGCCGGCGTCGGAGCGGGCGCGCGGCGTCATCACCCACTCGAGCGGCAATCACGGCCAGGCGGTGGCGTTCGCGGCCGCCCGGTTCGGGATTCCCGCGGTCATCGTCATGCCGCAGGACGCGCCGCGCGTGAAGCAGGAGGGGGTGCGGCGGTACGGCGGGGAGATCGCGTTCGTCACCGAGCGCTCCGAGCGGCTCTCCCGCTGCGAAGCGCTCGCGGCCGAGCGCGGGCTCGTGATGATCCCGCCGTACGAGAACGCCGACGTCATCGCGGGCCAGGCCACCTGCGGGCTCGAGATCTTCGAGGACGTACCCGACGTCGAGACGATCGTCGTCCCGGTGGGCGGCGGGGGCCTCATCGCCGGGGTCGCGTCGGCGGTCCGGCACTTCGCGCCGCACGTCCGGGTGGTGGCGGTCGAGCCGG
>DASUXZ010000256.1:0-2402 GCA_036377655.1 Gemmatimonadales bacterium
TCGTCGGCGGCGGCGAAGTTCCCGAGCGTCTGGTCGGAAAACACGACCCCCCAGCCGAACGTGTCGTCGGCCGCGTTCCGCTCGAGCACCACGATCTCGCGGGAGGGATCGGCCTTCTTCGCGAGGAGCGCGAAGTAGAGACCCGCCGGCCCCCCTCCGACGACGGCGATCTTCATCTACAGGAGCCCGGAGACGGGGATCAGGTCGCCCTCGGCGAAGCGCGAGGGGCGGAGCGGCGTGGCGTCGATCGTCGTCGCGCGTCCCTCGACGAGGATCTCGGCGAGCAGGTGGCCGAGCGCGGGCGCGTGCATCACGCCGTGGCCCGACGAGCCGTTCGCGAGGTAGAAGTTCTCCGTGCCCGGCGCGCGCCCCAGGATGGCATGCTTGTCGGCCGAGACTTCGTACAGCCCGCCCCAGGCGGCCGCAGCGTCCACGGGGACCGACGCGAGGCAGGGGACCCGCCGGGCGGCCATCGCGCAGACGTCGTCGACCCACCCGCGGTCCACGCTGCAGTCGAACGGGTCGGCGGCGCCGGGGGTGGGCCAGGCGAGGAGAACGCGGCCGTCGCGCACGCGGAGATGGAAGCCGGTGCCGGCAAAGATCGTCATCGGCATGTCGGCGGGGAGCGCGCTCGTGGGAAGGGTCGGCACGATGCAGCGCCTGAGCGGCGTCACCGGAAGGTCCACGCCGGCATGCGCGGCGATGGCGGCAGACCAGGCACCGGCGGCGTTGACCACGGTCCCGGCGGGGAACGTCCCGCGCGAGGTGCGCACCGCGGCGATGCGCCTGCCATCGGGGCCATCGGACATCTCGAACCCGTGCACAACGGCTTCCCAGGCCGTCGTCGCTCCGAGCCGCCGGGCGGCGGCGAGATAGCCTTCGAGGATGGACATCGGACGGATGTAGCCGTCGGTCGGGCACCAGGTGCCGCCGACGATGCCGTCGGGCGCGAGCGCCGGGTTGAGGCGCCGCGCCTCCTCCGCGCTCACCTCGCGCGATTCGCCGAGCCCGGCGGCATGCTGGACGGGAAGCCCGCGCCGGAGCTCGGCGAGCTCATCCTCGCTCGCGGCGAGCCAGAGGTATCCGACCGGCGCGTATCCCGGGTCCCCGCCGACCTCCTCATGGAAGTTGCGCAGCTTCTCCCGCGCGAGGAGCGAGAGCCGGACGTTGATGTCGGTGCCGTATTGCGCCCGGTAGCCGCCGGTGGCGCGCGACGTGCTCCCGCCGCCGGGGCCGCTGCCGCGATCGAGGATCACGACGTCGCGCACGCCGCGCGAGGCGAGGTGCCACGCGATGCTCGCGCCCACGACACCGCCACCGATCACGACGACGGGCGTCTCCATCACGACGGCGTCCCCGAACGGCTTCGCCGCGCGGCGCGGACGTTCCGCCGCATCCCGGCGAGCCCGGGCCGGCTGAACGGGGTGCCGGCGTACCGGCGCTCGAATTCGGCCTCGTCGAGCGCGTCGAAATCCTCGCCGTCGGGCTCCGGGCGCCCCTCCGGCCGGTAGCCGGGCACCGCCGTCTCCTCGGCGAACTTGACGTTCCAGGGACAGGCGTCGTTGCAGGCGTCGCAGCCGAACGCCCAGCCGTCGAGCGACGCGGCGAGGTCGTCGGGGATCGGGCCCTTCTGCTCGATCGTGAGATAGGAGATGCAGCGCGTCGCATCGAGCAGCCGCGGCTCGACGAACGCGCCCGTAGGACACGCCTCGAGGCATCGCGTGCAGGTGCCGCAGTGATCGGTCGGATACGGCGCATCCGCCTCGAGCGCGAGATCGGTGAAGATCGTCCCGATGAAGCACCAGGAGCCGGCCCCCGGCCGTATCAGCATCGCGTTCTTGCCGATCCACCCGAGCCCGGCGCGCACGGCGAGGTCGCGCTCCGGCACCGGTCCGGCGTCGGCGTATCGGCGCACGTGCCGCGCGCCGGCTCCGAGGAGCCGCTCGCCGAGGAGATCGAGCCGCTCACCGAGGACGTCGTGATAGTCCCGGCCGCGGGCATATCGGGCGATCTTGAGCCCATCCGCCTGACCGGAGCGGGCCGAACTGGCCGCCGCCGGGCCCGCGTAGTAGTAGTTATCCAGAACAACAATGATCGACCGGGCCTCGGCATCGATCAGGCGGGTGTCCTTGCGCTTCTTCGCCTGCCGGTGGAGATAGCGCATCGTTCCGCCGTATCCCCGGGCGATCCACTCGTCGAAGAAGGCCGCGCGCTCCGAGGGCCCCGGGGTCGTCACCCCGCAGGCGACGAAGCCGAGCTCCCGGGCCCACGCTTTCACGTCGGACGAAGTGGCGGTCACCGGGCGCCGGCCTCGACCGGGGGCTCGGCCCCGACCCTGGACGCGCCGGCCGGCACGTGACCCGGCCTGTCGTAGGTGATGAGGCGAGCGCCGCGCGAATACG
>DASUXZ010000257.1:0-20811 GCA_036377655.1 Gemmatimonadales bacterium
GCTCTTCCTTTATAGGCAGGTGATGGACGGGCGCGCGCAGACCGGCGTCGTCGGCTGCGTCCACGTGGACGATTACGAGAACGACGTCATCCGGAAGCACGAGAAGACCCGGCGCGACAAGGAGGACGACCGGACCCGCCACGTCCTCGAGCTCAACGCGAACGCGGAGCCGGTCTTCCTGACCTACCGCGGCCGCCCCGAGGTGGACCGGCTCGCCGATCGGGTGATGCAGTCCGATCCGCTCTACGACTTCACGGCGCCCGACGGGGTGCGCCACGTCGTCTGGCGGATCGCGGATCCGCGTCCGTGGGTCGACGAGTTCGGCCTCATCCCGCATGCATACGTCGCCGACGGCCACCATCGCTCGGCGAGCGCATGGCGGGCCGGGCGCGAGCGGCGTGCCGCGCAGGAGAATGCGCACGGCAACGAGGAATACAACTGGTTCCTCGCCGTCCTCTTTCCGGCCGAGCAGCTCCGGATCCTCCCGTACAACCGGGTGGTGCGGGACCTGAACGGCCAGTCCCCGGCCGACGTGCTCGATGCGCTCCGGAGCATCGGCACCCTCGTGGAGACGAAGGCGGCAGCGCCCGAGGCGCCCGGGAGCGTCGGCGTCTTTCTCGCCTCCCGCTGGTACCGGCTCGCGTTCGACCCCGCGAGCATCGACGCCGACGATCCGATCGGCTCGCTCGACGTGAGCCTGCTCCAGGACCGCGTGCTGACGCCCGTGCTCGGCGTCGGCGATCCGCGCACCGACCCGCGCATCGATTTCGTCGGCGGGATCCGCGGCACCGCCGAGATCGAGCGCCGCGTCCGCTCGGGAGAAATGGCCATCGGGTTCGCGATGCACCCGACGACGCTCGAGCAGCTCATGGCCGTGTCCGATGCCGGGCTCGTCATGCCCCCCAAGAGCACCTGGTTCGAGCCCAAGCTCCGGAGCGGGCTCTTCGTGCACCTGCTCGACTAGACCAAGGAGTTCCGTTGCGCATGAAGGTCCTGATCGCCGACAAGTTCGAGAAGGTGGGCATCGACGGGCTCAAGGAGCTCGGCGCCGAGGTCCTCTCGAAGCCGGAGCTCACCGCCGACGAGCTCCCCGCCGCGGTCCGCGAGGCGGATCCGAACATCCTGATCGTCCGGAGCACGCGCGTCACCGCCGCCACGCTCGGCGCCGGCGCGAGCCTCGGCCTCGTGATCCGCGCGGGCGCCGGCATCGACACGATCGACGTCCCGGCCGCGTCGGCGCGCGGCATCTTCGTGTCGAACTGCCCGGGGCGCAACTCGATCGCGGTCGCGGAGCTCGTGATGGGCCTCGTGCTCGCGTGCGACCGGCGCATTCCGGACCAGGTGGCCGACAGCCGGGCCGGCCGCTGGAACAAGGCCGAGTACGCGAAGGCGCGCGGGCTGCACGGCCGGACGCTCGGGATCGTGGGCCTCGGGCAGATCGGCCGTGAGATCGCGTCGCGGGCGCGGGCCTTCGGCATGCATGTCGCGGCCTGGTCGCGCAACCTCACGATCGAGAGCGCGGAGCAGCTCGGCGTGACGTACTGCGAGTCGCCGCTCGAGGTGGCGCGGCTCAGCGACATCGTCTCCATCAACGTCGCGGCGACGTCGGAAACGAAGCACCTCGTGGATGCGGAGTTCCTCGGCTCGATGCGGCGCGGCGCCTGTCTGATCAACACGTCGCGCGGGTCGGTGGTGGACGAGGCGGCGCTCGCGGAGGCGGTGCGCACCCGCGGGATCCGCGCGGGCCTCGACGTCTTCCAGGACGAGCCGGGCGGCGGCACCGGGGAGATCGCGAGCCCGCTCGTGAAGGAGCCGGGCATCTACGTGACCCATCACGTCGGCGCCTCGACCGAGCAGGCCCAGACCGCGATCGCGCACGAAGTGCTGCGGATCGTGCAGGAGTACTCGGAGCGCGGCGGCGTGCCCAACTGCGTGAACCGGCTCGCGAAGAGCACGGCGACGCATGTCCTGGCGGTGCGGCACCTCAATCGCCCGGGGGTGCTGGCGCACGTCTTCCGCGAGCTGGCGGACCGCGGGGTGAACGTCGAGGAAGTGGAGAACATCATCTACCACGGCGCCAAGGCGACGCTCGCCCGCGTGCACCTGAGCTCGCGGCCCGACGACGCGGCGCTCGCCGCGATCCGGGACGGCAATACGGACATCATCAGCGTGGATCTCACCGCCATCGACGGGGTTCCGGCATGAACGACCGCATCTACAATTTCGGCGCCGGGCCCGGCGTCCTTCCCGAGCCGGTCCTCGAGGCCGCCCGGCGCGACCTCTGGAACGTGGCGGACAGCGGCATCGGCGTCGCGGAGCACAGCCACCGGGGCAAGGTGTTCGACGCGATCATCCAGGACGCGGAGCGCGCCTGCCGGGACCTCGCCGGCATCCCCGACGACTATCACGTGCTCTTCCTCCAGGGCGGCGCATCGCTCCAGTTCGCGATGGTGCCGATGAACCTCCTTCCCAGGGACCGGACCGCCGACTATCTCGTCACCGGGGTCTGGTCGGAGAAGGCGGTGCAGGAGGCGAAGCTGTACGGGACCGTGCACGAGGCCGCGTCGAGCAAGGACCGGAACCACTGCTACATCCCGGCGGAAAGCGCGATCCGGTATTCGGAGCGCCCGGTCTACGTGCACTTCACCTCGAACAACACGATCTACGGCACGCAGTGGCGCGCGGAGCCGGTGCCCCCGGCCGGGGTCCCGCTCGTCTGCGACGCCTCGAGCGACATCTACAGCCGGCCGATCGACGTCTCGAAGTACGGGCTCATCTACGCCGGCGCACAGAAGAACCTCGGCCCCTCGGGCGTGACGCTCGTCATCATCCGGAAGGACCTCGCGGAGGCGGGCCCGAAGGAGCTTCCCACGATGCTCCAGTACCGCACGTACGCGAAGGACCGCTCGCTCTACAACACGCCGCCGACCTTCGGCGTGTACATGATGGGCGAGGTGTTCAAGTGGATCCGGGAGCGGGGCGGCCTCGCGGCGATGGAAGCGGCCAACGAGGAAAAGGCGAAGGTGCTCTACGACTACCTCGATGCCAGCCGGCTCTTCCGCGGCACCGCCGACCGGGAGGCGCGCTCCCGCATGAACGTCTGCTTCCGCGCCGCGACCGAGGAGCTCGAGAAGGAATTCCTCGCCGAGGCGGCGCGCCGCGGATTCGAGGGGCTCAAGGGCCACCGCGCGATCGGCGGCATCCGCGCGAGCATCTACAACGCGATGCCGAAGGCGGGGTGCGAGGCGCTCGTCGGCTTCATGCGCGAGTTCGAAAAGGCACATCCGGCCGGGTGACCCGCGTCACGACGATGGCCTGCCGGACCTCGCATCCTCCGACCCCAGAGGCATTCGCCGAAGGGGTCGGACTTTTTTGCCGGCCGTCGTGGGCGGCCGGAGGAGGCATGTCATGAGGATCGGTCTCAAGCCCGTGCGGGAGCAGGTCATCGTCATCACCGGCGGCTCGAGCGGCATCGGGCTCGCCACCGCGCGGCTCGCCGCGGAGCGCGGGGCGCGCGTGGTGCTCGTGGCCCGTGGCGAAGCGGCGCTCGAGCGCGCCCTCCGGAAGGTGCGGGAGGGAGGCGGCTCGGGAATCACCGTGGCCGCCGACGTGGCGAATCCCGACGACATGGTGCGGGTGGCAGATGCCGCGCGCCAGGAGTTCGGGCGGTTCGACACCTGGGTCAACGGCGCGGCCGTCGCGCTCTACGGGCGGCTCGACGAGATCCCGCTCGAGGACAAGCGGAAGCTCTTCGACATCAATTTCTGGGGCGTCGTGCACGGCGCCCGGGCGGCGGTCCCGGAGCTCCGGCGCCACGGCGGCGCGCTCGTCAACGTCGGCAGCATGCTGTCGGACGTTTCGATTCCGCTCCAGGGGATCTATGCCGCCGCGAAGCACGCGGTGAAGGCGTACACGACGGCGCTCCGGATGGAGCTCGAGAAGGACGGGGCCCCGGTGGCGGTGTCGCTCGTGAAGCCGGGTGCCATCGACACGCCCTACTACGAGCACGCCCGCAACCTCATGGATCGGGCCCCGACGCCGCCACCGCCGGTCTACGCTCCCGAAGCCGTGGCTCGCGCCATCCTTCGCTGTGCCGAGCGGCCGGTGCGCGAGATCGTCGTGGGCGGTGCCGCGCGCGCGATGATCGCCGGCGCGAACATGGCACCCGGCCTCGCCGAGGAGGTGATGGAGCGGACGATGTTCGAGGCGCAGAAGTCCGACCGGCCGGCACGGCGGGCCACGGACAACCTCTACGGGCCGGCCGATCCGACCGCGCGCGAGCGTGGCCGGTATCCCGGTCCGGTCCTGGAGCACAGTCTCTACACGGCCGCCACGCTGCACCCCGCCCGCACCGCGCTCGCCGCCGCCGGGCTCGGCATCGCGGTGGCCGCCGGCGTGCGTGCCCTCCGCCGCACATGAGCGACGTCGGCGCGCTCGTGTCCACCGGGTGGCTCGCGTCCCGGCTCGGCGAGCCGGGCATCCGGCCCGTGGACGCCTCGTGGCACATGCCGGCGGCGGGGCGCGACGCGCGGAGCGAGTACCTCGCGATGCACATCCCGGGTGCCGTGTTCTTCGACCTCGAGCGCTCGTCGGACCCGGCGAGCCCCCTCCCGCACATGCTGCCCGCTCCGGATCGATTCGCCGAGCGGATGGAGGAGCTCGGCCTCTCGAGCGACGATACCGTCGTCGTCTACGATGCATCCGGGAAGAACATGACCGCGCCGCGCGCCTGGTGGATGTTCCGCGTCATGGGGCATTCGCGAGTGGCGGTGCTGGACGGAGGTCTCGGACAGTGGCGGCGCGAGGGGAGGCCGCTCGAACCGGGGGAGGTCAAGGTGCGGCGGGGCAGCTTTCGCGCCGCGCTCGACCGCTCGAAGGTCAGGAGCATCGAGGAGATGCGCGCGAACCTCGCATCCGGCCGCGAGCAGGTGCTCGACGCGCGATCGAGGGGCCGTTTCGCGGGGACCGAGCCCGAGCCGAGGCAGGGCCTCCGCTCGGGCCACATTCCGGGTAGCGTGAACCTGCCGTTCGGGGAGCTCGTGGATGGAGCGGGCGTCTCGCTGAGCGAGGAGGAGCTCGAGAAGCGATTCAGCGATGCCGGCCTCGAGCCGGGCCGGCCGGTGGTGGCGTCGTGCGGCTCCGGCGTCACGGCCGCCGCGCTCGTGCATGCGCTCCACCGGCTGGGGCGGGACGACGTGGCGCTCTACGACGGCTCGTGGACGGAGTGGGGCGCGCGCGACGACCTTCCGGTCGAGCGCTGATGCCCGCCTAGGCGAGCGGCTGGGCCCGCCAGCTGCTCAGCACCGACCCGACGGTGCGGACGAGGATGGACGGGCAGACCGGCTTCCTCAGGAACGGGGTCTTCGGGTCGATCAGTCCCCGCCTCAGGCCTTCCTCACGCGCAAAGTCCGCCATCGCGATCACCGGCACGTACGGGCGGAGCCCCGCGAGCGAGGCGCCGAAGTGCCACGCGTCGTCCACCGGGCGCGTCGCATCGACGAGCACGAGCGCGGGGCGCGTGGACGCGTGCACCGTGCACCACTGCGCCTCGGCCGGATCGCGCGCCGGCACGGCGGCGTAGCCGCTCTCGCGCAGCGTCCGGCAGAGCGAGGTCCGCACCGCCTCGTCGGCATCGAGCACGAGGATGGTCTGCGCCGGGTACGCGGCATCGTCGGGTGGCGCGATCGCGTCGGCCATTCGGTCTCCAGTCGGTCGGAATTGTGAGGCGGGATCGCCGCTCGTGGTGCAACACTCGTGCCCGTCAGTCCGCTGCGCGCGGAGCGTCGCAATCGCCTCCGCGCACGAATCGCTCGTCGTGATCTGCGAGATGCATGGTACATCACGGCACCCTGTGAGAATCGTCACCATGTCGCCTGGCGCGGCGGGCTATTGTCAGTCCAGTCGCTTCGCGCGTGCACCGTCGTGACGGCGCATGCATCAGCAACGATGTGGAGGTGGCTTCATGGCACGAGACAACCGCGAGCGGGGACGCGATGCCGCTCGTCAATCCGATAGAGAAGAGCAGTACGGCGGGATGAACGAGCCCGGCTGGGGCCGGGCCGGTGAGCAGTATGGTGGCGGGTACGGCGGGCGCGGCGGGCAGGACCAGCAGTATGGCCGCGGACAGTGGCAGGACCAGCAGTATGGCGGCGGCCAGGGGCGGGGCGAGTGGTACGGTACCGGCGGGTCGGGCCAGCGCCACGATGCCTTCGACCGCTCCGGCGATGAGGGCGGAACGGGCGGCCACGGGTACGGCAGCTTCGGTCAGAGCGCCGGGGGAGCGCAGTACGGACGGGGTGGCTACGACGAAGGGCAGGACTATGGTCGCTTCGGCCGCGGGTACGCCGGCGGGCAGTACGGGCAGGGGCAGGGCGGTTCCCGCGGCGGATTCCAGGGCGGGTCCGGATCGCAGGGTTTTCAGGGCGGTTACGGCCAGCAGGGTTTCCCGGGCGGCTACGGCCAGCAGGGGTTCCAGGGTGGTTATGGCCAGCAGGGTTTCCAGGGTGGCTACGGCCAGCAGGGCTTCGGCAGTGAAACAGGTGCAGGGTACGAGAGTGGCAGGCAGATGGGCTACGTCGGTCGCGGTCCGAAGGGGTACCGGCGCTCCGACGACCGGATCCGGGAGGACGTGAGCGAAGAGCTCACGCGGCATCCCGGCGTCGACGCGAGCGAGATCGATGTGCGCGTCGAGAACGGAGAGGTGACGCTCACCGGTACCGTGGAGAGCCGCCAGGCCAAGCGGATGGCGGAGGATTGCGTCGAGCAGTGCTCCGGGGTGAAGGAAGTGCACAACCAGCTCCGAGTCAGCCGGCAGGGCAGTTCGCAGGAAAGCGGTCAGCAGGGCAGCAGGACGGGAGGACGCGAAGAGGCCTCGACGGGCTCTTCGCAGGGCCGCGGGCGCAGATAGCTCGAGACAGCTCGCGGTGCAGGACGAAGGCGGGTCGCTGAAGTCGGCGGCCCGCCTTCCTGCTTTCTATCTCGCCACCTGAATCGGCGCTACCCGCACGCCGCATCGGCGGAGGATGCGCCGCGGCTCCGCATGGTTCGGCGCGAGCGCGTGCGCGCGCTCCGCGTGCGGCACCGCAGTGCGGCAGCGGCCGCTGCGCTGCGCGAGCAGGATGCGGAGCCGGAAGCTTCCGGGATCGAGCGCGGTCGCCACCCGGAGCCGGCGCGCCGAGCTGCCGTCGCCGGCGGCGCCGATGCTCGCGACGCCGGCGGCCGCATAGGCGGCAAACGCCAGTCCGGCTCCGGCGGCGAGCAGGCGGAGGCCGCGCACTGCGGCGGGGCGCTCGACGGCGGTGAGCTCGCGCGGCGGCGGGTGCAGGGCACCGAGAATCGTCCAGGCGAAGAAGGTCGGCGCAGGGAGGAGCATCACCGCGTCGAACGCGCCCACGACGGCGGTGACCACGAGGGTGGCGATCATGGCGAGGCCCGCCATCCCTTCCGGCGTGCTTCCCCGCTGGCGCGAGCGCCGCCACCCGATGACGGCCATCGTCGTTCCCGCCGCGATGATCAGCAGGGTCGCGGGAACGCCGCGCTCCGCGAGCATCGCCACCCAGTCGCTGCTCGGCCACGGGTTCGTCGGGATCGGGTCGTCGTGGTCGAAGGCGGGATCGCCCGGCGTCGTGTAGCGCGGATACTCGACGGCCCAGTTGCCGGTGCCCGCGCCGAGCGCGGGATCGTCCCGCGTCATCCTGAGCGAATTGGCGTACTGGATGAGGCGGCCGCGGCCGCTCCCCTCCCGGTAATTGGCGACGCCGACGAGCGTCTCGAGATACGGCGTGTCGGAGCGCCATTCGAGGCGGTTCGGCAGGAGGAGCGCCGCCCCGATCGCAGCGACCGCCGATCCGAACGCCACCATGAGCCGCCGGCGGATCTTCGGATCGCGCCACAATCCGCTCACGACGATCCCCTCGACGAGGAAGATCGCGAGGCCCGCCGCCACCGCGAGCCAGGCGGCGCGCGAGCGCGAGAGCAGGAGCGCCGCGGACGTGATGGCGAGCCCGATCGCGCCGAGTGCGGGAGCGGCCCTGAGCCGCGAGTCGATCGTGAGCCACGCGATGAGCGGGATGCCGATCGCGGTCAGGTGGGCCATGAAGTTGCGGTTGCCGAACGTGCCGCCCGGGGCGCGCCGCGGCGATGCGAACGGCAGCTCGACGCCGTACGCCTGCAGGAGGCCCGAAGCCGCGCCGAGGACCACGGCGAACGCGAGCATGGCGAGGAGCGGCCGGGCCATCTCCGCGCGCCCGATGCCTCGCGCCGTCCAGAAGAGCGCCGCGCCCGCCCAGGTGACGCCGGTGGCGCGAAGCGCGAGCCACCCGTTCGGCGCGGCGAGCGCCGAGGCAGTGGTGGCGACGAGGAAGGCGATGAGGAAGAGATCCACGAGCGCCAACGGGAGCCGCCGGGCCCCGCGAAGCGCCAGGAGTGCGCCGCCGAATGCCGCGACGTGCAGCACCAGCTCCTTGGGGACCTGGTAGCGGTCGAGCTCGAAGAGGGGCCCCGGCATCGCGGCGAGCACGATGAGGGGCGCCGCGGCCTGGAGGAGGCGCCGGGCGCTCCGCACCGTTACGCTGGAGGAGGGAGGGGCATGCGACGAAAATAGCCGCAACAATCCGCTCCCGCGCCCCGTATGTAGCTTATGGCGTCCCGGACGGGACGCCCTTCATTTGACCGGAGGCAAGATGCTGTCGCTCGTGCTCTCGATCGCCGCTCTGGCGGCCCCGCCCGGCGGCCCCGCCGCGCCTGCCGCTCGCGCGGATACGGCCACTTACCGCATCGATGTCGGCCACTCGGAGCTCTCCTTCCACATCCGTCATCTCATGAGCCGCGTCAACGGAACCTTCCGGGAATGGTCCGGGACGATCACGGCCGATCCGTCCGACTGGTCCACCGGCTCCGTCGAAGTGACGATCCAGTCCGCCACGATCGACACCCGTCACGCGCGCCGCGACGAGGATCTCAAGTCGGAGAACTTCTTCGACGCCGCGAATCATCCGACCATCACCTTCAGGAGCACGCGGGTCGAGGTGAACGGCAGCCAGATCGTCGTCACCGGTGACCTCACGATGCGCGGTGTCACGCACCCCGTCGTCCTCACCGGCGAATTTCTCGGGCGGCAGGGTGCCGGCACGGCTCGCGAGCGCATCGGCTTCAGTGCGAGTGGCAGGATCGACCGGACGAAGTACGGCATCGTCTGGAATCGCGCCGTCGAGGGTGGCGGGGTGCTCCTCGGCGACGAAGTGGAGATCAATGTGGCAGTGGAAGCAGTGCGCATGTGACCGTCCCCACGGCGGGAAACCCGGGCGGGCCGTAACTTCGGTCCGTCCGGGTTTCCTTTTGCAAGTTCTTCAGGCTCAAGAAGGTAGGGACTGATGCGCCGAGCATTTCAGCCGCTGCTTTTCGGGGTTCTCGCGCTCATGGCCGCCTGCGGAGGCGTGTCGGACGACGAGATTCATGCCGCGCTGGCAGCCGAGCTGGCCGACTCGGCGCCGCCCGAGTTCGCCGGCAGGTCCGCCTGGGAGGTGACGCGCGGGATCTACGAGGACGCCGGCGGTGCGCCGATCTGGCTCGACGGGGGCAAGCCGTCGAAGCGCGCGCGCGAGCTCGTGGACGCGATCGCCGGAGCCGAGGACCAGGGCCTTCGCACCGCGGAATACGATCTGGCGGGTCTCGGCGACGCGCTCCGGCGCGCGTACAAGGACGAGGGCTCGGAGCCGGCCGAGCTCGCCGAGGTGGACCTTCGGCTCACCTCGCTCTATGTGGAGCACGGGCGGCACCTCCTCGCCGGCCGCTTCGATCCCGCGCGCATCTCGGACGGCTGGTTCATCCGGACGCGGCTCGCGGCGGTCGACAGCGCGATCCGCTCCCGCGCCACGGGCGACGTCGCCGACGCCTTCGCAGGGTTCCTGCCGCGCACGCCCGATTACCAGGTGCTCATGGACGCCCGCTCGCGCTATGCCGCCATCGCCGAGGCGGGCGGCTTTCCCGAGGTCGGCGGCACGGCCGAGCCGGGCGACAGCGGGGCCGTCGTGGCCGCCATCGTGAAGCGCCTCGTCATGGAGGGCGACCTCGACTCGGCGGCGAGCGCGATCCGCACCTACGATTCGACCGTGGCGCGGGCCGTGGCGCATTTCCGGAACCGCTTCGGCATCGAGCCCGGCAGCACGGTGGATCGCGCCACGCTCGCGGCCATGAAGGTTCCTGCCGCGGAGCGGGTCCGGCAGGTCGAGCTCAATCTCGAGCGGCTCCGGTGGCTGCCGGAATCGTTCGGCGACCGGTACGTCGCCGTCAACATTCCCGACTTCCTCCTTCGCGCGTACGACGGCGGGAAGGAGGTCATGACGATGCGCGTCATCGTCGGCGACGAGTACGACGGCAGCACGCCCGTGTTTGCCGACACCATGACGCTCGCCGTCTTCCGTCCCTACTGGAACGTCCCGTCGGGCATTGCCCGGGACGAGATCCTGCCCCTCGTGCAGCAGAACGCCTCGTACCTCGAGCGGAACGAGTACGAGGTGGTGCCGGCCAACGGCAGCACGCCCGTGGATCCCCGGTCAATCGACTGGGAGGACCTCGACAGCACCAATTTCCCGTACGCGATCCGCCAGAAGCCGGGCGATCGCAATGCGCTCGGGCTCGTGAAGTTCCTCTTCCCGAACCGGTTCGACATCTACATGCACGACACGCCGGCCGATCACCTCTTTCACCGGCACAAGCGCGCCCTGAGCCACGGCTGCATCCGGCTCGAGCATCCCGACCGCTTCGCGGAATTCGCGCTCGACGGGACCGGGGACGGCTGGACGCCCGAGCGCATCCGCGAGGCGATGCATGGGGAGGAGAATCGCGAGGTGAAGCTCGGCCGCCCGGTGCCGGTCTATATCCTCTATCTCACCGCGTTCGCCCGCGACGGCAGGGTGCACTTCCGGCCCGACCTCTACGGCGCGGACAAGCGTGGCATGGAGCGCCTGGGCCGGCCACCGTCCACCGAGCAGATCGCCGCCCTCCGCTCCACGCTGGACGAGCTGCTCGAGGGATAGCCCGCACCGGCCTCGCGATCGCCGGGAATTGCGGTATCGTACGGGCATGTGGCTCCTTCCGCTGCTCGGCGGGATCTCGCGCCTCGCGGGCGGGACCTACTACCGCACGTCGGTGTCGGGCGCGGTGCCGCCCGAGGGTCCGGTGCTGCTCGTCGCGAACCATCCGAATGGCCTCGTCGACCCGATCCTCGTGAGCGGCGCGGCGCGGCGGCCGGTGCGCTATCTCGCGAAGGCCCCGCTCGTCCTCCATCCCCTCGTCGGCTGGTTCTTCCGCGCGCTCGGCTGCATCCCGGTCTATCGCCAGCAGGACGATCCGTCGCTCGTGGACCGGAACGCGGATTCGCTCCGGACGGCGCAGGAAGCGCTCGCAGCGGGTGCCGCCATCGCGATCTTCCCCGAGGGCATCAGCCACGACCGTCCGGCGCTCGCCGAGCTCCGCACCGGGGCTGCCCGCATCGCCCTCGGCGCGAGCGGCAACGACGTCGCGCCCGCGATCGTGCCGGTGGGCCTCGTCCTCCGCGACAAGCCGGCATTCCGCTCGGAGGCGCACGTCGCCGTCGGCGCGCCGGTGGCGTGGGCCGACCTGTCCGAGCGGGGGGCAGGAGACCCCGAGGCGGTCCGCGAGCTCACGCGGCGGATCGAGGACGGACTGCGCAGCGTCACCGTCAACGTCGAGGCCTGGGAGGACGCGCCGCTCATCGAATGCGCGGAAGCGGTCTGGGCGGCCGAGCGCGGGGCGCCGAAGGATCCCGCGCTCCGGATCGAGCGCCTCCGGGTCGCGTCCGAGCTGCTGCATGCGATCCGGCGGGATCCGGAGAGCCGGTGGGCGCCGCTCGTGGTCGCCGTCGAGCGGCACTGCCACTCGCTCGCGCGTCTCGGCCTCGTGCCGCAGGATCTCCATGCCGACCTCTCCACCCGGAACGCGCTCGGCTGGTCGCTCCGGCGCATCCCCCTCCTCCTCGTGCCGGTGGTGCTCATCGGGGTCGCGGGCTGGGCGCTCTGGTGGCCGCCGTACCGGCTCACGGGCCTGATCGTCGATCGCCTTGCGCCCTCGCGCGACGTGCGCGCGAGCTACCGGCTCGTCGGCGGAGCGGCGCTCTACCTGCTGTGGCTCGTCGCCCTCGTCGTGCTCGCCGCACGATACGACGGCGCGGCGCTAGCCATCGCCGTGGCCTTCGGCGCGCCGCTCGTCGGGCTCGCCGGGCTCGCCGTCCGCGAGCGCTGGCGTGCCGCCTGGCTCGACGTCCGCCGCTGGTTCCTCCTTCGCGGCCGCCGCTCGCTGCTCCGCGATCTCGGCCGCCGGCAGTGGGAGATCGCCGAGCGGCTCGATGCGACGCTCCGAACCACCGCCCGCCCTGCCCCTCGCGACGCCGCCCTGCGCTGACGCGAATGGGTGCTGCATCACCGCGGCACCTCGTATCGGGTGACACCATACGACTCGCCGGCACCGCCCCGCGTCCTGGGAGGAGCCGGACGCGCGCGAGCGAGCCGCGAAGCATCCCGCACCATGGAGCTGCATGGGATCGAAAGCCAGGCGCCGATCACGCCGGACGCCGATCGCTCCGCCGTCCGAGGGGCGCACGCCGGCGCGGGGGAAGCTCGTCGTCATCGGCGGCCACGAGCAGCGGAACCCCGGCTCCATCATCCTCCAGGACCTGGCGAAGCAGGTCCGCAGCGGCCGGCTCCTCGTCTGCACCGTCGCGAGCGACGAGCCCGAGGCCCTCTGGGAGGAGTACCGGAAGGCGTTCGCAGGCCTCGGCGTCCGGCGCGTCGCGCACCTCGACATCGGGGAGCGCGAGGACATTCTCGACAAGCCTCCCCGGGACCTCCTCGACGAGGCGCGAGTCGTGTTCTTCACCGGAGGCGGCCAGCTCAAGATCACGACGCGCTTCGCCGGGACGATGCTCTGTTCCGCGGTGGAGCGCTTCTATCGCCGCGGCGGCGTCGTCGCCGGGACGTCGGCGGGCGCGTCGGTGCTCGCCGACACGATGCTCGTGTCGGGCGAAGGCGAGGCGTCCCACAGGATCGCGACCAACCTGCTCATGGCGCCGGGCCTCGGCTTCATCCGTGACGTGATCATCGACCAGCATTTTGCGGAGCGCGGCCGGATCGGGCGGCTCCTCGGCGCCGTCGCGCAGAATCCGCGGCTGCTCGGTCTCGGCATCGACGAGGACACCGCGGTGCTGATCGACCGGGAGCGCACGATGAACGTGCTCGGCACCGGCGCGGTGTACGTCGCCGACGCGCGCGACGTGACCTACACGAACGTCGCCGAGGAATCCCCCGACCGCACCCTCTCGATCTTCGACGTGCGCCTGCACGTCCTCAGCCAGGGCGACGAGTTCGACCTCGTGAGCCGCCGCCCGACCCATCGCTTCGCGTCGTCCGCGGAGAATGGACGTCCCACGCCCTGAATCCCATGCTGCACGCCGATCCCCTCGCCCACGCCGGAGCGCTCGAAGTCCAGCGTCTTCGTCCCCTGCGCGGTCCCAACGCGTGGAGCCTCGACCCGGTCATCGCGTGTGACGTCGTCCCCGGCGCACTCTGCGACCTGACGAGCGCGGACGTGCCCGGCTTTCCCGACCGGCTGCTCGAGGCGCTGCCTTCGCTGCACGAGCATCCCTGTTCGGTCGGCGCGCCCGGCGGCTTCGTGCAGCGGCTCCGCGAAGGCACCGGCTGGCCGCACATCCTCGAGCACGTCGCACTCGAGATGCAGTGCCTCGCGGGAAGCGACGTGCGCTTCGGCCGGGTGGTGCAGGGAAGCGAGCCGGGCGAGTGGCGGATCGTCGTGGAGTACGAGCACGAGGAGCTCGGGCTCGAGGCGATGCGCGACGCCGTGGCGACGGTCCGCGCCTGTCTCGGCGGCGACGCGCCGGACCTGCGCCCCGTCATCGACAGGCTCCGCGCGATGCACGCGTCGCTTCGGCTCGGCCCCTCCACCGCGGCCATCGTCGAGGAGGCGCGGCGGCGGGGCATCCCGGTGCGCCGGCTCAACACCGGCTCGTTCGTGCAGCTCGGCCACGGCCGCCACCTCCGGCGGCTCAAGGCCACCCTGAGCGACAGGACGAGCATCATCGGCGTCGAGATCGCGCAGGACAAGGACCTGACGAAGCGGATCCTCGGCAACATCGGCCTTTCGGTGCCGGTGGGGCGCGTCGTGACGACCGCGGACGAGGCGATCGCCGCCGCGCGCGAGATCGGCTTCCCCCTCGTGCTCAAGCCGAGGGACGGGAACCAGGGGCGTGGCATCTCGGGCGGCATCGTGCGCGAAGAGGACATTCCCCGCGCCTGGGAGGCGGCATCGGCGGTGAGCGGCGAGGTGATCGTCGAGGCGCACGTCTCGGGCCGCGATCATCGCGTGCTCGTGGTGAACGGAAAGGTCGTCGCGGTGGCCGAGCGGATCGCGGCCCACGTGGTCGGCAACGGACGGGACACGATCCGGCGCCTCATCGCGGAGGCCAACCTCGATCCGCGGCGCGGCGAGGGGCACGGAAGCGTGCTCACCTGGCTCCCCGCCGACGCCGCGACCGAAGCGCACCTCGCCCTGGGCGGCCGCACCCTCGAGACGGTCCCCCGGGAGGGAGAGCGCGTGTTCCTCCGCGCCAACGCCAACCTCTCGACCGGCGGCACCTCGATCGACCGCACCGACGAGATCCACCCCGACAACGTGACAGCCTGCGAGCTCGCGGCCGGCGTCGTGGGCCTCGACATCGCGGGTCTCGACATCCTCACGCCCGACATCTCGGTGCCGTTCCACGAGAACGGCGCGGTGATCATCGAGGTGAACGCAGCGCCCGGCGTGCGGATGCATACGCATCCCGCGGAGGGAAGGCCCCGCAACGTGGCCGGCGCCATCCTCGACATGCTCTACCCCGAGGGGGCGCGGACGTCGATTCCCATCCTCGCGGTGACGGGCAGCAACGGCAAGACGACCACGACGCGGCTCGTGGCCCATCTCTTCCGCCACTCGGGCCGGACCGTCGGGTTCACCACCACGGACGGCGTGTACCTGCAGAACCGCCTCGTCGCGACCGGGGACATGACGGGGCCGTTCGCGGCGGGCATGGTGCTGTCGAACCCGATCGTCGAGGTGGCCGTGCTCGAGACGGCGCGCGGCGGGATCATCCGCTCCGGCCTGGGGTTCGACGAGTGCGACGTCGGCATCGTGCTCAACGTCACCGGCGACCATCTCGGCCTGCACGGGGTGCGCACGCTCGAGGAGCTGGCGGAGGTGAAGGGCGTGATCCCCGCCGTCGTGAAGCGGCGGGGCCATGCCGTCCTCAACGCCGACGACCCGCTCGTCCGCGCGATGGCGGAGCGCACGCGCGGGGACGTGGTCTTCTTCTCCACCGCGGCCGACGGCGGAAGCGCGGTGGTGCGCGAGCACGTCGAGGGCGGCGGCGTGGCGGCGTGCATCGAGCAGGACACCTTCGTCGTGCGGCGGGGCCGGCTGCGGATCCCGATCGCCGGCGTGGGCGAAGTGCCGCTCACGCTCGGCGGCGCCGCGCGGTTCCAGTTCCAGAACGTGCTCGCGGCGATCGCGGCTGCGTACGTCCAGGGAATGCGGTACGAGGACATCCGGGCCGGCCTCATGTCCTTCTTCCCTTCGCCGTCGCTCACGCCGGGACGGATGAACCTCCTCCGCGCCGGACGAGGCCATGTCCTCGTGGACTATGCGCACAACGCCGCGGCGATGGGCGGCCTCATGGATCTCGTGGCGCGCATCGATGCGTCGCGGCGGATCGGCGTGCTCGCGGGCCCCGGCGACCGCCGCGACGAGGACCTGCGCGCCCTCGGGCGGGAGGCGGCGAATCTCGACGTCGCGATCCTCAAGGAGGACGACGACCTGCGCGGGCGCGCGCCCGGGGCGGTCATCGAGCTGCTCCGGCAGGGCCTGCTCGAGGGAGGGATGGCACCGGAACGGATCGAGGCATTCCGGAACGAGCGCGAGGCGGTCGCGCACGGGCTCGAGCTGATGCGGGACCACGACCTGCTCGTGATCCTCGCGGTGGACGTTCCGTCGGTGCTCGAGCAGCTGCGCCCGATCGCGACGGCGCTCTGAGTCAGGCTCGAGGGGCCGACGCGCTTCGCGCGCCCGCGGCGCGGAGGCGGTCGAGCACGGCGTCGCGCTCGTCGTGCACGAGGAGGAGCAGCAGGTCGCCCGGGCGGGCCCAGGCGAGCGCGCGCTCGACCGCCTCGACCTCCGTCTCCGCATCCTCCATCGCATCCGCAGGGAAGCCCCCGTCGCGCAGCGCCGCCCGGAGCAGCGCCCGCACCGCTCCCGGATCGCGCCCCCGCCGGTAGCTCGGAAGCTCCTTCAGCACGATCCGGTCGGGCCCGAGCGCGAGCGCGGCCCGGGCGAGGTCGGCGATGGCGGTGTCCTCCCGGTCTCCTGCCTGGCCGAGGAGGAGGAGGCGCCGCCGTGCCGGGATCGCGGCGAGCACGTGGCCCAGGGCCTCGAGGCCGTGGGGATTGTGCCCGTAGTCCACCAGGATGCGGATCCCGTCGAGCTCGAGGTGCGTGCCCCGGCCCGGGTTGTCGGTCGCCGGGTCGAACCCGCGGAGCGCGGGCGCGATCGCGCCGGCGGGAATCCCGAGCGCCCGCGCGAGCGCGGCGGCGGCGAGCACGTTCTCGATCTCGTGGGGCGCGGCGGCGGCGGTCGCGGCGCGCACGTCGTCGAGCGTCGCGAGGACGGTGCGATCGGGGCCATGCTCGGCGATCACGCCGTCCTCGAACACGACCTCGCGCGCGGCGCCGGGCACCCGGCCGCCTCGGGAAAACCAGGTGACGCGCGGCATCGTCGCGCCGCGCGCGCGGAGCAGCGCGTCGCCGGCATTCAGGATCACCGATCCCGACGGCGGCACGACGCGCGTCACCACGAGCTTGGCCTCGAGCAGCGCCTCGAGCGAGCTCACGCCGAAGTCGCCGAAATGATCCTCGGCGATGTTCGTCAGCAGGGCGGCGTCGGCACGGCGCACCGCGAGGCCCCGGCGGAGGATGCCGCCGCGCGCCGTCTCGAGGATCGCGAAGGTGACGCGCGCGTCGCGCAGCGCGGCGCGGGCACCCATCGGCCCGGCGAAGTCGGTCGGGAGGATGAGCTCGCGCCCGACGGACACGCCGTCGGTCGTGGTGTAGCCCGGGACGTGCCCGGCCTCGCGCGCCATCGCGGCGGCGAGCCGCACCGTGCTCGTCTTTCCGTTGGATCCCGTGACGAGGCCGATCGGCACGTCGCCGAGCTCGTCCCACGCGACCCCGGCGGCATCGGGAAGGGCGTCCGCGGCCCAGAGCCGCGCGCGGCGGCCCGAGCCGATCGAGACGCCGTCGTCGTCATGAAGGAAGGTGAGGTTCCGGCGGGCGGCTTCGCGTGCGAGCGCGACGAGGGTGGGATTGCGCTCGCGCGCGATCGCGTCGCGCAGCCGCCCGACGTCGCCGGGGCCCGCCGGATCCGTCGTCGCCCCGCGCCAGGCGAGCTCCGCGAGGTCGGTCGCTGCGTAGAGCGCGTCCGCGGGCGCGCTCACGAAGAGGTGGGCGCCGCCGGGAAAGCGCCGCGCCGCCGTCGCTTCCCCGCTCCAGCCGACCTGCTCGAGGAGCCGGCGCGCCTCGCGCTCCCAGTCGGCCACCCGCCCGTCCTCGCCCTCCGCGAGGGGAACGTCGAGCGCCGCGCCGGTGCGATCGCCGAGGAGATGCGGGCCGGTGATCCTCCGCGCTTCGGGCCCGCTCAATCCTCGCTCTCGGTGTCGCGGGCGATCCGGACGCCGCGCACGTCGCGGACGAAGGTGCGGGCCGGCGGTGCCGGTGCGGCCGGCGGGGCAGGGGGCAGCGCGCTCGTGCCGTTCGACGAGCCCCCGCGCCGGGCGCTCCGCCGCTCGGCCTCCACCGGCCGGAACGACGAGATCTGCTCCCACGTCCGCGTGACCGCGTCGCCGAAGATGAGCACCAGGTCGCCGGCGCGGGCTTCGGACAGCGCCCGCGCCGTCGCCTCCTGCTCGTCCGGCACGATGCTGATCTGCTCCTCCGGAACGCCGAACTCGAGGAGGGCGGCGTGGAGCATGCGCGGGATCTCGTCGGGCCCGCGGCCGCGGAGCGAGTCGTCGCGGCGGCAGATGTAGCGGTCGAACCATCCCGCCGCGATCCGCGCGATCTCGCGCACGTCCTCGTCCCGCCGGTCGCCCGGAGCGGCGAGCACCACGATGCGGCGGCCCCCCGTGCCGAGGCGGTCCACGAACTGCACCATCGCCTCGACGGCCGCGGGATTGTGGCCGTAGTCGAGGATCACCTTGAACGGGTGCTCGTCGAACACGTTGCCGCGGCCGGGCGCCTGGAAGAAGGTCGTGTCGAACGTCTGGAGCCCGTGCCGGATGTTCTCGAGCTTGAGCCCCATGCTGAACGCCATCGCGGCCGCGAACATGGCGTTCTGCACGTTGTGCAGGGCGCGGCCGTCGAGCGTCGCGGGGATGAGGTGCGCGGGAAGGAGCGGGATGTGGGCGCCGTGGTCGTACAGGGTGATCATCCGCCCGGTCATGCTCCCCTCGAGCACGATCCCGCGCCCGCCCGCCTGGATGTGCTCGCGCACGAGCTCGTGGTTCGGGTCCATCGTGACGTAACAGACGTGCTTCGCGTCGGTGTGGTCGGCCATGGCGAGGCAGAGCGGATCGTCGGCGTTGAGCACGGCGGTGTCGCGGGCCACCTCGACCACGATCCGCTTCACCTTGGCCAGCTCCTCCACCGTGTCGATCCCGCGGCGTCCGAGGTGATCCGCCTTGACGTTGAGCACCGCGCCGACGTCCACCTGCCGGACCGCCATGCCGGCGCGGAGCAGCCCGCCGCGCGCCACCTCGAGGACCGCCACGTCCACGAACGGATCGCTCAGCACCATGCGCGTGGCGCGGGGGCCGGTCATGTCGCCCGCCACCGTGCGCTGGCCGTCGATGTAGACGCCGTCCGTGGTGGTGAGCCCCACGTGGTGGCCGGCGAGCTTGTGGATGTGCGCGAGCATGCGCGCCGTCGTCGTCTTGCCGTTCGTGCCCGTCACCGCGGCGATCGGGATGCGGCTCGGCGTGCCCGGCGGGAAGAGCATGTCGAGGACCGGGCCCGCGACGTCGCGCGGTTTCCCTTCGCTCGGCGCCATGTGCATCCGGAAGCCCGGCGCGGCGTTCACCTCGACGATCGCGCCACCGACTTCCTTGTACGAGCGGGTGATGTCGCTCGTGAGGAAGTCCACGCCGCCCACGTCGAGCCCGATCGCCTCGACGGCGCGGACGGCCATGTCCGCGTTGTCGGGGTGCACGGCGTCCGTCATGTCGATCGCCGTGCCGCCGGTCGAGAGGTTGCCGGTCGACCGGAGGAACACCTGCTCCCCGCTCGCCGGCACCGTCGCCCGCGTGTAGCCCCGCTTCCCGAGGACCGCCTCGGCCTGCTGGTCGATCTCGAGGCGCGTGAGCACCTTCTCGTGGCCGATGCCGCGCCGCGGATCCTCGTTCACGATCGCGACGAGCTCCTCGACCGTGTGCACGCCGTCGCCGACCACGTGGCCCGGGATCCGCTGCGAGACCGCGACGAGCTTGCCCGCCACCACGAGCATCCGGTGGTCGTACCCCGAGACGAAGGTCTCGACGATGACGCTGCGGCTGTGCTCGCGCGCCACCGCGACGGCGTCCCGCACCTGGTCCGCGGCCGTGAGGTGGATCGAGATGCCGCGGCCGTGGTTGGCGTTGTACGGCTTCACGACGACCGGGTACCCGATCTGCTCCGCGGCGCGCACCGCACCGTCGGGCGTCTGCACGAGGCGCTGGATCGGGACGGGAAGGCCGAGGTTCGCGAGGAGCCGGTTGGTCTCCTCCTTGTCCGATGCGAGCTCGACGGCGATGTGCGAGGTCTCGCTCGTGATCGTGGCCTGCACCCGCCGTCGGTACCGCCCGTGCCCGAACTGGATCAGGCTGTTGGTCCCGGGGCGCATCCACGGGATCCGCCGCTCCTCCGCGGCGTGCACGAGCGCCGCGGTGCTCGGCCCGAGCGCGTGCCGCTGCGTGAAGCGGATGAAGTCGTCGCGCTCCGCCGCGAAGTCGAAGCCCTCGGGCACCGCCTCCTCCTCGCGAAGCTCCCGCGGGAGGAGGCTCAGGAGCAGCGTGCGCCCGAGCTCGCCCGCCTCGAGGCCGACCTCCTCCTGCTCGTACTGGTACACGATCCAGTAATGCCCGCGCGGCCCGAGTGACCGGGTCTTGCCGAAGGTGAGCGGATGGCCCGCCACGTTCTGGAGCTCGATCGCGACGTGCTCGAGGATGTGGCCCATCCACGTGCCCTCGCCCTCCTGGAGCCGGCGCACGAAGCCGCCGGGCTCGCCGTACGAGCACCCGTGCTGCGTGAGCCCGGGCAGCGCCGCGAGCAGGCCGTTGATGAAGTCGGGGCCGAGCTTCGCGGAGGGCCAGTCCTCGAGCACGCCGAGATCCACGTCGAGCCGGATCACCGGGAAATGCGCGTACAGGTTGGGCCCGACGTACACGGTGCGGTCGAGGATCCGCATGGGAGTGCTCGCTAGACGCGGAGCGCGATCGCCGGGGCGGCCGCGGCGACGCGCGTATGGAGGTTGTACGTGGAGCCGTGGTCGAGGATGTGCAGCCGGAGGCCGATGAGGCACACCGGGTCGTTCTTCCGGACGCGCGCCATCGAGCTGAACGTCGTCTCCGACGGGTCCACGACGGTGAGCGCGCCGCCGCCCACCACTTCGAGCTCGTTGTCAGGCCCGATGAACGCCGCGGTGTTCTCGTCGAGCCCGATC
>DASUXZ010000258.1:0-3718 GCA_036377655.1 Gemmatimonadales bacterium
GGAGATTCCCTTCGAGCTACCCCCGGCGTCGGGCGACATGTTCACCTCGCCGCTCACCCGGCCACCTTCCACGACAGCGATCCGGGGCGTGTGGATGTCGCCGCGAACGAGCGCCGAGGCCTGGAGCTCCACGCGCTCCGAGGCGCGGATCGTTCCCTGGATCTCCCCCGCCACGACCGCTTCCTTCGTATGCAGGTCCCCCTCGATGACCGCGCCCGGCGAAACGATGATCTGCGCCGTGGCGCGGATCGTTCCGGTCACGCGGCCCTCGACTTTCACGACGCCCTCGGTCGCCATGTCGCCGGTGACCGCCATGTCCTTCGCGATGATGGAAAGGGGAATCCCGTCACCCTTCCGCCGGTTGAAGGGCGGCTTCGCGGGCTCGGCGTCGGCCGGCGCGGGGGTGGTGGTGAAGATGGCCATCAGCGTCCCTCCTTGACGAGCGTGAGCGGGTCGATCGAGCGCCCGTCCTTCCGGACCTCGAAATGCAGGTGCGGCGCCGTCGAGCGGCCGCTGTTCCCGGAAAGACCGAGCACTTCGCCGGAATTGACGCGGTCTCCGGGAGCGACGACCACCCGCGACAGGTGCCCGTACATCGTCCGATACCCGCCGGGATGCTCGACGAGGACGAATTTCCCATACTCCGCATCTTCGCCGGTGCCTGCGATCACGCCTCCGCCGCTCGCCCGCACCGGGGTGGACATTGCGACCGCAATGTCGATGCCCGGGTGCGGCTCGTCCCGTCCGCCGTCGTCCACGAGCCCGCGGGTGATGAATCCCGCATCCGCGACGGGCCAGTGTGACGGCATCGAGGGACCGGTGCCGTAGGCCCGCGCCTCGCCGGCGCGCGCGCTGATCGGCGGCGCCACCGGCAGGTCGCCGCCCGCGATCTGCGCCAGGTCCGGAACCACGTCGCCGCCGATCATGCCGCGGACCCGTTCGTATCCGATCTGCACGCTGTCGAGCGCCGCCGCGAGCTCGGCGATCTTCGCGTTCTCGGCCTCGAGGTTCCGGATCCGGCGCTCGAGGCCGGGCACCCGCCCGGCCGCGCGCACGATCGGCCCGATCAGGAGGAGCGCGACGATGATCGCGAGCACCGCACCGACGACGAGCCCCACGAGCAGGCGATACACGCCGAGACGGACGCGCCAGGTCCGCGACTCGGGCGCGCCGTCGTGGTGCACCATCAGGTGCACGTAGCGCTCTCGCGGAGGGATGCTCATCCCTCGAAGGGATGGCCGAGGATGAGCTCCAGCAGCCGGGCCAGGTCGTCGTTCGAGTAGTAGCTCAGGGCGACGATCCCGCGGCCCTTCCGCTTCTGCGTCACCCGCACGTCGGTGCCGAGCCGCTTCCTGAGCGCATCTTCCACGCGCCGCACGTCGGCGGAGACCTGCTGCCTGCGGCCCTTCTCGCGCGGCGGATGCGTTCCGGCGGCGGGCGCATCCTCCGGCACCGGCGGAACGTCGCCCCGCACGCGCGCTTCCACCTCGCGCACGGTGAGGCCGGATGCGGCGCTTTCCTCGGCGAGCGCGATCATCTCCGCGTCGGAATCGAGTCCGAGGAGCGCGCGCGCATGTCCTTCGCTCAGCTCGCCCGCATGCACCATCGCGCGCACCGGCGCCGGCAGCTTGAGCAGCCGCAGCATGTTCGCGACCGCCGAGCGGCTCCGCCCGACCATTCGCGCCACTTCGGTCTGCGGCACCGAGAACTGCTCGATGAGCCGCTGATATCCCTGCGCTTCGTCGATCGGCGAGAGATCGTTGCGTTGCAGGTTCTCGATGAGCGCGAGCGTGAGGAGCGTCTGGTCGTCCGCATCCTTCACCACGGCCGGCACGGTGCTCCATCCGAGCTGTTGCACCGCGCGCCACCGCCGCTCGCCGGCGATGAGCTCGAACGATCCACCATGCGGCCGCACCACGACCGGCTGGAGAAGTCCCGACGCCTGGATCGACGCGACGAGCTCCGCGAGCGCCGGCTCGTCGAAGCGCGTGCGCGGCTGGTACGGGTTCGGACGCACCTGCGCTACCGGGAGCTCGCGCAGGCTTCCCTCGGCTTGCGCCTGCTCCCTGCTCACCGGACCAAGGAGGGACTCGAGTCCCCTGCCGAGCCGCCGCCCGCCGGTCACGGCCGCGCCTCCGCGGAGTCGTTCACGACTTCCTGCGCTTCATCCTGCGGCGCCGCCTCCCGGGATGACTCCTCCCGCGAGGGCTCCTCCTGCGGGACGATTGCGTCGAGCGTGACGACTTCGTCGTCGAGCGTCACGACGTCCGCAGCACGATCCGCGGCGATCACCTGCTCGCGCGTCAGCGCGGCCTCGGCGCCTTCGGCGCTCGCGTCTTCCACCGGTGCGAGGGCCGGTTCGCCCGCCGCCGGCGGCGCCTCGGCTGCGTCGGGATGCTCGATGCGGCGGATGAGCTCCTGTCCCACGGCGAGATAGCTGCGCGCCCCGACGGACTGCACGTCATAGAGGAGAATCGGCTTTCCGAAACTCGGCGCTTCCGCAAGGCGCACGTTGCGTGGAATCGGCGTGCGAAAGACCTGATCGCCGAAGTATTCGCGCGCATCCTCCGCCACCTGGCGGCAGAGGTTGAGGCGCGCATCGTACATGGTGAGCAGCACGCCGTCGAGCGCGAGCGCCGGATTGAAGTTCTGCTGCACGAGGCGCACGGTGTTGAGGAGTTGCGAGATGCCCTCAAGCGCGTAGTACTCGCACTGGATCGGAATGATCACGCCTTCCGCCGCCGCAAGCACGTTGAGGGTGAGGAGACCGAGCGAGGGCGGGCAGTCGATCAGGATGTAGTCGTAGCTGTCGTGCGCGCCGGCGAGCGCATCGCGAAGCGCGGTTTCGCGGCCCGGCTTGTCGACGAGCTCGAGCTCCGCGCCGACGAGATCCTGCGTGGCGGGAAGCACATGGAGGTGTGGGAGCAGCGACTGCTCGACCACGACGTCACCGACCGGCATCCGGTCCATCATGACATCGTAGAGCGAGAGCTCGACCGCCTGCTTGGCGATCCCCATGCCGCTCGTCGCGTTTCCCTGCGGATCGGCATCCACGAGCAGCGTCCGCCGCTCGGCGATGGCGAGCGACGCCGCGAGGTTGACTGCGGTCGTCGTCTTGCCGACGCCACCCTTCTGGTTGGCGATGGCGATAATGCGAGCCATGGAGCGTACCTAACGTATTGGGAGTTAATGCGTTACAATTCGAATGTGCGCTCGGAAGGGCCGCTCGAGCGGGCAGGATTTCAATATAGGGAATCGAACCGGAAAATGAAAACGTTTCACGTGAAACGGTGCGCGGAAAGCATGCTGGCGACCTTTCGCGTCATCGGTGAATACCCGGCCGAGCATTGCGAAGAGGGTACCGGGTTCTCGCTCGGCGCAGTCGCGGACGTGAAGGCGGGGCATTCATGGCGCTTCGGGACGATGTGCGCTGCCGCTGAATCTCGGAGCCGGAACCTCAAAGATGCAGGCTGCCTCTGCAGTGAATCATGGAAGCGCTGCGGCGTCGGAAGGGGAGCGTACCATTTGGCCTCCGACCGGTGCAACCCGACCGAGGATCCGGGTAGAACCTTCGGTCGGGCGAACCGGCGTTCTCGATCTAGCTGCTCGTCGGCCGGGCGCGGAGCGACTCCATGACGAGCGCCTGAACATCGCTTGGCGAGACGCCCGGGATCCGGCTGGCCTGGCCGAGTGTGGCGGGACGTGCGGCCGCGAGCTT
>DASUXZ010000259.1:0-8737 GCA_036377655.1 Gemmatimonadales bacterium
GACACGGGCGAGAGCGGTCCGAGCCGCGCGTAGCGCCCGAGCAGCACCGCTTCGTCGACCCGGAGCGGAAACACCGTTTCCTCACGCTGGGTCACCACGCCGACCGCCTGCGCGAGCTCGCTCCGGGGCCAGGCGCCGGTAGGCCGGCCCTCGATGTGCGCCGCGCCGCGCGCGAGCGGCACGAGACCGAGGAGGCCGCGGAGGAGCGAGGTCTTGCCGCTCCCGTTCGGCCCGGTGACCGCCACGAGCTCTCCGGCCGAGACGGAGAGCGAGACGTCATCCAGCGCGGCGCGGTCCGCACCCGCGTACCGCACCGTGGCGGAGTCGAGCTCGAGCATCGCCGCCGTCATGCGAGACTCCGGCGGAGGAGGAGCGCGAAGACCGGCACCCCGACGAGGGCGGTGACCACGCCGACCGGCAGCTCGATCGGCCGGATCACGGTCCGCGCGATCGCATCGGCGAGGACGAGGAATGCCCCGCCCGCGAGGAATGCGCCCGGGAGGAGCCGGCGGTGCAGCGGTGACCAGCCCCGCCGGACCGCGTGCGGCACGACGAGGCCGACGAAGCCGATGATCCCGCAGGTCGCGACGCTCGCCGCCGTGAGGAGCGAGGCGGCGACGTACACGCGCCGACGGACGCGCTCGACGTCGGCGCCGAGGTGCGTCGCCGTCTCGTCACCGAGGGCCATCAGGTCGAGTGGGCGCGCGCTCGCGAGCAGGACGCCGAGCGGGACCGCGGCATAGGCGGCGAAGAGCGCGAGCGCCGCCCACGACGCCGCGCTGAAGCCGCCGAGGAGCCACAGGAAGGCGTTCCGGAGCTCGGGTGCGTCCGACAGGACGATCACGGCACTCATGACCGCCGCCGCGAAGGCGCCGACGACGACCCCGGCAAGGAGGAGGATTCGCGGATCCAGCCGCTTTCCGCCGACGACGCTCAGGCGGTAGACGAGCGCCACGGCCCCGAGGGCGCCGACGAAAGCCGCGACCGGAACCGCCCACATCGAGCCGGTGCGCGCGGCGATCGCGAGCACCGCGCCGAGGCCGGCGCCGCCCGACAGCCCGAGCAGGTACGGATCGGCGAGCGGGTTCCGCACGAGCGCCTGGAGCGCCGCGCCGGTGAGCCCGAGCCCGCCGCCCACGAGGAAGGCGAGAAGGACGCGCGGGATCCGGAGCTGGCGCACGATCGCCGACGACGGCGCGTCTCCCGAGACGAGCCCGCTCCAGACGTCGGACGGGCCGAGCGCCACCGAGCCGACGGCGATGCCGGTTCCGAGGATACCGGCCAGCACGGCCAGCGCGAGCACGCCACGCGCGGTGCTCATCGCGCGACCGAGTCGAGGGCCGCCCGAAGCGCGCGAACCGCATCGGGGGAGCGGGGGCCGGGCCGGCTGAACTCGGAGCCGGAGATGCGGACGAAGCGCCGCTCGCGGACCGCTTCGACCACCTGCCACTCGGGCCGGAGCGCGAAGGCCGGAATCGTCTCGCTCATCGTGAGGATCACGTCGGGATCCCGGTCCGCGGCGGACTCGACGCTGATCTGGCCGGACGAGGTCGGCAGGTCCGCGTACACGTTCCGGCCGCCGGCGCGCTCGATGAGCTCGCTGAGATAGCTCCCCCGCCCCACGGTCATGGGCGGGTCGTCCCACACGAGGAGGAAGACGGACAGGGGATCGGCGGGCGCATCGCGGGTCACGGCGGCGAGTGCGGCGGAGAACGCCCGGCCGAGCGAGTCGGCGCTGCCCGCGCGGCCGGTGAGACGGCCGAGAAGCGTCGCGAGGCGCGGGACGTCGGAGAGGAGGTCGCTCCGCACCTGGATCGCCGGGATGCCGAGGGAGCGGAGCCGGGCAGCGGCGCCACCGTTCTGGCCCGAGAGATAGAGCACGACGAGATCGGGCCGCGCGCCGACGACGGCCTCGAGGTTCGGGTTCATCCCGTCGCCGAGATCGGGAACGGCTGCCGCCGCCGCCGGGAAGTCGCACCAGCGCGTGCGGCCGGCGAGCTGGCCCCCGGCGCCGAGCGCGAAGAGGAGCTCGGTGGTGGCGGGGATGAGCGAGACGACGCGCTGCGCCGGTGCCCGGAGCCGGACGGTGTCGCCCGCGTCGTCCACGGCGACGATGGCGGACGCGGCGCGCGATGAGCCCGCGGCCGGCGCATCCGCGCGCTGCGCCGGGCGATCGCACCCGAGGAGCGATTGCGATGCGATGCATGCCGCGAGCAGCCGAACGGAGAAAGTCAAAGCGCCCTGTTCCGGGGACGGCGGAACAGGGCGCGCGGTATCTCGCCCCACCCAACCCTCCCCCGAGGGTTCGACAGGTGGTGCGAACGGAGAGGTCTCCTGGCTTCGGGCACTCCACCCGCCTTCCCGCCGGATGCCGGCAGTGGCGAACTGGGTGGAGCGAGCTGCCCGTTACAGTGGCGGGGCCGCGCCGGACTTGCACCGGCTTCCGAGCATCCGCGTTCGCTGGTCCTTCGTTGTCGTGGGCTAGTCTAGGCGACGCCACCCGGGCGCGCAAGAGCGGCCGCGAGGCGCGCCTTGAGCTCGGCCCGGCGCGCCTCGAGGCGAGCCGCCTCCGCCGGATCGCCCTCGCCGACGGCCGCTCGCATGGCATCCACGCGCACGATCTCGTCGAGGATGGCATCGGGCGAGCCCGCCGCGACGGGCGCGGACAGCGGCCGGCGGAGCACCCGCATCGTGACCCAGGCGAGCACGAACGCCACGAGCACCACGAGCACGACGACGGCGACCCTGCCCCACCGTCCCGGCACCGGAACGCGCGCGACGAGCACGCCGCCCGGCGCGACGGCGCCGGTCCAGCGCCGGAAGCTTCGCGCCTCGATGACGGTCACCGAGTCCGCGGGCGCGAGGCCGGGTGCCGTGACGTCGGCGTCGGCCTCCTCGACGAGGAGGTTCACCGACGCGGCGCCGGAGTCGAACGGGAATCGGGCCTCCGCGATGCCCGGCGGCAGCACGTACTCGACGGTGATCTCCCGGAGACCGGGGGGGAGCGGGGCACGCACCGCGATACGATCGCCCTCGAGTGTCACCGCCCCCTCGGGGAGCTCGCCCTCGGCGACGGCGAGTGCCACCGCGCCGGCCGGCACCGGCCACGTCCAGGCCGCGCCCGCCGGTCCGTCGGGAACGCGCGTGAGCGGGCCCGCGTTCGTGACGGCCACGAGCTCGACCACGTTCCGTGTGCCGTCCTGCGCCGGTGCGCTCAGGACGATGTGCCTCGCGGCGAGTGACACGGGCTGGCGCGATGAGGTGTCGTGCACCGCGAGCACGAGCGTCGTATCAGGGCGTCCCGAGGCCGAGTGGACCGGCTCCGAGAAATACTGGATACCGTGGTGCCGGCTCGTGAGGATGTGGAGCGAGGCGCTGTCGGCAGGGTAGCGGAACCGGAAGCGGCCCCCGGGATCGGTCACCGTGGAATCGAGCGGGCCCTGCCGATCGCGCCCGATGCGGTGGAGGACGACCGTGGCGCCGGCGGCCGGCACCGTGTCCCGGGCGGTGATCCGGAGGACCGTGCCGGCGACGACCTGCGCGCCCGCAGCCGGCGGGGCGGCGTCCTGCGCGCCGGCGGGCCGTGCCGCGGCGAGGAGCGCGGCGGCGAGCGCCGCTGCGCGCGCCACGTCAGGGATTGAACTTCCCGAAGTCCTGCGGGTCGAGCTTCTCGAGGTACTGCTTGAGCTTCTCGGCATCGATGGAAGGCTCGGGTGCCGGCGCGTCGCCCTCCTCGCCGCCCTCGTCGAGCAGCCCGTCGCTCGTGAAGATCGGCGCGTCGAGGCGCAGCGCGAGCGCGATGCTGTCGCTCGGCCGGGCGTCCACCTGGAACACGTGATCGTCGCGCCGGATGAGGAGCTCCGCGAAGTAGGTGTTCTCCTTCACGGCACTGATCACGACGCGCCGGAGGTCCCCGCCCAGGCCGATGATCACCTGCTTCAGGAGGTCGTGCGTGAGCGGCCGCTGGGCCTTCACGCCCTGCAGCTCCATGGCGATGGCGCTCGCCTCGGCGGGACCGATCCAGATCGGGAGCACGCGGGTGCCGTCCTTCTCGCGAAGGATGACGACCGGGCTGTTCGTGGTCCGGTCCACGCCGAGGTGCGCCACCGTCACTTCCCGCATGCCCGAAAGCTACTTCACCGCGCTCACGAGCGCCTTCACCCGGCCGGTATCCTCCCAGGTGAAGAAATCGAACCGCCGATCGCCGTACCTGCCGTTGTAGGGCTTCCGGCCGAAGTGGCCGTACGCCGCCGTGGGTGTGTAGATCGGCCGCTTGAGCTTGAGGGCGCGCACGATCCCGGCGGGGGTGAGGTCGAACACCTCGCGCACGGCGCGCTCGAGGCGCGCGTCCGGCACGACGCCGGTCCCGAAGGTGTCGACCATGACCGAGACCGGCTGGGCCACGCCGATCGCATAGGCCACCTGGACCTCGCAGCGGCGCGCGAGCTTCGCGGCGACGACGTTCTTGGCCACCCAGCGCATCGCGTAGGCCGCCGAGCGGTCCACCTTCGACGGGTCCTTGCCGCTGAATGCCCCGCCGCCGTGGCGCGCCATCCCGCCGTAGGTGTCCACGATGATCTTCCGGCCCGTGAGCCCGGCATCGCCGTGCGGGCCGCCGATGACGAACCGCCCGGTGGGATTGATGAGGAACTTGACGCGCGCCGCTTCCACGTTCGCGGTCTCGAGCACGGGCCGGATCACCTCGTTGATGACCGTGTCCCGGATCGTGCCGTTGCTGAGCTGGCGGCGGCCGAAGCGATCCGCGTGCTGCGTCGAGACGACGACGGTCTTCACCGCGACCGGACGGTCGCCTTCGTACTCGACGGAGACCTGGCTCTTGCCGTCCGGCCGGAGCCACTCGATGGCGCTCCCGCCGTGCGTACCCTTCCGCACCGCGGCGAGCCGCTCGGTGATCCGGTGGGCGAGCAGGATCGGCAGCGGCATGAGCTCGCGCGTCTCCCGCGTGGCGTACCCGAACATCATCCCCTGGTCGCCGGCCCCCTGCTCCTTCCCGCCGTCCGCGTCCACGCCCATCGCGATGTCCGGGGACTGCCGGTCGATCGCCGAGAGCACGGCGCAGGAGCCGGCGTCGAAGCCGAATTCCGCGTCGGTGTAGCCGATCCGCTCGACGGTCTCGCGCACGAGGTCGGGCAGGTGGACGTACGCCTCGGTGGTGATCTCTCCCGCGACGACCGCCATCCCGGTGGTGACGAGCGTTTCGCAGGCGACGCGGCCGTGCTGGTCCTGCGCGAGGATCGCGTCGAGCACCGCATCGGAGATCTGATCCGCCACCTTGTCGGGATGCCCTTCGGTGACCGATTCGGACGTGAAGACGTGGCGCTTCACTGAAGCCATGGTGCGGGGTCTCGGTTGGGTGAACGGGGGCGCGCCGCGCAGGCGCGGAAGACGAGCAAGCTAGCGGCCCATCAGCGGGCGAGCAACGTGGCCTTCGGGATCGAGCAGCCGGAGATCGGCGTGGCGGCTCGCGAGCTCGCGCATCGCATCGAGCACGGCGTCCGGGTGGCGTGCCTCGAGGGCGGTCGCGGCGGCGGCGGCCGCCTCCGCCGCGGGCACGGCGCGCACGAGCCACTTGACCGTCGGCAGCGACGGGGGCGAGACGCTGAGGCGCCGGTAGCCGAGCCCCATGAGCAGGAGCGCATCGAGCGGCTCCGAGGCCATCTCGCCGCAGACACTCACCGGAAGCCCGGCCCCCGTGCCCGCCTGGAGCACGTCGCGCAGCTGGCGGATCATCGACGGGTGGTGCGGGAGGAAGCGGTCCGCGAGCCGCGCATTGCCCCGGTCCACGGCGAGGGTGTACTGCGTGAGGTCGTTCGTGCCGACGCTGAAGAAGTCGCTCACTTCGGCGAGGCGGTCCGCGATGACGACCGCGGCCGGCGTCTCGATCATGACACCGACGGGAATCGTCTCGGCGGCGCGGACGCCCTGGCGCGCGAGCCGGCCCGCTTCCTCCCCGAGCATCTCCCGGACCCGCAGGACCTCGTCCACCGAGGTGACGAGCGGGAGCATGAGCTGGACGTCGCGCCGGTACGCGGCCCGGAGGACGGCCCGGAGCTGGTCGCGGAAGAACTCGGGATGGTCGAGGCAGACGCGGATCGAGCGCCAGCCGAGGAACGGGTTCGGCTCGGCCGGCGCGTTGAAGGCCGCGGGGAACTTGTCGTCCCCGAGGTCGTAGCTCCGGATGATCACCGGGTGGCGCGGGAAGGCGCTCGCGACCCGGCGGAAGTAGTCGGCCTGCTCGTCCTCCGTCGGCATCGACGTGCGGCCGTTGAGGAGGAACTCGGTGCGGACGAGGCCGACCCCCTCCGCGCCGTGCCGCACCGCAGCGTCGATCTCGTCGGGGATGTCCACGTTCCCCATGAGCGTCATCGTGACGCGATCGGGCGTCACCGCGGGCTGGTCGACCGCCGCTTCGAGCTGCATCTCGAAGCGCTGGCGGCGGCTCACGCGCGTCTTGGCGGCGTCGAGCTCCTCGGGCGTCGGCTCGAGCAGGATGTTCCCCGACTGCCCGTCGAGGAGGATCATCATCCCGTTCTCGACGCGGTCGAGCGCGCCGGCCGCGCCCATGACGGCGGGGATGCCGAGCGAGTGCGCGAGGATGGCCGCGTGCGCGGTGCGGGTGCCTTCCTCGCTCAGGAGGCCGACGACGTGCTCCCGGTCGAGCTGCACGGTGAGCCCCGGCGACAGCTCGCGCGCGACGACGATCACGTGCTCGTCGGGCGCGATGGCCCAGGGGTCCTCGTCCCTCCGGCCGGTGAGCCGGTAGATCATCCGCATCTGGATGGCGTTGAGGTCCGCGAGGCGCTCGCGGAGCTGGGCGCTGCCCGATCCCGAGAACAGCTGGCGCAGCTCGAGCGCCTTGAACTCGTAGGCCGTCTCCGCGGCGAACCGGTTGTTGCGGATGAGGTGCTCGACCGAGGCGAGGAAGTCCGGGTCCTGCGCCATCATGATCTGCGCGTCGAAGATGCGCGATTCCTCGGCGCCCGCACGCTCGAGCACCCGCTCGCGGAGGGCATTGAGGTTGGCCGACACGTGGTGCACCGCCGCGTGGAGCCGCGCGACCTCGGACTCGACCTCCTCGGGCGCGACCGTGCGGTCGGGGACGTCCGGGAACTCGAGCCGGATGACGAGCGCCGGTGCCCACGCCATCCCCGGCGAGACGCCGATGCCGCGGAGGAGCCGGGAGCTCGTCACGATTCCCCGAACCCGTCGCCCACGAGCCGGCAGAGCGCATCGAGCGCCGCCTGCTCGTCGGCGCCGTCGGCGCGGATGCGGATGGTGCTGCCGCACTCGGCGGCGAGCATCATCACGCCCATGATGCTCTTCCCGTTCACTTCCATGCCGTCCTTCTCGAGGCGGATCTCCGAGGCGAACTCGCTCGCCGCGCGCACGATCTGGGCGGCCGGGCGCGCGTGCAGGCCGAGGGGATTGACGATCACGACTTCACGCTCGCTCACCGGACCACCAGCCGGAAGACGAGCGCCGCGCCGAGCGCACCGAGCGCGAACCGGGGCGCGGCGTAGATGGGGCCGGCCAGGCGCGCCGCGACGACGCCCGCGCCGGCGAGCAGGAGCGCGCCGAGGGCCCCGTTCCGGCCGAACGGCGCCAGATACCAGGTCGCGACGAGTGGCACGGCGATCCCGATCCCGAGCCCGGCCGCGATGCCCGCCCTGTGCGCGGCCCGCGGCAGCCACGATTCCCGGACCGCAGCCCCGACCGTCATCCCGGCAGAGAGCCCGGTCGCGAGCGCCCAGCGGCCGACCCAGGCGCGGAAGAGGTTGAAGGCCACGAGGAAGACGAGGATGGCCCAGAGCCCGGCGCCGAGCACGACGGCCCCTGCCGTCACGCCGACGAGCGCCGGGACGGCGCCGGCCCAGAAGAGCTGGTCGCCGAGCGCGCCGAGCGGGCTGCAGAGCGCGGTGCGGAGCCGGGCGATGCTCGGGCCGGGAACCCGGTCGTACTCGGCACGAACCGAGGCGCCGAGCGCGACGCCGGCGAGGTAGGGATGCGAATTGAAGAACTCGGCGGAGCGCGCGACGGCCTCGCGGTGCCTCGCGGGGTCGGCCCGCTCGAGCTCCTCGAGGAGCGGCTCGGCGGCATAGCCCATCCCGATGCCGATCATCCGCTCGTAGTTCCACGCCCCCTGGATCGCATAGAGGCGCCGGCGTGCCGCGCGCTCGCCCTTCATGTCACCCCGAGGAGGAGCGCGGTGACCGCGGCACCGGCGACGAACCAGCGCATGCGCGCGCCGCGGCCGGCGCTCCGGAGCGCGCCGCCGATGACGGCCGCGAGCGCGCACCCGATGGCGACGAGCGTGAGCGTCCCGAGGGTGCGGCGGTCGAGCACGAGCCAGCGCGACGCGACCGCGGCGAGCGTGAGGGCCACGAGCGTGAGGCCCAGGCTCCGCCCGGCGTCGCGCGCCATCGACCGGTACTGGAGCCGGCGGATCACCGCGCCGTTCCCCGCGCTCAGCTCGGCACCGTGCGCGCTGATGTCCCGGACCACCTGGCGCCGCACCCAGCCCAGACTGGTACCGCCGAGGAGCCCGGCCCCGAGCCCGATCGCGCAGGCGACGCCGAGGCCATCGACCCAGGAGGGCGCCGCGGCCGCATACGCGACGGCTCCGACGGTCGGGGGCCCGTAATCGGGATACCACGAGGCGCCGACCGGAAGGACGTCGAGCGCGAAGAGCTCGAGCAGGACCCCGACCCGGAGCCCC
>DASUXZ010000260.1:0-14037 GCA_036377655.1 Gemmatimonadales bacterium
TCGTACTTCTTGCGCAGACCCTTGAGGATCTCGACCGTCTCCTCGATCGAAGGTGGATCGACAATGACCGTCTGGAAGCGCCGTTCCAGCGCCCCGTCCTTTTCTATGTACTTGCGATACTCGTTCAGCGTCGACGCGCCGACGCACTGCAATTCGCCGCGCGCGAGCGCCGGCTTGAGCATGTTGCTGGCGTCGATCGCGCCTTCGGCGGCGCCCGCCCCGACGAGCGTGTGCAGCTCGTCGATGAACAGGATGATGTTCTTGTTCTGGGCGATCTCGTTCATGACCGCCTTGAGCCGCTCTTCGAACTGGCCGCGGTACTTGGTGCCCGCGATGACCGCCGCCATGTCGAGCGACAGGACGCGGTTGTCACGCAGCGAGTCGGGGCAGTCGCCGCCGGCGATGAGCTGCGCGAGCCCCTCGACGATGGCCGTCTTGCCGACGCCGGGCTCGCCGATGAGCACCGGGTTGTTCTTCTTGCGGCGCGTGAGGACCTCCATCACGCGCTCGATCTCCTTGGCGCGCCCGATCGTCGGGTCGAGCTGGCCTTCGGCGGCGAGGACGGTGAGGTCGCGGCAGAAGTGATCGAGCGCCGGCGTCTTGCTCTTCTTCTCCGACTTCGGCGCCGATGCCTGCTGCGGCACGCCCCCGCCCTGGCCCGCCGAGGGCTGCGGCATGTCGCTCCCGAGGAGGCGGAGCGTCTCGGCGCGGCTCTGCTCGAGGTTGACGCCGGCGTCGGTGAGCACCTGTGCCGCGATGCCCTTCTCCTCCCGCAGGAGCCCGAGCAGGAGGTGCTCGGTGCCGACGTAGGAGTGGTTGAGCTCGCGCGCTTCGGTCATCGCGAGCTCGAGCACCTTCTTGGCCCGCGACGTGTACGGGAGGTCGGGGCCCGCGGCGGCCGCCGCTTTCCCCTTCTTGACCGTTTCCTCGATCTTCTGCTGGATGTCGTCGAGGTCGACGCTCAGGTTGGTCAGGACGGCCGCGGCGACGCCCTCCCCTTCGCGGATGAGCCCGAGGAGGATGTGCTCCGTGCCGACGTATTCGTGGTGCAGGCGGGCCGCTTCCTCGCGGGCCATCTGGAGGACCTTGCGGACGCGATCCGTGAAATTGTAGCCGTTCATCGATTCACCCTGCGGTTCGGGACGGCGCTCAGGCGCGCCGCCCCGCTTCGTCTTCGAGCACGCGTCGCACATGCGAGGCGCGGCGGAATGCCAGCGCGGAGTCCCCGAGCGGGAGCCCTTCGGCCACGGCGAGATGGGCCGGCTGCGTGTGGATGAGGAGCTTGTTCAGCGTGTAGACGCTCACGCCGGGAATGAGGCCGGCCCCCACGCCGAGCCGGACGCCGCTCAGGAGATTCATCGCCTCTTCGAACGAGAGCGACCGCGCGTACCTGAGCAGCCCGAACGCCCGCCACACCTTGTCCTCGATGACGGCCGGCGCGCTCCGGAGGAGCACCTGCCTCGCCTGCTCCTCGTACTCCATGACCTGCCGGACCATCTTGCCGAGATGGTCCAGGAGCTCCGCCTCCGTCTTGCCGAGCGTGGTCTGGTTCGACAGCTGGAAGAAGTTGCCGACGACCTCGCTCCCCTCACCGTAGAGGCCGCGGAAGGTCAGGCCGACCTGCGTGAGGCCCTGCAGGACCCGGGTGACCTCCTTCGTCAGGACCAGCCCCGGCAGGTGGATCAGCACGGAGGCCCGGAGGCCGGTGCCGACGTTGGTCGGACAGGCCGTAAGATAACCGAACTCCGGATGGAAGGCGAAGCCGAGACGGGCCCCGAGCTCGCTGTCGAGACGGTCCACTTCGGCGTACGCCGCGTCGAGCGCGAAGCCCGAGTGCAGCCCCTGGATCCGGAGGTGATCCTCCTCGTTGAGCATGACCCCGATCCGGTCCTGCACGAGGAGCGACGCGCCGGAGCGCACGCGACCGTTCGGGTCGAGGCCTGCGAGCTCGCGGCTCACGAGGTGGCGCTCGTGCAGGACGAGCCGGTCGTCCTGGTCGAGCCGGTCGAGGCGGAAGCGGGCGGCGCGCCGGAGCAGCACGGTGTCGGCGGCAGCCGCTTCGACCTCGCCCAGGATCTGCTCCCGCTCCCGGTCGCTGTTCCGCCCGACGAATGGATACGCGGCGAGGTTTCGGGCCAGGCGGATCCGGGTCGAGAGCACGAGGTGGCTCGAGGGGCCGCTCGCGTCGAGCCACCCCATGCCCCCGTCGGCGAGGAGCGAAAGGTCGATCATCGGGCCACCCTCATTCGAGCACCCTCAGCCGGTCCCGGAGCTCGGCGGCGAGCTCGAAGTTCTCGGTCTCGATCGCGAGGCGCAGCTGCTCCCGGAGCGTCCCGAGCTCGGAGACCGTCCCGGCCGCATCGGCGTCCCGCGAGGCATAGCGCTCCCCGACGTGAAAGGTCGAGCCGTGGAGGCGACGGACGAGCTCCCGGAGCTGTCCCTCGAACGAGCGCCAGCAGTCGGGGCATCCGAGACGGCCGGTCTCCCGGAAGTTCCGGAGCGTCGCGCCGCAGCGTTCGCAGCGCTCCCCCGTGACGGTGCCGGGGAGGGCGGCCCCCTCGAGCTCCTTGCCCATCGCGGCGAGGAAGGTCCCGAGCGGCGACTTCCCCACCGACGGCGGTTCGACGCCGCGCTCGGCGGCGCACCGCTCGCAGAGATGGAGCGTCGTGACCTCCGCATCCACGATCTGCGTCAGGTGGACGATCGCCTCCCGCTCGTGACACTGGTCGCAGGTCATGACGGCATCGCCTCGAGCCCCGGATGCGCCACGAGCCGGCCCCCTTCCATGGCGAGCACGCGGTCCGCCCGCGCCGCGAGCAGCCGGTTGTGCGTCACGACGACGAGCGCCGTCTCGAACTTCCGAGCCAGGGTCGCGAACAGCTCGTGGAGCCGCTCGCTGTTGTGGTGGTCGAGGTTGCCGCTCGGCTCGTCGGCGAGGACGACGAGGGGATCGGTGGCGAGCGCCCGCGCGACGGCCACTCGCTGCTGCTCGCCGCCCGAGAGGGCATTCGGCCGATGCGTCATCCGGCCGGCGAGCCCGACCGCCGCGAGGAGCTCTTCCGCCTTGGAGCGCGCGGCCGCGTCCGCGGCACCGCCGATGAGGAGCGGCATCATCACGTTCTCGAGCGCGCTGAACTCGCGCAGGAGGTGATGGAACTGGAACACGAACCCGAGCTGGCGGTTGCGGATCTCGGCGAGGCGCTCGGGAGTCTGGTCGGCGTAGGCGGCGCCGTCGAGCAGCACGCGGCCCTCGGTCGGGTCGTCGAGCGCGCCGAGCAGCTGGAGGAGCGTGCTCTTCCCGGCGCCGCTCGCGCCGACGATCGCCACGAACTCCCCGCGCGTGAGCGAAAGGTCCACCCCCGAGAGGACCTCGATGGGCCGGCCGTCGCCGCCCGTGTAGACCTTGCGCAGTCCCTGCGCCTCGAGGACCGGGATCATTCGTGCCGGATCGCTTCGACCGGCGCGAGCCGCGCGGCGGCGCGCGAGGGGTAGATCGTGGCGGCGAGGGCCACGAGGACGCTCGCCACGACGACGACGAGGACGTCGCGCAGCTCGGTGTGGACCGGCAGGCGATCGATGAAGTACACCGCCGGATCGATGCGGATGAGGCCGGAGCCGTCCACGAGGTACGCCACGAGGAGCCCGAGGCCGAGGCCGATGCTCGTCCCGACGAGGCCGATGATGCCCCCCTGGAGCAGGAAGATCCTCCCCACGGCGGGCGCGGTGAGCCCCATGGCTCGCAGGATGCCGATCTCCCGTGTCTTGTCGGCGACCACCATCGTGAGGGTCCCGACGATGTTGAACGCGGCGACGACCATGATGAAGAAGATGATGAGCCCCATCGCGATCTTCTCGAGCTTGAGCGCGCTGAAGAGGCTCGCGTTCTGGGTCTGCCAGTCGAGCGCGCGATAGGGGTAGTCGAGCGCCTCCTCGAGCCGCTTGCCGACGGCGGGCGCGTCGTCCGGGTTCGCCACGCGCACCTCGATCCCGGACACGGCGTCGCCCAGGCCGGCGAAGGCCTGCGCCACGCCGATCGGCATCACGACGAACTGGTTGTCGTACTGGTACATGCCCGTGCTGAAGGTGCCGGTGACCTCGAACCGCCAGAAGGTCACGGTCGGCACGCCGAGCGCGCGATTGACCTTCGCGGCAGTGGGAGGCACGAGCTGGACGATGTCGCCCGGGTAGGCATTGATGCGGCTCGCGAGCCGCTCGCCGATGATGATGCCCCCGTCGAGGCTGTCGCGCGTCGTCCGGAACGAGAGGTCGCCGCGGGTAATGGAGTGCGGGAAGGTGGTCACCGACATCGCCCCCGTGTCGGGGTCGAAGCCGAGGACGTTCACCGCGGTGGCGTAGTCGGCGCCCGTGGTGATGATCGACTCGGTGAGCACCTCGGGCGCCGCGGCGAGCACGGCCGGATCGCTCCGGACCGTCTCGAGCGCGGTGCGCCACTCGTCCATGCGGAGCCCTTCCCCGTACGTGAGGATCCGGAGGTGCGGCGCCCCGACGAGGATGCGCTCGCGGAGGTCGTCCCGCAGCCCGTTCATCACGCCGAGCACCACGATGAGCGCCATCACGCCGACCGCGACCCCGCCGATCGAGATGATCGTGTTGAGCGAGGCCACGCCCGAGGCCCGGCTCCGGAGGTAGCGGAGCGCGATCTGCCGCTCGAGCCGCCGGTTCGTCGCCGCCATCGTCACGCCTCCGGGCGCATGGCGGGAAAGAGGATCACGTCCCGGATGGACGGCAGCCCGGTGAGCACCATCATCAGCCGGTCGATGCCCATCCCGAGGCCGCCGGCGGGCGGCATCCCGTACTCGAGCGCGCGGATGTAGTCGGCATCGAACTGCTGGGCCTCGTCGTTCCCCGCCTCGCGCTGGCGCGCCTGGTCCTCGAACCGCCGCCGCTGGTCGTCGGGGTCGTTGAGCTCGCTGAAGGCATTCGCGAGCTCCTTCCCGAGCACGAAGAGCTCGAATCGCTCCGTGAGGACCGGATCGTCGCGATGCCGCTTGGCGAGCGGCGACAAGGCGATCGGGTAGTCCGTCACGAACGTCGGCTGCACGAGGTCCGGCTCGAGCCACGCCTTGAACATCTCGTCCTGGAGCTTTCCGCCGGTGAAGGTCTCCGCATCGGCCGCCGGCACGCCGCGCTGCACCAGGAGCCGCCGGAGCTCCCGCTCGTCGGCGGTCCGGATGTCCACCCCGGCCCGCGCCTCAATGCCCGCGACGAAGGGAATGCGCGGCCAGGGGGCCGTGAAGTCCAGTGTCACGCCGTCGCGCTCGATCCGCCGTGAGCCGCAGCACGCCTCGACCACGCCGCCCACCATCGCCTCGCAGAGGCGCATCATCCCCTCGTAGTCGCTGTACGCCTCGTACAGCTCGAGCATCGTGAACTCGGGGTTGTGCGTCCGGTCCATGCCCTCGTTCCGGAAGTCGTGCCCGATCTCGTAGACCCGGTCGAACCCGCCAACGAGCAGCCGCTTGAGGTAGAGCTCGTCCGCGATGCGGAGGTAGAGCGGCATGTCGAGGGCGTTGTGATGGGTGACGAACGGGCGTGCCGCCGCCCCACCATAGACCGGCTGCAGGATCGGCGTCTCGACCTCGAGGAAGCCGCGCTCGTCGAGGAAGCGGCGGAGCCACGCGATGACGCGCGCGCGGAGCCGGAAGACCTCGCGCACCTCGTGGTGCACGGCGAGGTCGGCATAGCGCTGGCGATAGCGGACCTCGGGATCGGTGAGCCCGCCGAACGTCTGCGCGCCCTCCTCCGCGACCTGGGTCTTGCCGCGCGGGAGGGGCCGGAGCGACTTGGAGAGGAGCGTGACCGCCTCGGCGCGCACGGTGATCTCGCCGGTCCGGGTCCGGAAAAGGCGGCCGCGCACCCCGACGTGGTCGTCGAGGTCGAGCAGCTGGACCAGCTCCCAGGCCGCCCCGAGGGCGTCGCGGCGGAAATAGACCTGGATCCGCCCGGACGGATCCTCGACGTGCGCGAACGCCGTCTTCCCCGCCGAGCGGTAGGCGGTGATCCGGCCGGCGACCGCGACGGCGGGGCCGTCCTCTCCCATCGCGTCGTCGTAGAGGGCAAGCGCCTCGGCCGCCGTGTGGCTCCGGTCGAAGCCGTAGGCGTATGGGAGGATGCCGAGCGCCTCGATCGCGTCGCGCTTGGCGCGGCGCGCCTCCTCGACGTGCGAGCGGGCGGTCGACGCGGGCACGGGGCCGTCGGTCACGCGGCGCTCCCCCCGTACTGCTTGAGGTAGGCCTGGATGAACTGCTCGAGGTCGCCGTCCATCACGCGCTGCACGTCGCTCACCTTCACCTCGGTGCGGTGGTCGTTGACCATCGTGTAGGGCTGGAAGACGTACGACCGGATCTGGTTGCCCCACGAATTGTCGGTCTTCGTGGCCTCGATCGCGGCACGCGCCGCCTCCTGTTCCTCGAGCTTCCGCTGGTAGAGCGCCGCGCGGAGCATCTTCATGGCGGTGGCCCGGTTCTTGGTCTGGCTGCGCTCCTGCTGGCAGGAGACGACGACGCCGGTCGGGATGTGCGTGAGCCGCACGGCGGACGATGTCTTGTTCACGTGCTGCCCGCCGGCTCCCGATGCGCGGAAGACGTCCATCCTGATGTCCTCCTCGCGGAGGTCCACTTCGATGGTGTCGTCGATGTCCGGGTACACGAAGACCGACGCGAACGAGGTGTGGCGCCGCGCCTGCGAATCGTACGGCGAGATCCGGACGAGGCGGTGCACGCCCTTCTCCGCCTTCAGGAACCCGTAGGCGTACTCGCCGCGGATCTCGATCGATGCCGACTTGATGCCTGCCTCCTCGCCCTCGAGGAGGTCGAGCACCCGCACCTCGAATCCCTGCCGCTCCGCCCACCGGACGTACATCCGCATGAGCATCTCGGCCCAGTCCTGCGACTCGGTGCCGCCCGCCCCGGGGTGGATCGTGAGGAGCGCGTCCCGCGCGTCGTCGGGCCCGCGGAGCATGGTCCGGAGCTCGAACGCCTCGACGGCCTCGGTCAGCCGCTCCACTTCCTTCTCGAGCTCCGCGCCGAGCTCCGCGTCGGGCTCCGCCTCGAGCAGCTCGGCCATCTCGCGCGCGCCGGCGATCCGCCCGACGAGATCGTCGTGGGGCAGGACCCATCCCTTGAGCTGCTTGACCTCCTGCACCACGGTCCGGGCGCGCTCGCTGTTCGACCAGAAGGCGGGATCCGCCTGCTGCGCCTCGAGCTCGTTCAGCCGCGCGCGACGAGCCTCCAAGTCAAAGAAAACCTCGGAGTTCGAGGACGCGGCGGTCGAGCTCGGCGAACTGGTCGGCAAGGACGGACATCGGAACTCCGGAATCGGGCGCGGCACGAGGACCGCCGTTGAACGAGCGAGCCGCCCGTCCGCCCGGGGGCGGAGGAGCGGCTCCGGGTGTCCTAAATATAGGAACAGCTAGAAGATCTGGCGACCGTCCGCGAGGATCTCGTTGAGGGCGTCCTTGAAGTGCGTGGTGCTCTCCGCGACGTCCTTCCCCACCTGGTCGGTGTACTCCTCCCAGCTCTTCTTGATCTCCTCCTCGAAAAGCGCCTTGAGGGTCCCGTCGCGGAGCCCCTCGCGACGCTTGGCCGGATGGTACACGACCATGTCCGAAATGAGCGCCCGCGCGAGCCGGCGCGCCTTCTGGCCGGGATCCTGGGAAAGGAATGGGTTGACCGGCCTCCGGGCCGCTCCCGCCCCGGCTCCGCTCGCCGGCGCCTGCGCTGCGGGAGCGGCCGGCGAGGCGGACGGCGCCGCCGAGGGGGCGAACGGCCGCGGAGGCACCGCGGGCCGCGACGCGGGCGGCGTGGCGGGAATGCCTGCCGGACGCGGCATGGCCGGACGCAGCGCCCCGGGGACCGCCGGAGGCGGAGGGCCACCACCGGCGGGCCGCGACGGCCCGGCGGGAGGCGTGGCGACAGCGGGCCGCCGCGGCTCGGGGGCCGGCGGAGCAGACGCGGGCATCGGCGAAGGAGCCGGCGAGGGTGCGGACGGCGGCGAAGGTGCAGAAGCCGGCGTGACCTCGTGTGCCGGCTCCGAGGGAACCGGCGGCGGAGCGGGTACCGCGACGGCCGGCCCAGGCTCCGGAAGGCGCGGTGGCGGCGCCGGCGCAGCGACCGGCTCGGCCGGCGAGATCGCCTGCGCCGCGGCCGGCTCCGCCATCTGGGCCGATGCCTCGCGCCTGACCGGAAATACGGCGGCACAGACCGCACAGCGCGCGCGCACCCCCGCGTCGGGCACCTTGGCAGGATCGACGCGGTAGATCGTCGCGCAGTTGGGGCACGTCACGTTCATCGGTGCATCCTCATTGCGGAGGCATGATCGTCATCGTGTTTCGCGCGGCGGGCCGCTGCGCCCTTCCCCGTCGCTGCCGTGGCGCCGGTCCACCACGAACACCGAGCCCGGCAGCGTCTTGGCATAGCTCTTCATTTCCGTGGCGAGCTCGCTCACCTGCGCCGGGTGGGTGAACCCGCGATGCCGGTTCGTCACGATGCCGATCGAGAGCGTCATGAGCGGCACGCGATGAAGCTGCCCCCGGCGGTCCTTCCCGAAAAAGTACCCGGCCCGGCGATCCTGCTCGTTGTACTGCAGCGGAATGAGCGTGTCGAAGACCGAGAGGATCTCGCTGCACACCGCGTGAATGTCGTTGCCTGGGATCACGAAGATGAAGTCGTCGCCCCCGATGTGCCCCACGAACCCGCGCGAACCGACGAGGCCCTTCACGACATCGTGCAGGATCCGCGACAGGAGGTAGATGACGCGATCGCCATCGTAATAGCTGTACCGGTCGTTGAATTCCTTGAAGTGATCAAGGTCGGCGTAGCAGACCGCGAACTCGCCGGCGAGGTCGAGCCGGCGCCGGATCTCGCGCTCGATCTCGGTGGTGCCGGGCAGACGCGTGGACGGGTGCACCGACACGTCCCGCTCCGTCCGGTTGAGCATCGCATTGATGCGGGCGCGCTGCTCCGCCGGCGCGAACGCGCCGCTCAGGACTTCGTCGGCGCCGGCGGCGAACCACTGTTGCACCGTCTCGGGCTCGTGCGCCCCGATGAGCGCGGTGGCCGGCACGATCGCGGTGAAGGCGTCACTCTTGAGGCGCCGGATGAGCTCGACGCCCTGCTGGGGCGACGCGGTGGCATCCACGAAGAGCATGCTCGGGTGGCCGCGGAGCACGATCGAGTGGATCTCGGCGGCGCTCTCGTAGACCCGGAGCGGGAATGCGTTGGCGTGCGCCCACTGCTCGATGAGCGCGGGCACCGGTGTTCCGTCCGGCGAAAAGTAGAGAATCGTCGGGCGAGTCCGCACCCCGAGCCTTCAGATAAGAGGAAGTATCAAGCTAACTTACGAGCCCTCCAGCGCCAAGTCAAACGAAGAACGCCGCAATGGCGACGAGCGCGTAAACCGCAAGAAGTTGCACCCCCTCGAACCAGTGCGACTCGCCGTCGGCCGTCCCGAACGACGCGACGATCGAGGCGAGCCCGACCGCCATGACCTCGAACGGCGTGAACACCAGGTTCATCTCCTCGCCCAGGAGCACCCCCACGAAGACAAGGACCGGCGCGATGAGGAGCGCGATCTGCGTGCTCGAGCCGTACGCGATCTGGAGCGCCAGGTCCATCTTTCCCTTCCGCGCCACCACCACGGCCGTCGCGTGCTCCGCGGCGTTGCCGATGAGCGGGATGATGATGAGGCCCAGGAAGGTCTCGGAGACACCGACCTCGACGGTCACCGCCTCCGCGGCATGCACGAGCACCTCCGACATGACGGCGACCCCGGCGGTCGCGATCCCCAGCACGACGATCGCCTTGAGCGGCGTCCACACCGGCCCGGGCATTTCGTGCGGGTCACCGCCGATGAGCCACCGGTGCGTCTTGAGGGTGAAGAGGAGCGAGAACGCGTAGACGATCACGAGCACCACCGCCACGCCCTCCGAGAGCCTGAGCTCGGTGAGGGCGCTCGGATTCGGGTGGGTCGCGTGGAACAGTGCCGGGAAGACGAGCCCGACCATCGCCGCCATCATCATGGCGGAGCTGAGCCCCACGGCGGTGCGGTTGAACTTGAGCTCGCTCCTCCCGAGCCCGCCGGCGAGCAGCGACAGGCCCATGATGAGGAGCAGGTTGCCGAGGATGCTCCCGGTGATCGACGCCTTCACGAGCTCGACCAGGCCGGCGCGGAGCGCCACGATCGCAATGATGAGCTCAGCGGCGTTGCCGAACGTCGCGTTGAGCAGGCCGCCGATCGTGGGCCCGGTGCGCGCCGAGAGGTGCTCCGTCGCATCGCCCATGAAGCCGGCGAGCGGGAGGACGCCGAGGCAGGCGAGGGTGAAGACGATGACGGGCGAGAGATGCATCGCATTCGCCACGAGCGCTGCGGGCACGGCGAGGAGGAGGATGCGCCGCCAGATCGGCCCCCAGTCGCTCCGGTCCCGGCGGAGGTGCGGCAGCGGCTGACGCGGGGGCAGCGGCGCGCTCGCCGGCGCCGACGCCGGCGAGCCCGGGACGGGCTCGTCACGGCCCTTCCGGCGCGGCGCGCGCTCGGCCGGCTTCGCGGGGGCGGCTGCCGCCTGCGGCTCGGGCGATGGCCTCGATCGCTGCTCACGGGGCCGGTTCCTGCGCTCGCGTGCGGCGCCCACCTTTTCCTCGGGCGCGGGCCCCGGCACCGTGTCCGCCGCGGCCGCCGCCTCCTCGGGCTCGGCGCCGATGGCCCGGAGCACCTGGGCCCGTGCCTCCGCCGGCGTGGTCCCCGCCTCGTTGAGGATGCGCGCGACCGTGCCGCGCGGCTCGTTGAAGGCCGCCAGCAGGAAATGCTCCGCGCCGAGCTCCGCGCCGCGCTGCCGCGCTTCCGCCGTCGCCACCTCGAGGAGGCGACGCGCGTGCGACGTGAGCAGCAGCTCCCCCGACTCAGCGCCTCTCGGACGCCCCTTTCGCGCGCCGGCCTCGAGGCGCTCCCGCACGCGGCCGAGATCGAGCCCGAGGGACCGGAAGACCGACACGGCCGGCTCCTCGGCCGTCACCGGCAGGAGAATGTGCTCGGCGCCGATCGCTTCGCTGCCGAGCCGTTCCGCCTCCGCCTTGGCGCCATCGAGGGCGCGCTGCGCGGAGGGGCCCAGGGTGTATCCTGTCATCGGGTCAGGCCCTACGTGAGCGGCGTGGCTTCATCGATCAGCATCACCGGAATGCCGTCGTCCACGCGATAGACGAGGCGGCAGGCGTGGCAGACGAGCTGCTCCGGGGATTCCCGGTATTCGAGGTCGCCCTTGCAGCGGGGGCAGACGAGGATCTCGAGGAGCTCTGGAGCGAGGCTCATGGCGACTCTGCGCGTGAAAGGGGAAAGCCGAAGCGGGCGAGCGCCGCGGCGCTCTTTCGCCACTTCGGGAGGACCTTGACCCAGAGGTCGAGGTAGACGGGCGCGCCGGTCAGCGACTCGATGCGCGCGCGCGCATGCGAGCCGATCGCCTTGATCGTCTGGCCGCCTCGTCCGATGAGCATGCCCTTCTGCGATTCCCGCTCGATGAAGAGCGTGGCTCGAATGTACATCGGCCTCTCCGCCTCGCGGAACTCCTCGACCTCGGCGGCGAAGGCGTACGGCAGCTCGTCGCCGAGGAGCGAGAAGGCGGCCTCGCGGAGGTACTCGACCACGAAGAACCGGAGCGGCTGCGTGCCGATGTCGTCCGGATCGAACCCGAACGGCCGCTCCGGCAGGCGGCCGCGGATCTGCGCGAGGAGCGCGTCGATCGACGCATCGTCGCCGGCCGCGACGACGGTCGCGCCCGTCGCGAGCGCGCGGCGCTCCGCCGGACGCACCATGTCGCCCTTGGTATAGACGGTGAGGATCGGGGCGCCGGGCGGCGCGTCGAGCCGCGCCACCTCGGAGAAGGCCGGCGCAGGTGCGTCGGGCGCCGGATGCAGATGGAGGATCAGGTCGGCCTCGCGAAGGACCTCGTGCGCGGCGGCCAGCATCCGTTCCTGCATGAGGTACGCCGGATCGAGAAGCCCGGGAAGGTCGTGGAAGACGTACTGCGTGTCTCCGTCGGTGCGGATGCCCGTCACGGGAAGCCGCGTCGCCTGGGCCTTCGGGCTCACGATCGCGAGGTGCGTCCCGACCAGCGCGTTGAGGAGCGTGGACTTGCCCACGTTCGGCGCTCCGGCGAGTGCGATGTGCCCCGAGCGGGTCGGTCCGGCGTCGCCGGGGTCCCCGCCGTCCTGGGAGTGGCTCATGCGACAAACCTAATCCCGCCATTAGACTTCCCGGATGACTACGACCAACACTGCCCCCCGACGGGGACCGACCCTCGTCATCCTGGCCGCCGGCATGGGAAGCCGGTTCGGCGGGATGAAACAGCTTGCGTCCGTCGGCCCTGCCGGCGAAACGCTCATGGACTATTCGATCTACGACGCCCTGCGCGCCGGCTTCACCTCGGCCGTCTTCATCATCCGGCCGGAGATGGAGGAGACGTTCCGCGAATTCGCCGCGGGGCGCTACGGGAAGCGTCTCGCGTTCACGACGGTCCACCAGCGGCTCGAGGACGTCCCCGACGGCGTGCCGGTGCCGGAGCGGCCGAAGCCCTGGGGCACCGGCCAGGCCGTCCTCGCCGCGGAGCCGGCCGTGGACGGGCCGTTCGCGGTGATCAACGCCGACGACTATTACGGGGCCGAAGCGTACCGAGCGATGGCCGACTTCCTCCGCGACACGAGCCCCGGCGAGCGCCCCCCGACCTTCGGGCTCACCGGCTACCGCGTGATCGACACGCTCTCGGAATCGGGCGGCGTCAACCGCGGCGTGCTCGCCGTGTCGGCCGACTCGATGCTGGAATCGATCGAGGAAGTGATCGACATCCGGCGAAGCGAGGGCGGACTCGAGGGGCATGTCGCCAAGGTGCCGCGCAGGGTGGACGAGGCCGCCCTCGCCTCGATGAACATGTGGGGCTTCACGCCCGCGGTGTTCCCGATCCTCCGCGAGGGCTTCCGGACCTTCCTCGCGGCGCCGGGTTCGGCCACCGCGGAGTATCTCCTTCCCACGGCCATCCAGGACGCCATCGCCACCGGCAGGGCACGCGTCCGCGTGCTCGATCCACGGAGCAGCTGGTTCGGCATCACCTATCCGACCGACGCTCCAGCCGTCTCCGGGGCGCTCCGCAAGCTCGTGAGCGAGGGCCGCTACCCCACCCCGCTCTTCGGATGAGTGCCGACCGGGAGGCGCGCGAGGCACTCGAGGCCTTCGCGCCCCCGGGCAGTGCCGATCTAAAGCGGCTCGCAGGCGGCTACATCAATCCCACCTGGCGGGCCGGGCCGCTCGTGCTCCAGCGGCTCAACCGCGCCGTGTTTTCCGATCCGGAAGCGGTCATGCGCAACGTGCTCGCCGCCGCGGCGCGAATCGGTGCCCCCCGATTCGTTCGCACGCTCGACGGAGCGGCGTGGCACACTGCCGCGGACGCGAGCGTCTGGCGCGCGTATGCGTTCGTCGAGGGCCGCACCGTTCGCCGCGCCACGGCTCCGGACCGGGCGGAGGTCGCGGCGCACGCCTTCGGTTCCTTCCTCCGGCAGCTCTCGAAGCCGGCGGTCCCCCTCGAGGAGACGCTCCCTGGCTTTCACGACACGATGGCACGACTTGGGCAGCTCGAGGCAGCGGCCGCCCGCGACCCCTTCGGTCGCGTGTGCGGAGTCCGTGCGGAGCTCGACCGGATCCTCGGGGAAGAGGAGCTCGCCGGTCTCCTCGGTGCCCGCCTCCGGACCGGCACGATACCGCGCCGCATCGCGCACAACGACGCGCGCATCGCCAACGTCGTGTTCGATCCGGTGGCGCACACGGCGCGCTGCGTGATCGATCTCGATACCGTCATGCCCGGCACCCCGCTGCACGACTTCGGTGACCTGGTGCGGTCGATGGTGACGGGATTCCCGGACGAGGCCCCGGATCCGTCGCTGGTGCAGGTGCGGGAGGAGTACTTCGCGGCGGTCGTGCGCGGATTTCTCGGGGGCATGGCGGGACTGCTGACGCCAGGCGAGACGGCGCTTCTCGTGA
>DASUXZ010000261.1:0-22132 GCA_036377655.1 Gemmatimonadales bacterium
GGATCGGCGAGTACGCCGGCCGGCTGCTCGAGAATCTCGACGACCCGTCGAAGATGGACTGGTCGGAGACGACGACCACCGCCCAGCGGAACTGGATCGGGCGGTCCGAGGGAGCGGCCGTGTCGTTCCCGGTGGACGCCGGCAGGACCATCGAGGTCTACACCACGCGCCCGGATACGATCTACGGCGCCACCTTCATGGTGCTCGCGCCGGAGCATCCGCTCGTGGACTCGCTCGTGACCCCGGCGCAGCGCGATGCCGTCGACGCCTACCGCCGGGCGACGGTCGCGAAGGACCTCGTCTCCCGGAAGGTCGGGGAGAAGGAGAAGACCGGCGTCTTCACGGGCGCGTTCGCGCGGAACCCGGCGACGGGGCGGCGGATTCCCGTGTGGGTGGCGGACTACGTGCTCATGGGGTACGGCACCGGCGCGATCATGGCGGTGCCGGCGCACGACGAGCGGGACCGCGAGTTCGCCGAGCGGTTCAAGCTCCCGATCGTCGAGGTCATCGACGCCGACGGCCGTCTCGTCGCCTCCGACCGCTTCTCCGGGATGCCGGCGGACGAGGGAAAGACCGCCATCATCCGCTGGCTCGAGTCCACGGGCGCGGGGCAGGGGAAGGTGCAGTACCGCCTGCACGACTGGTGCATCTCGCGCCAGCGGTTCTGGGGGCCGCCCATCCCGATCGTCTACTGCGACGACTGCGGCGTGGTCCCGGTGCCCGAATCGGACCTCCCCGTGCTCCTTCCCGACACCGAGGACTTCCGCCCCGACGACACCGGCGTCTCCCCGCTCGCGCGGCACGAGGAGTGGTACTACACGCCCTGTCCCGCCTGCGGCAAGCGCGCGCGGCGGGAAACGGACGTCTCGGACACCTTCCTCGACTCGTCGTGGTACTACCTCCGGTACCCGAGCACCGGGTTCGACGACCGGCCGTTCGACCGGGAGCGGACCCGCCGCTGGTGCCCCGTCTCCACGTACATCGGGGGCAACGAGCACGCCGTGCTCCACCTGCTCTACTCGCGGTTCATCGCGATGGTGCTGCAGGAGCTCGGCCACGTGGACTTCGACGAGCCGTTCCGCGTCTTCCGGGCGCACGGGCTCATCGTGAAGGACGGCGCGAAGATGTCGAAGTCGCGCGGGAACGTGGTGATCCCCGACGAGTACATCGCCCGGTGGGGCGCCGACACGTTCCGCACGTACCTCATGTTCCTCGGGCCCTTCCAGGAGGGCGGGGACTTCCGCGACGAGGGCATCAGCGGCCCGCGCCGCTTCCTCGACAAGGTCTGGACCCTCGTCGGCGAGGCGCAGCGCAACGTGATCGCCGACCTCCCGCGCCACGTCGAGATCAAGTGGCACGAGACGATGAAGAAGGCGCACGGGGCGATCGAGAACCTGAGCTTCAACACGGCGATCGCGGCGTACATGGAGCTCGTGAACACCCTCCGCGACGCGGGCTCCGCCGACCGGCGGATCGTGGAGGACCTCGTGGTGATGGTGGCGCCGTTCGCGCCGCATTTCGCGGAGGAGTGCTGGGAGCGCCTCGGCCACGGCGGGTCGGTCTTCGACGAGCGGTGGCCCGAGTGGGAGGAGTCGCTCACGGTGGACGACAGCGTCGAGGTCGCGGTGCAGGTGGGGGGGAAGACCCGCTCGCGCGTGGTGGTGCGGCGCGATGCGGGAGAGGAAGCCACCGTCGCCGCCGCGCTCCTCGACGACACCACCCGCCGCTTCGTGGGCGACAGGACGGTCCGGAAGGTCATCTACGTGCCGAACCGGCTCGTCAATCTCGTGGTCGCATGACGGGCACCCTGGCTTCGGGCGGGCGGCTTGGCATGCGCGGGCCCTGAATAACACGAAAACACGAAAGCACGAAGACACGAAAGGCGCCGGTGCTACCCGGCGCCTTTCGTGCTGCTTTGTCAGTTGTTACTGGATGTTGTCGTTGTATTCGTGCTTTCGTGTATTCGTGCTTTCGTGTTATTCAGGCTTCGCGCATGCCGAGCCATCCGCCCGTGGCACCGGGAAGCCGAGCCGCCCGCCCGAGTCACCAGGCACCCGAGCCGCCCGTCCGGAGCAGCCCCGCTTCCCCGTTACGGCGCCACCGCGTGGAACTCGATCTTCGTCTCCCGCTCGAGCGTGCCGCGGAGGGTGTACTCGTTCTCGAAGAGGATGAGCGGCGCGCCGCGGGAATCGTACACGAGGCGCTTGCCGTAGCCTTCGCCCAGGCGCGCGATCTCCTCCGCGTCGCCCACGACCCACCTCGCGATCGAGAACCCGAGCCGCTCGAGCTTGGCCGGCACGCCGTACTCGTGCTCGAGCCGGTGGAGCAGCACGTCGAACTGAAGCTGCCCCACCGCTCCGACGATCGGGCTCGGCCCCACGATCGAGTCCTCGTAGAACACCTGCGCCGCTCCCTCCTCGGAGAGCTGGCGGAGCCCCGTGTCGAGCTGCTTCCGCCGCATCGGGTCGGCGAGGCGGACCCGCGCGAAGAGCTCCGGCGAGAAGCGGGGGATGTTCGCGAACTCGATCGGCGCGCCGTCCGTGAGCGTGTCGCCGATCCGGAGGGTGCCCCGGTCGTGCAGGCCCACGACGTCCCCCGGCCACGCCTCCTCCACCGCCGTGCGCTCGCGCGCGAGGAACTGCTGCGGCGCCGCGAGCCGGAGCGGCTTCCCCGACCGCACGTGCAGCGCCGACATTCCCGCCTCGAAACGCCCCGAGACGATCCGGAGGAATGCGATCCGGTCCCGGTGCTTCGGGTCCATGTTCGCCTGGATCTTGAACACGAACCCCGAGAATCCGTCCGTCTCCGGCCCGATCGGACCTGCCGAGCTCTCGCGCGGGAGCGGCGCCGGCGCGAGCGGGAGGAACGCGTGGAGGAACGGCTCGACGCCGAAGTTCGTGAGCGCGCTCCCGAAGAACACCGGGGTGAGCGTCCCGGCGAGCACCGCCTCGGGGTCGAAGGTCTCCCCGGCGAGGTCGAGCAGCTCGAGCTCCTCGCGGAGCGTGTCGGCCGCGCCGCCGAGCCGCGCCGCGATCGCCGTGTCGTCGAGCGGGCCGGTGAGCGCCTCCGACCGCTCCGCGCCATGCGCCGCGTCCCGCTCGAAGAGGTGCACGAGCCCGGTCGCGCGCTCGTACACGCCGAGGAATTGGCTGTCGCCGAAGATCGGCCAGGTCATCGGGTAGCACCGGATGCCGAGGTCGTTCTCGACGTCGCCGATGAGCTGGAGCGGGGGTGCGCCCACCCGGTCGCACTTGTTCACGAACGTGAAGATCGGCGTCCGGCGCATGCGGCAGACGTCGAAGAGCTGCCGGGTCCGCTCCTCCACGCCGCGGCGATTGTCGAGGAGCATCACCGCGCTGTCCGCCGCGACGAGCGTCCGGTAGGTATCCTCGCTGAAGTCGCCGTGGCCCGGCGTGTCGAGGAGGTTCACCTTGTAGCCGAGATACTCGAACTGCATCACGCTCGACGTGACCGAGATGCCGCGCTCCTGCTCGAGCGCCATCCAGTCGCTCGTCGCGTGCCGCTGGGCGCGGCGCGCCTTCACGGCGCCCGCCAGGTGGATCGCCCCGCCGTACAGCAGGAGCTTCTCCGTCAGCGTCGTCTTGCCGGCGTCGGGATGGCTGATGATGGCAAAGGTCCGCCGGCGGGCCACCTCGTCCGCGGGAGCGGGCGGGGCGGCGAAGCTCGAAGTCTCGGTCATGGCGCGGGGAAGGTAACCGGTCGGGCGGAGCCCGGTGCATCGGCGCGGGCGCCGAGCGCCTCGATGAGCGCCGTCACCGCCCGCTCCTTGGCCTTCGCCTCGACGTCCACGGTGAGCCGGCGCCCGAGCCAGGCGGCGGGGACGTCGGCCGGGTCGACGTAATCGGCATGCGGGCGCGGGTTCGGCGCGGACCACCCGTCGCGCGGCGAGGAGATGTGCACCCAGGGCTCGCGATCGCCCCACGTCTCGGCCGCGGCGTCGGTCGCCTCCGCGGCATCGAGTGCATCGGGGTGGCACCGGTGGTGGTGCACGTCGTAGACGAGCGGAACACCGGCGCGCCGGGCGAGCGGCAGGAGGTCGGACGGAGCGAACTGCCGGTCGTCGTTCTCGAGGGCGAGGCGGCTCCGCGCCGCGTCGCTCAGGCGGTCGATGCCGCGCTCGAGGCGCTCGATGGCCGCCGCGTGGCCCCCGCTCGCGGAGCCGCCGTGCAGCACGAGCGTGTCCGCGCCGACGAGCGCCGCGACGCGCGCCTGGAACTCGAGCTCCCGCACCGACGACTCGACCACGTCCTCCCGCACCGAATTGAGCACCACGAACTGGTCGGGGTGGAACGACAGACGCACGTCGAGCTCGCGCGCGCGCGCCCCGGCGGCACGGAAGGCCGCGCTGATCGCGCCGTCGGGATCGAGTGACTCGAGCGAATAGCCGCTCACCGGATGGGTGCCGAGCGGAAGGATCTGGCTGCCGATCCGGAAGGCGCCGACGCCGAGTGCGGCACACGCGTCGACCGCGGCGAGGAGCGAGCCCGCGTTGTCGCGCGCAATGCCGCGGAGGTATTCCGCGCGCGCGCCCGGAGCGAGCGCGCCCGCGTACCGGTGCGTCGCCGTGCGGAACCTGATCGGAGCGTCGACGAACTGGCAGCAGAGCCCGAATCGGAGGGTGGCGCGGGGCTGCACTAGAGGATCTTCACCACCCACTCGCCGAGGACATACCCCGCGATGGCGACACCGAGGCCCACCAGGAACATGTCGAGCCCGCTCCGGAAGATGCCGCGCCCCGTGAAGAAGCTCCGGGCGGCGCCGACGCCGAAGTGGGACAGCATGGCGAGCACGAACGAGGTCCAGATCGCGCCGGGCCCGGTCGAGAACAGGAAGGGGGCGACGGGAATGAACGCGCCGAGCGCCGTGGCGGTGCCCGTGATCCACGCCTCCCGCATCGGCGTGGACGTGGCGTCGCCGATCTTGAGCTCCTCGCGGACCTTCTCGGCGAGGGCCTGCTCGGGATCGGCCATCACCTGCGTCGCGAGCGCCTCCGCCTGGGCGCGCGGAATCCCCTTGGCCTGGTAGAGCAGGCTCAGCTCGTCGCGCTCGAGCTCGGGCATGAGGCGGATCTCTTCCCGCTCCATGTCGATCTCGTGCTCGAACACCTCCCGCTCGCTCTTGGCCGCGAGGTAGCCGGACGCGCCCATCGAGAGCGCATCGGCCACGACGCCCGCGAGCCCGGCCACGATGAGCGCGTGCTCCACCGTCCCGAGGCTCGACTGGGCGCCGATCATGCCGGCGACGAGCCCGAAATTGGCCGTGAGGCCGTCGTTGAACCCGTAGACCACGTTGCGGAGGAAACCGCCGGCGCCCGTCTTGTGCCACGGCTCCCCTTCCGATCCCGCGAGCCGCGCGAGCGTCCCGGCATGCTCCTTCGACTCCTGCGCCAGGCGAAGCGCCGTCGGCGCCGCTTCCGCCTCCGGCGCGGACCGGTAGAGGCGGAGATAGCCCTTGACCTCCCGGCCCTCCTCCTCGAGCAGCATCGGGAGGAGGACGCCGCTCCCGACCCGCCGAGCCACCCACGCCCGGAACCGAGCGCCGCGGGACGGCGCCGGAATCCCGACCGGTTGCCCGTGCTCCGCGAGCAGGGACCGCCACATCTCGACGTGGCGGTCCTCGACCTCGGCGAGCTCCCGGTAGATCCGGGAGCGCTCCGGGTTTTGTTCGGCCCGTGCGAGCTCCCGATACAGGAAGGCCGCGTCGGCCTCGTCCTCGAGGTGGTGCAGCCAGCCGGAGGTGTCGGTGGGCGTGGTCATGGGCCAAAGATAGCAGGCCCCCGCGCGGGCCCCTTGCCTCGACACTCCGGGATCCCGTCGTCCGTCGTGTTTGCGACCATTCCGGCCCCACCGGCATCTTTAGAGCACCATGACCCGAGCCCTCTTCATGGACCCTTCGTACGTTGCGGACGCCGATGCGGTCCTGGCCCGTGCCCGTTCCGGGGATGCCGCCGCCCTCGAGGCCCTCTTCCGGGCGTTCGAGGCGCCGGTCTACAACCTGGCCCGGCGGATCTGCCGGACCACCGAGGACGCCGAGGACGTGGTGCAGGAGACGTTCTTCGAGGTCTGCCGGAGCATCCGGAACTACCGGGGCGACGGGAGCATCTGGGGGTGGATCCGGAGCATCACCGCGAGCAAGGCGCTCATGCGGCTCCGGCGGAACAAGTACCGTGACACTGACGAGCTCGACGACCAGGTGACCCCGATGCGCCGCGAGGACACGGGGCTCCGCATGGATCTCGAGGCCGCGCTCGAGCGGCTCGGCGAGACGTCACGCGCGGTCGTCTGGCTCCACGATGTCGAGGGATATACGCACGAGGAAATCGCAGGGATGATGGGCAAGACAGTGAGCTTCTCCAAGTCGCAGCTCGCGCGGGCGCATGCCCGGCTCCGCCGCTGGCTCGGAGAGGAGGTGCCGGCATGACGCACCTGACCATGGAAGAGCTGGTGGCGCTGCGGGACGGGGGCTCCGAGCCCGGCTCGGCCGCTGCGCAGACCCACATCGAGGAGTGCGCGCGGTGCAGCGCCGAGCTCGAGCGCCTGCACCAGCGGGTGGCGCGGCTCCGCGCCCTCCCGACGCTCCGGCCGTCGCGCGATCTCTGGCCCCGCGTGGATGCGGCCCGGCGCAGGGACCGCCGGCGCGGTCGGGTCCGCTGGGCGGGGCTTGGCGGGCTTGCGCTCGCCGCGTCGCTCGCGGGGGTCCTCGCGGTCGGCTCCTTCGGCGAGGGCGCCGGCGCGCCGGTGCCCGCCCTCGCCGGTGAGCTCACGGCGGTGCAGCAGCGGTCGCAGACGCTCGAGGCCATGCTCACGGCGTACGACCCCGATGCGCGCGTCACCGACGGAAATACGGTCCGGGTCGCGCAGGCGCTCGAGGAGCGCATCGCGGAGGTGGACCAGCAGCTGCAGGTCACCGAGCTCCGGGCCGACGAGCCCGCCCAGGATGCGGTCCTGCTCGATCTCTGGCGGGAGCGCGTCGGGCTGCTCGACGCGCTCGTGGACGTGCACGTGACGCGGGCGAGCCATGTCGATTTCTAGCCGGATCCTGGGCGTGGTCCTCTTCGGTGCCGTCGCGCTTCCGCTCGGCGCGCAGGAGCCCTCGCGCGCGCTCGTGCGGCAGACGCAGCCGTACCGGTTCGTCATGGGGCGGCCGTACCTCGGCTTCTCGGTCACCACGCGCGCGAGCGACACCGATTCCCTCGGCGCCCGCGTCGAGAGCGTGACGCCCGGCGGGCCGGCATTCCGCGGCGGCCTCCGGACCGGCGACGTGATCACCCGGATCAACGGGCAGCCGCTCGTGATGCGCGCGGCGTCGGGGATCCGCGTTCCGTCGCCCGGGACGCGCCTCATCGAGCTCGCGGCCAAGCTCGCCCCCGAGGACACGGTGTCGATCCAGGTCCGGCGCGGCACCGGGGTGAAGAACTTCCGGCTCATCGCGGAGCCGCAGCAGCACAACGTGATGGTCTACTACGACCAGCGCGGGCAGGACGAACAGGCGCTCCGGGAGCTTCGCCAGCGGGTCGAGGAAGCCCGAATGCTGCCGGACAGGCTGGAGCGCGACCACTCGCGCGCGATGCTCGAGCTTTCGACGGTCTCCTTCTCGCCGCTGGGCAGTCTGCAGCTCGCCCCGCTCAACGACGACCTCGGCCGCTACTTCGGGACGAGCGAGGGCGTGCTCGTGATCAGCGTGCCCGCCAACTCCCCGCTCTCGCTCCGCGGCGGCGACGTGGTCCTGCGCGTGGATGGCCGCGAGCCCGAGAATCCGGGCCATCTCCTCCGCATCCTCGGCAGCTACGGGCCGGGTGAGTCGCTTTCGTTCGACATCTACCGCGATCGGAAGCGCCGGACGGTGAAGGGCACCGTCACCGCCGCGAGAGGGGTCTGGACCGTGGAGTGACGTGCGGCGGGAAGCTGCCCGGCCGCCGGCGACTATCGGTCGCCGGCGGCTTTTCGTTATTGTTCCCGCACCGATGAAATCCCGAGCCGTCCTCGCGATGCTCCTCGCCTGGGGCACGCCCGCGCGTGCCCAGTCGCTGCCGTTCCACCAGCCGCTCAATCCGCTCGCGGCGGGGCGGAGCACCCTCGCGCACCAGCCCTACGAGGCGTACGCGCCGGGCCGGAGCCGCATCTCCGTCACGTTCGAGTACGGCAACGCCATCGAATGGGACATTCCCACGTCGGCCCCGACGAGCTTCCTGCTCGACGCCGAGCTCATGCGGGCCTCGGTGGCCTGGAGGCGCGAGCTCTCCCCTCGCGCGTTCGTCACCGTCCGGGCGGAGGCAGGGGGATCCTACGCCGGTTTTGCCGACGGGTTCTTCTTCTGGTACCACGACCTCATCGGCTTCGAGCAGCCCGAGCGCGAGGCCCGGCCGCGCAACGTCTTCGGGAGCGAGCTCGCGCTGCCCGACGGCCGGCGGATCGACCGCCGCCCCGTCCCCTTCGCGCTCGGCGACATCGCCGGCACGATCGCGGTGCGGCATTCGCTCACGCAGCAGACCGCGCTCACGCTGAGCCTCCCGACGGCGACTTCGGAGCTGCTCGGGCGTGGCGTGCCCGGCGCGAGCGTGGTGCATTCGCTCCGGGTTCCGCTCTCCGCGATCTTCACGTTCGAGGGGTCGCTCGGCGCGGGGGTGACGCCGCGGCACGGCGACCTGGCGGACTATCAGCGGGCGTTCTTCGTGTCGGGCACGACCGGAATCCGGTGGCGGCTCTGGGGCGGGGAATCGGTCTACGGATACTTCTACTACCACTCGCCGTACTATCGGGGCACCACGATTCCCTCGCTCGACCGGCGGGAGCTCACCGGCGACTTCGGCTGGATCAGCCGATCGCGCGACGGCCGGGAATGGCGCATCGGCCTCTCCGAGGACCTGGCCCCCGGAGATGCCGGCATCGATCTCGTGCTGAAGGTGGGGCGGACCTGGTGACGCGCCTCAGCTGGAGGTGGAAAAGAGGAACGTCTCCATCTCGCCGAAGAGGAACTCCCTCGCCCGCGCGTCGCGCAGGTTGAGCCCGTAGTGATTGATGAGCTGCTGCTGGTACTTGAGCCACTCGCTCCAGCAGACGTTGCAGATCTCCTCGAAAGCGCGCTGTCCGAGCTCGTTCTGGAAGGGCCGGAACGGCATCTGCTCGCGTTCCTGGCCGCAGCGCACGCATGCGACGGTCGTCATCCCCCAAAGATAGCGGCGCCGATGGCGCTCAGGGCATGAGCTGCCGGCTCCCGGCGTCGTAGCGGCGCAGCGCCCGGACGCCGCTCGCCGTCCCGAACGCGCACCCGAACCCGAAGACCACGGCCGGCGTGGCCGAGATGATCGGGAGCCAGCTGAGCGGCCAGAGGAGCAGGAAAGCCGCGACGCCGGCCGCGATCGGCGCAAGGGGCGATCGGATCGCATCCACGAAGCGCAGCCGCTTCCGGACGAAATCCCGGGCAAAGAGGTAACCGCCGACGCCGAGGACGACCGTGGCGAAGAGCGTGATGAGGCCGATCATGGTTCCGATCATTGCGAGCCCCCGGAGGAGTCAGGTTCGCGTTTCAATACGGAACAGCAGGGCGCGGGGTTTCAGGGCTTCGCGCCTCCGCGCATCCGCGCCTTCGCGTTCGCGGAATAGAATCCCAACCCGAAGCGGTGCAGGAGCTTGGCTGGACAGGAACGCGGCTACCAGCGGACGACGGTGCTCCCCCACGTGAAGCCGGAGCCGAACGCCGTGAACACGACCAGGTCCCCTTCCTTGACCCGCCCCGCCCGGACGCATTCGTCGAGCGCGATCGGGATCGTGGCCGACGTGGTGTTCCCGTAGCGCATGATGTTGTTGTAGACCTGGTCGTCGCGGAGGCCGAGGGACTTCTGGACCATCTCCGAGATGCGGAGATTCGCCTGGTGCGGGATGAGGAGCGCGATATCGGCCGGGGAGAGACCCTGTGCGGCGAGCACGGCGCGGACCGACTCCGGCATCCGCACGACCGCGTGCCGGAAGACGTCCTTCCCGTCCATCTGCAGGAAGTGCCGCCCCTCCTCGATGTGTTTCGGGCTGATGCGCGGGTGGTACATCGAGCCCGGGGCATCCACCCAGAGCTTTTCGGCGTGGGCCCCTTCGGAGTGAATGTCGAACCCCATGATCCCGCGGGCATCGTCGTCCGAGGCGCCGAGCACGGCGGCACCCGCGCCGTCGGCGAAGATCACCGCCGTATGCCGGCCTTCGGTGGTCAGGTCCATCCCGGTGGATTGCACCTCGGAGCCGACCACGAGGATCGTCCGGTACGACCCGGCGCGGATCCAGGCGTCGGCCACCGAGAGCGCATAGACGAAGCCGCTGCACTGGGTGCGGATGTCGAGCGCCGGAATGGGGCCGGCGCCGAGCTGGTCCTGCAGGTAGACCCCGCCGCCGGGGGCGAAATGGTCGGGCGTCGAGGTGGCATAGACGATCGCGTCGATGTCCCGCGGCGACAGGCCCGCCATCTCGAGGGCGGCGCGGCTCGCCGCGAGCGCGAGCGAGACCCCCGTCTCTCCTTCGCGGACCCAGCGTCGCTCGGCGATGCCGGTGCGCGTGCGGATCCACTCGTCGCTCGTATCCATCAACGTCGCGAGGTCGTCGTTGGTGACGACCCGGTCCGGCACGGACATGCCGGTGCCGAGGAAGACAGCGCGAGTCATGGGATCCTTGCTACCGCCGGAACTGGTAGGCGGCCTTGAGGAAGAAGCCGTCGTCGGCGCGGCGGAGGCCGCTGAACGAGAGCGCCCCGGTGTCCTCGAGCGTGGAGCCGTAGCCGAAGTAGAGCGCGGTGCCCGGGGTCGGCTCGAAGGCGGCGAGCCAGTCCATCCGGAAGACGTTGAGGTCGGCCGCCAGGACCGGCTCGGTTCCGACGAGGATGGCGCTGCCGGTGGCAGGATCCACGAGCGCCGCCTGCCGCTCCGCCCGGTACTCGCCGATGAACCGGAAGAAGAGCGTGCGGCGCGGCTGGAACTCGATCTTGACGCGCGGGATGATGGCGCGTGCGAATTCGCTGTCGTCGCGATCGCGGAAGATGCGGATGAGCTGTGTGCCCGCCTCGGCCCTGAGCGAGGCGGCGGGACGCAGGATGAGGCTGGCCCCGATCTGGAAGCCGTGCCCGTCCGCGGCCTCCGCGAAGATCGGCGCGGCGCCGAATCCGACGGTGAGATCCGCGCTGAACGACTGGAACGTCGGCGTCTCGACCGTGATGCTGCCGCTCAGGCTCGAGACTTCGTCGGCCGGAACGAATGGAACGGTTCCGCCCTCGGCGTCCACCATGTAACCGGGAAAATCGTCTGCCGTGAACCGCACGAACCCGCGCTCGAGGTGCCCGTCCGCCTGCCAGCCGCCGCGGAACGAGAAGTTCGCGTTGACCTCCTCGGAGCCCTCGACCGCCTCGCCGAGCGAGAACTCGTCGTAGTCCCAGAGCCGGTTGAGCCCGAAGAAGGTGGTGAAGTTCTCGATCGTGGCGCCGCGGCCGCCGTACCACGAGAGCCGGTTGAAGGCGCTGCCCTCCACGATGCCGGTGCGGTTCACGAAGCCGGCGCGCGTCACGAAGCCGGGGTCGATCGCGTTGATCCGGTAGTTGAACCCCCACGAGCGCCCGGTCCGGTCGAACTCGAGCTTGGCGATCGGCCCGTCGCGCGTGCCCGTCGCGTCGCGCGTCCAGCTGCTGCCGAGCTGGGCCTCGAGGAAGTAGAGGCGGGCAAAGACGATGTGCGCATCGGCCGCGGCGACGCGGTTGTAGAGGTCGCCCTCGATGCGGTCGGTGTACGTGAAGCCCGCGGTGGACGCGGTCCCGAGATCGTAGCGCGCCCGCGCGATGTTGAAGAGCGCCTCGTCGTCGCCCGGGAGCTCGTCGAGGGCGGAGAGGTAGGCCGTCGCGAGGCGGCCGAACTTGCCGGTGAACTTGGCGCCGCCGAGCGGGTCCGCGATCTGCCGCGTGTGGACGAGCCGGTTGGGCGTCGCGAAGAGCTCGATCCCCTCGAGGAAGAACGGCCGCTTCTCGGGGAAGAAGAGGGCGAACCGCTCGTTGACCGTGACCTGCCCCTCGTCCGACTCGATGGTGCTGAAGTCGGGATTGATCGTCGCGTCGATCGAGAAGTTGGTGAAGCCGAGCCGGGCGTTGACGCCCGCGCTCGGATCGGGATCCTCGCGCTCGAACCCGCCGCCGATCGGATCGCGCGCGCCGACGAGCGCCGTGGTGACGAAGGGCTGGATCTCGGTGACGATCCCGCGCCGCATCCCCTCGAGGCCGGTGATCGTCCCGCTCTGTGCGAGGAAGCTGCTGTTGGCGCGCCGGGTGTCCGCCCAGGTGTCCTGGTAGCCCGTGCGCTGCGTGACGCGCACGACGTTGAGCCCCCACGTCTGCGGGGACGACGCGGGATACCGGAGACTCTTGAACGGGATCCGGATCTCGACGACGTAGCCCGTCTCGGTGATCCGCCCCTGCGAATCCCACTGGTAATCCGGATTGAGGTCCACGCTCCCGGCGCTGATGTTGCCCGGCGTGAACTGCCCCTCGCTCCGGACGCCGTCCTCCTGGGCGCCGCGCGGGTTGACCCCGAACATGAAGGCGCGCCGCTGGTCGTTGAACGTGTCGATGTAGATGGTGACGCGATCTTCCTGCCCGAGATTGTCGCGATCCGCCACGGTGGCGCGGAGGGACTGCGGGCTCGCGTCCGTCGCGACGATGCCGAAGTGGATCGCGGTCGGCGAATACCAGACCCGCACCTCCGTTTCCTGCTCGGCGGCCCGGCTGTCGACCGGCTGGTATTGCCGGAAGCCGGTGAGGCGCGCGGCCTGCTCCCAGGCCGGCTCCGCGAGGCTGCCGTCCACCGTGACCTCGGCTTCGATGCGGGGCACGGCGGCCGTCGGCGGCGGCGCCTGCGGCGGACGAGCGCCGCCCTGGTCCTGCAGCACGGCAAGAAGGAGCAGCGTGTGCACGGTCTGTCGCGTGGTTGGATTCGGGTTCGAAGATAAGGCGCCGCGGCCGGAAAGACGACTGGGCGGGGCCGGGATCCGGCGAAACGCCGCGCTCCTGACGCGCCTCACCCCGAAAGTTCGAAGGGGCGAACGGCTCCCCGCCGCTCGCCCCTCCGACCGTCGCGATCTGTCCTGTCTACTCGTACCTGAGCGCCACGATCGGATCGAGGCTCGCCGCGCGCCGCGCCGGCCAGATCCCGAAGAACAGGCCGACGAAGGCGCTGAACGCGAAGGCCACGACGATGGCCGGCAGCGAGATCAGCGTATTCCACTGCATGAACTTCGCGAGCGCGACGGCCATCCCGCTCCCGAAGAGGATCCCGAGCACCCCGCCCACGAGGCAGAGCGTAAGCGCCTCGATCAGGAATTGCGCCATGATGTTGAAACGGGTGGCGCCGAGTGCCTTCCGGATCCCGATCTCGCGCGTCCGCTCCGTGACCGAGACGAGCATGATGTTCATGATCCCGATCCCGCCCACGAAGAGGCTCACTGCCGCGATGCTCGCGAGCAGGATGGTGAACGTCTGCGTGGCCTGCTGGCGCGTGGCCAGGATGTCCTGCGGGTTCCGGATCTGGAAGTCGTTCGGCTGCCCCGGGCGGATCCGGTGCTCCCGCCGGAGCACCCGCTCGAGGTCCACCATGCCCTGCTCGACCGGCACGTCGTCCCCGACCTGCACGGCGATGGACCGCACGCGATCGGTGCCGAGGACGCGGAACTGCGCCGTCTGGAGGGGGATGAAGATCTGCTCGTCGGGGTTCTGCCACGAGCCCGCGGACCCCTTCCGGCTCAGCACGCCGATGATCTCGAACGGAATTCCGCGGATCATGATCTGCTGGCCGATCATGGCCCGCGGGTTCACCCCGAGCTGGTCCGGCACGTCCGCGCCGAGAACCGCGTACCGCTGGCGCGACTCGTCCTCCCCCTGGCGGAAGGACCGGCCGAACGGCACCGTGTAGTTCCGCACCTCGACGAAGTTGGCGGTGGTGCCGACGATCGGGCTGTTCAGGTTCTGGTTGCCGTACTTGACCTGCATGTTCGACTGCAGCTCCGGCACGACGGCCTTGATGAGCCGGGCGTCGCGCCGGATGGCGAGATAGTCGTCCGTCGTGAGGCTCACGCGGTTCCCCTGCGCGACGCCCCCGCGGAACGACTGGCCCGGGAACACCGTGAAGGTGTTGGCCCCGAGCGACTCGATCTGTTCCTCGACCGCCTTCTGGGCGCCGCTGCCGAGCGCCACCATCGTGATCACCGCCCCGACGCCGATGATGATGCCGAGCATCGTGAGCATCGACCGCAGCTTGTTGGCGCGGATCGACTGGAACGCGACCGCGACGGTTTCGCCGACGAGCATGGTTACCTCCGCTGCTGCTGCTGCTGCATGCCCGGCACGCCGCCGCCGCCGGTCATGTTGTTGATCCGCTCCTTCGCCTCGGCCTGCGCCTCGACGAGGCTCGCGCTCGGGAGGACCAGGACCGAGTCACCCGCCTGGAGCCCGCTCACGACCTCGCTGTAGTCGAGGTCGGTGAGCCCGGTGCGGATCGGGACCGGCGCCGGCTCGCCCCCGCGCTTCACGAAGACGATGTAGTTCCCGCCGAACTGCGCGTCCGTGCCGCCGCCCGCGCCGCCCGCGCCGCCTGGGCGCCGGGCGCCGCCGCCGCGCTGCATGCCCTGGAAGACGGTCCGCAGGATCTGGCGCTCCTCGGCCGTCGGCTCCTGCCCGCTCATCCGCTTCTGCATGATGGCGCGGATCCGCTCCTCCGTGACGCCCGGCGGGAGCGTGACGGTCTGGCCGTTCGGGAGCGTCATCGTGTTGCCGCGCGCCGAGTCGGCCCGGGGAGTCGCGGCGCCGAGCGACGACCGGCGGCCGGCCGTGTCGCCCGTGTCGGCGGCGGCCGCGGCGCGCTGCTGCTGCTCCTGCTGTGCCGCGGCGATCTGCTCCTGTACCCGCTCCGGATCGAGCCCGAGCACCTCGGCGGCGGAGGCCACGTCTCGCTGGGTGCGGAGCGCGGCGTTCGGCACGGCGAGCACGCCTTCGCGCCGCCCGACGTGGATCTCGACTTCCGTGTTCATCCCGGGCCGGAGCAGCCCCTCGCGGTTCTGGATCCGGACGATCACCGGGAACATCGTGACGTTCTGCTGGACCTCGGCGAGCGGCTCGACCTTGAGCACCTCGCCCTCGAACGGCCGGTTGGGGAAGGCATCCACGGTCACCGTCGCGGCGAGGCCAGGCCGGATCTTCCCGATGTCGGTCTCGTCCACGAGCGTCCGCACCTGGACCAGGTTGAGGTCTGCCATCGTGAGGATGGTGGTGCCGCCGCTCACGTTGCCGGTCGCGGAGGTGATGATCGAGCCGCGCTCCACGCTCCGGGAGATGATGGTGCCGGTGATCGGCGCGCGGACGTCCGAGTCGTCGAGCTGGATCTTGGCGTTCTCCACCGCGACCTGGCCCCGCACCACCGCGGCCCGCGCGTTGGCGTACGCGAGCGTGGCCGACTCGTGCTCCTGCTCGGTGATCGCCTGCGACTTGAACAGCTCGTCGGCGCGGCGCTTCTGGCTCAGGGCGTTGGCCTGCTGGGCGCGCGCCACCTCGAGCTCCGCTTCCGCCTGGGCGAGCGTGTTGGCGGGGATCCGCCGATCGATGCGCACGAGCAGGTCGCCGCGGTTCACGAGCTGGCCGGTCTCGGCGAGGATCTGGAGCACTTCACCGGAGGCGCGCGACTTGACCTCGACCGTGGTGTCCGGCTGGATGGTCCCGGCCGCCTGCGCCGAGACGACGATGTCCCGCGTCTCGACGGGGAGGGCCTGGTAGACGACCTGCGGCTCCTCCTCCTTGCAGGCGGCAAGGAAGACGAGCGCGGCGGCCGTGAGAAGTCTCGTACGCATCAGTGTGTCGCCTCGGTCTGGAAGTCGCGCTCGACCTGCCCGTCCTTGAGGTGGACCTGGCGGTCGGCGTGCGCAGCGATGTCGTGCTCGTGGGTCACGAGCACGATGGTCTGTCCCGCGGAGTGCAGCTGCTCGAAGAGCGCCATGATCTCGACGCTCGTGGCGCTGTCGAGGTTGCCGGTCGGCTCGTCGGCGAGGAGGATGCTCGGCTGGTTCACGAGCGCGCGCGCCACGGCGACGCGCTGCCGCTGGCCGCCCGAGAGCTCGTTCGGCCGGTGGTGCATCCGGTTCCCGAGGCCGACGCGCTCGAGCGCGTCCACGGCCATCCGGTTCCGCTCCTTTGCCGCGATCCCCGCGTACACGAGCGGCAGCTCGACGTTGTGGAGCGCCGTGGCGCGCGGCAGGAGGTTGAACGTCTGGAAGACGAAGCCGATCTCCTTGTTCCGGATGCGGGCGAGCTCGTCGTCCTCGAGCTCCGAGACGCGGTGGCCGTTGAGCCAGTACTCGCCGCCGTCCGGGCTGTCGAGGCAGCCGATCATGTTCATCAGCGTCGACTTCCCGGAGCCGGAGGGGCCCATGATGGCCACGAACTCGTTCTTCCGGATCACGAGGTCCACGCCGCGGAGCGCGCGCACCACCTCGCCGCCCATGTCGTATTCGCGCTGGAGGTTCCGCGTGACGATGACGGCGTCGCGCGGGACGTCGGCGGGAAGGAGCGCCATGCGCTCCGCGGTATCCGACAGCGACGTGGTCATAGGCTCCGTCCGATGATGGCCTCGATCTCCGCGCGGGCGCGGAGATAATCGAAGCGGGCGTTCACGGCATCCACCTCCGCCTGGTCGAGCGCTTCCTGGGACGTCAGCACGTCCACGATCGTGGAGGCGCCGAGCCGGTACCGCTCCTGCTGCACCCGGAGGTCCTCCTGCGCCGCGAGCACGCTCACCTGCGTGATCGTGATCCGCGCCGCGGCGGCCTCGAGCTGCGCGATCTGCGCCGTGATGTCGGCGGACACGCGGCGCGCGGCCTCGCCCGCCTGCGCCTCCGCGACGAGGAGCGCATTCCGCTGGGTCTCGATGGTCTGCTCCCGCTGGAAGCGGTTGAAGAGCGGCCAGCTGAGGCCGAGCGACACCGACCGGTTGTTGTAGAGGTCGTAGTCGCGCGAGCTGCTGCCGCTGAAGCCGAGGTTTCCCGAGAGCGAGAGCGTGGGCCAGTAGGCGGCGCGCGACGCGCGATACGAGGCGTCGGCGGCCTCCGCCGACGCGAGCGCCGCCTGGAGCTGCGGCGAGCGGGCCTCCGCCTCCGAGCGGACGGCGGCCGTGTCGATGGCGGGCGGCCGCTCGTTGAACGACGGATCGTCCGAGGCGGCCACGCGGCCGGTGCGCCCGATCAGCCGGGCGAGGTTGGCCTCCGCACTCGCGAGCGCGCTCTGCGCCTGGATGAGCTGGAGCTGCGCGTTGCCGAGGGTCACGCGCGAGCGGAGCGAGTCCGAGCGCGTGGCCGATCCGGCCGCGAGCTTGTTGATGGACACCTTGAGCTGCTCCTCCGCGCGGCGGACGCTCGCCGCGCGCACCGCGAGCAGCTGCCGCGCGCTCAGCGCCTCGAAGAACTGGCCCGTCGTGGTGAGCGCCTGCTGGTACCGGGCGTCCACGAGCGATGCGTCGGCCGCCTCGCCGGAGGCGCGGGCGGCGCGCGTGTCGGCGCCACGGCGGAAGCCGGTGAAGAGGTCCACGCTCGAGCTGAGCGACATGCTCACGCTGCCGCTCGTGCTCCCGACGGCGAGGCCGGTGTTCGGGTCCACGCGGGACGGCACGCCCGAGAACGACCGGTTGGTGTTGCCGTTGAAGTAGAGCGACGGCAGGTACTGCGCCTTGGCGGTGCGGAGGCGCGCGTCGGCGTTCTCCACGGCCACCTGCGCCTGCACCACGCTCGGCTGCACCTGCTCGGCGAGGCGGATCGCCTCGGCGAGCGTCACGCGGGGGATGCCGGCGGTGTCGACGGGCGGCACCACGGGCGCCGCGTCCTGCGCGCGCGCGCCGGCGGCCGGCACCGCGGCGAGGAGCGCCAGGAGGAAGAAGTCAGCGCGGCGCACGATCGTCGCCTCCGCGGCTGCGCATGGAATCGGACCGTCTCGTCATGTCGGCAAACTTCCGCTGCTGGTCTGGGGTGAGCTGCGATCGGATGTCCGAACGGATCGCCTGTTGCAAAGTTTCAAAGCGCGGCTCCATCTCGCGGCGCAGCGAATCCATCGCGGGGCGCCGGCGATCCAGGATGGCGCGCACGCTGTCGCGCTGCGGCTCGGTGAGCTCGAGCTCGTGCGTGAGCCGCTCGAGGTAGCCGCGGCGGCCGCGGCCGCCGCGATCGTGCGAGCCGTCCACGCGCTCGGCGATGAGCGATCCGCCTGCGCCGGTCAGGACCCCGACGAAGAAGGCCGCGGCGAGGAGCGCGGCGGCGCTGCGTGTCGAGCGCATCAGCGGTCTCCCACCATGGCGGCGAGCACCGCCTCGGTTCCCGCGTCCGCGCCGCCCGCGAGCAGCTGCGCCGGCACGCTCGATTCGACCGCGTCCGCGATGGTCACGATCTCCGCCTGCCGGCCCGCCGACTGCGTGAGCCAGAGTGCCAGGGCGAGCGCCGCGGCCGCCGCCGCCGCCATGCCCGGCCGCGCCCAGCCGGCGAGGATGTCCCACGCCGTCTCGCGCGCCTCCGCCCGGATCCGCGCGCCGATGCGGCCCACGAACGCGGCGTGGTGCGCCGGCTCGAGCGTGTCCCGGAGCAGCCGCCCGAGCGCTGCGTCCGGCCCCGAATCGAAGGAATTGGTCATCGCATGTCCTCGAGCAGTGATCCCAGCGCCGCTCGCAGCGCGCGCCGGGCATGAAACACATCCGAGCGGACCGTGCCCTCCGGTACGCCGAGCGCCTCCGCGATCTCGGCATGCGGATAGCCGTCCGCGTCGAACATCGTGACGGCGAGCCGCTGGCGCTCCGGGAGCCCGGCGAGCGCCGCCGCGACCTTCTCCCGGATGAGCGCCCGGTCCGTCTCCCGGTCCGGGCCGGCCCCGCCGGCCGGCAGCGTCGGGCTCAGCTCGTCCGCCCGGCGGACGACCGCCCGCCGGCGGAGGTCCCGCGCCGCATTGAGCACGATCCGCATGAGCCACGGGCGGAACGGCCGCGCCTCGTCGTACCGGCCGATGGCCCGCCAGGCGGCGAGGAGCCCGTCCTGCGCGGCATCGTCCGCGTCCGGCTCGTTGCCGAGGAGGGCCAGCGCCGCCCGGCGCACCGCCGGCGCGTGCCGGTCCACGAGCGCGCCGAAGGCCTCGCCATCTCCCGACGCTGCCTTCCGGGCCAGGTCGGCATCGGCTACATGGGGGTTACGCATGAACCGGTGAGAATGTTGGGATGCCCTGCCGGCGGCAAGGCGGCCAGGGGGCTAGCGGTCGGCCCGGCGGCGGAAAGCCTCGCGGGCCGCCCCGAGCGCGAGCCAGATGCAGATGACGGCGAACACGTAGGCAGTGGCGCGCGGCAGCACGAGGAAGAGCGCCGCGAGGACCACGAGCACGAGGCTCATCGGCCCGAAGAGCGAGCGGCGGGCACCGCTCGCCACCGTCCGGAGCGCCAGCGCTGCACGCTGGCGGATCTCGCGCCGGCCGTGGCGGGCGGGGGGCAGGGGATGCTCGGGCTCGAGGTGCGTGAGCGCGCTCGGAAGGCGGGCGCTGATCCGCTGGGGGCCGCGCACGCGCCGCCGGGACACCTCGCGGCTCCGTGACACGTCGCGCCGGAACTGGCCCTCGAGCGCCTCGGCGAGCGCCGGGTCCTCGACCAGCACGTCCAGCTCGTAGTTCCCGATGAGGCTCGCCGGATTGATGTTGCTGGACCCGACGCGCACCCAGCGCTGGTCGGCGGTCACCGACTTGGCGTGGAGCATCGGGCCGTCCCACTCGAAGATGCGCACGCCGGCCCGGAGCAGCTCGCGATAACCGATGCGCGTCACGTTCCGCACGAGCGGAATGTCGCTGCTGCCGGGGACGAGAAGGCGCACGTCCACCCCGTCGCTCGCCGCGTCGCGGAGCGCGAGGAAGAGGCGGGCCGGGGCGACGAGGTAGGCGTCGGTGATCCAGAGCCGCTCGAGCGAGCCCGCCGTGAGCTGCTCGATCACCCGGTAGACCCGCTCGCGCCCCGGCTCGCCCGCGATGACGCGCACCTCCGCGGAACCGGAGGGCGGCACGCTGGCCGCCGACTCGCCCTCCGGAATCGTCCCCCCGCTGATGCCCCACGTCACCGCGAAGGCCTGGTCCAGCGCCGCCGCCGCGGGGCCCTGGATGTCCACGGCGGTGTCGCGCCACGGCTCGCAGCCGGGCTCCGACTCGCCGGTCCATTCGCAGCCGATGCAGAGGCCGCCGATGACGGCTCGCGTGCCGTCGGCGACGACGAGCTTCCGGTGGTCGCGCGTGAGCGCGGGGACGAGGTCGAGCGGCCGGAGCGGATTGAAGGAGCGGACCTCGACCCCGGCCGCGCGGAGCGAGCGCCAGTATCCCCGCTTCGTGCCGATCGAGCCAAGCCAGTCGTAGAGCACCCGGACCCGGACGCCCTCGCGCGCGCGCCGCGCGAGCAGCTCGGCGAAGCGCAGGCCGACGGCATCGCTCCGGATGATGTAATTCTCGAGGTGGATCCAGCGGCGGGCGCCCTCGATGAGCTCGAACATCGCGCCGTAGGTGTCGGGCCCGTCGATGAGCGGGAGGACCGTGTTGCCGGGGATGGGGCGGCTTCCCGCCGCGCGATTCATCGCGCTGTCCACCGCCTGGACGCGCCGGGCGGAGCGCTCGTCGGTCATTCGCCGCCGAGGCCGATCTCCCGTTCGTGCGGCCGGAGCGCGCCGAGCACGAACGCGATGTGCTCGTCGAGCGGCACCCCGAGCTCCGCGGCGCCGCGCTCGACGTCCTCGCGGCTCACGCCGCGGGCAAACGCCTTGTCCTTGAGCTTCTTCCGGACGCTCTTCACCTCGAGGTCCGCGAGGCTCCGCGACGGCCGCACGAGCGCGCACGCCACGAGGAAGCCGCAGAGCTCGTCCACTGCGAAGAGCGCCTTCGCCATCGGCGTGTCGCGGGGCACCCCGGTGTAGGTCGCGTGGCCGAGGATGGCGCGCTGCATGTCCGCGGGGAGGCCGCGGGCGGCGAGGATGCGGACGCCCTCGGACGGATGCTCGTCCGTGGCGGAGTGGCTGTCGTTCGGGAAGCGCTCGTAGTCGAAATCGTGCAGCAGCCCGACGAGGCCCCACGCGTCGGCGTCCTCGCCGGCGCGCTCGGCCATCGCGCGCATCGCGAGCTCCACGGCAAGCATGTGGCGCCGGAGCGCCTCCGACGCGGTGTACTCGTGCACCAGGTCGAGCGCCTGCTGCCGGGTGAGCGACATCGCGGCTCCTCGAAGGGTCAGTTGCCGCCTTCGGCGAACGGCTGCGCCGAGCCGGCCGTGAGCGGCACCCGTGTCACCGCGTCGCCGTCGAGCGTGATCTCGAAGGCGTAGGCGCCGGCCCGGGGGAGGGGAACGTCGAAGACGAGCACCGCCCCGGCCTCGACGTCCACGACGCCGGCCGGCGGCTCGCCGAACTGGACGGTGCCGTCGCCGCCGACGAGCTCGGTGCCCTGCTCGTCGGTGAACCGGATGCGGAGGGAGTGCGTGCCGATCTCCGTCCGCCGTCCGCGGACGCGGAGCACGAGGTGCGTCCGCGGGTGCACCGCGGGGAACGACTGGACCCAGACGTGCTGGAAGATGCCCAGCACGCTCAGCTTGCCCTGCTGGTCGATCAGGGCGTAGTCGGCGACGACGGCAAAATCGATCTGCAGGCTAGGCCACCCGGATCGAGTCGATGACGTCGTTCTGGCGGATCGAGTTCACCACGTCCATGCCCTCCGTCACCTGGCCGAAGACCGTGTGCTTCCTGTCGAGGTGCGGCTGCGGCGAATGGCAGATGAAGAACTGGCTCCCGCCGGTATCCTTCCCGGCGTGCGCCATGGACAGCGTGCCGGCCACGTGCCGGTGCGTGTTGAGGTGCGTCTCGCACTTGATCGTGTATCCCGGGCCGCCCGTCCCGACGCGCGGATTCTTCGGGTCCTTCGACAGCGGGTCGCCCCCCTGGATCATGAAGTTGGCGATGACCCGGTGGAAGCGGGTGCCGTCGTAGAAATGATCGTTCGCGAGCTTCTCGAAATTCTCGACCGTCTTCGGGACCTCGGTCTCGAAGAGCTCGGCGACGATGGTGCCCTTGCTGGT
>DASUXZ010000262.1:0-3553 GCA_036377655.1 Gemmatimonadales bacterium
CCGCCGGTGTCCCCCACGTCGTCCGCAGCCGCGCGCATCCGGCGGACGAGAGCGTCGAGGTACTCCGCAGCGTATCCCGAGTAGTAGATCCGCGGCGAGCCGTGGAGCCTGAAGTACGCGAGTCCCCGCCACCCGCCCGGCTCGTCGCCACCCGGGGCGCATGCCGGGTCGGCGGCCACTCGCGCGACCTCGAAGTGCGCGAGCATCTCCTCCGCCTCCGGCGTGAACCACGTCGGGTGGCGCGGCTCGGCCGCGAGCGGCCCCGCGAATCGCGCCCGGAAGGCGGCAAAGAATCGTTCCGCGACCGCCGGCACGCAGGCGAGACTCGGCGGCATCTGCACGAGCAGGCAGCCGAGTCGCTCGCCGAGCCCGGTCACCTCGGCGAGAAACGCATCGAGCGGCGGCCCGGGATCTTCGAGTCGCCGCTCGTGCGTGAGCGTGCGGGGCGTCTTCGCCGAGAAGCGGAAGGAGGCAGGCACGGCCGCACCCCAGCGCTCCCAGGTGCCGCGACGGTGCGGCCGATAGAAGGACGAGTTCACCTCGACCGCCGGGAAGACCTGCGCGTACCGCTCGAGGTGCGAGCCCTCCGCCGGGAACAGCTCCGCGAACCGCTTCGGCAGGCGCCAGCCCGCGGTGCCGATCCTCACGCCCCGGCCATCATCTCCGCGAAGCGCCGCTTCATCTCGTCCACCGGAACGTCCTCGACGTGCGAGCCGATGGTCCACTGGTGCCCGAATGGATCGGTGAGGTTGCCGCTCCGGTCTCCGTAGAACTGGTCCTGGACCGGCGATCGCTCGGTGGCCCCGGCCGCGATGGCGCGCGCAAAGACCTCGTCCACGTTGGGGACGTAGATCATGAGGCTCACGGGCGTGGCGCCGATGTGCTTTGCGCTCCGATACCCCCAGTCCGGCCACTCGTCCGAGAGCATGATCCGCGAATCCCCGATCTGCAGCTCGGCATGGCCGATGTGGCCCCCATGCTCGAAGCGGAAGAGCTCCTCCGCTCCGAAGGCCTTCCGGTAGAACTCGATGGCGGCCGCGGAGTCGTCGACGACGAGATACGGGGTGACGGTCCGGTAACCCTGGGGTGGATTCTGCGAAGGCATGACACCGCTCCGGTAAAAGGTGGGCGGATACGATACCGAAGAAACGCCGAAGGCGCAAGACAGGACGTGACGACCTGAAGTCCTACCCCTCCATCCGGCCGAGCAACGCCGAGAACCGCGCGTCGGCGCGGAGCGACGCCAGATCCTCGTCCTGCTCGTACGTCCGCCGCTCGTTCACTCCTTCGGCGAAAGCCTGCTCGAGAGCCGCGATCGCCCGGTCGCGGTCGCCGATCCGCGCGTAGGCGCATGCCAGGTTGTACCACGCGATGCCGCGCGTGTTCCGGCCCGGCGGGATCCCGCGCTCGAATGCGCGCTCGTAGCTCCGCACCGCGTCCGCATTCCGGCCGAGGTGGAGCTGCGCCCACCCGAGCTGGCCGTAGATGAGGCTGTGGTCCACCCCTCCGCCGATCGCCCGTTGCAGCAGGTCCGCCGCTTCCGCCCATCGCCCCTGCCCGATGCGCATCTGGCCGAGTCCGGAGAGGAGGCCCGGATGCGTCGAGTCGAGGCGGTAGGCGCGGGCATACGCGCTGTCGGCCGCCGCGTAACGCTGGAGCTGGACGAGCACGCGTGCCTGCTGGCGCGCGGCCTCCGCGTCACCCGGATGCGCCTCGATCCACCGTGCGAGGAGCACGGCCGAGCGCTCCGCATCGTTGCCGTAGAGGCTCGCGACGATCGCGCGAGCGTCGGACGGAGCCCGGCGCGGCTGCGGCACCGGCTCGAGATGCGACTTCCAGAATCCGATGGTCTGCTGGATGTGACGCCTCGCCTCGTCGTTGTCGCTGAACGCGTCGAAGGCGTGCGGCATCCGGCTCGCGAACGTGAGCGTCCACGGCGCGCGCGCCGCAACGACCCGCTCCCACAACGCGCCGAGCGCGTCGCCCATTCGCGGCGCATCCGACTCCGCCACGACGAAGAGCACCGGGAGATCGGCCCGGAGCTCGCCGTCCGGCACGCCCCCGTAATAGAGGACGGCGGCCTTCACGCCTGCAGGCGCCGAGTCGCCGAGGAGAAGCTGCGATGCCCCGCTCGCGTTCGCGGACGCGGCATACACGCCGAGCCGCTCTGCATCGACTCCATGTTCGGCGCCGCGCTCGGCGAGGAAGCGGAAGACGGCGCGCAGGCTCGCCATGACGCTGTCCCGGTCCGCGTCCATCGCGATCCCCACGAGCCCATGCGCGGCGACGAGCCGCGGCCATGTCCGGTAGATCCCCCACTGCCGCACACGCTCGGCGGCGTCGGGCCCGTCGCCCACCGCATTGAGGAAGACGACGGCCGGGCGCCGCTCGCCCGGACGCATCCCTGCCGGGCGATAGACGTCGAGCAGGAGCTCGCGCCCGCTGCTCGTTCCGAAGCGGACGCCTTCGCGCACGTCCACGGTGCGCGTCGCCGGGATGTCGTAGATGACACCCCAGACGGTCGGGTCGAGCGAATCCCGTGCCTGGCCGGCGAGCGGGAGTGGCGTGAGCAGCAGGGTGACGGCGAGGAGGATGCGCATGGAGGTGCCGGCGGTGGCGTTGGACGGAGGAGCGGACTCCTGTCCCTACGGGCGCCCCGGACGGCGGTTTCCCTCGGAGCTCCGTGCCTCGCGGACCGGCCTACTCGAGCGCGAGCTCCCCCTTCACCTCGAGCTCGTCGAGCACGCCCGGAATGCCGAGCACGGCCCGCACCGGGAGCGTCTCGTTCCCGGTGAGGCGGCCGTCGGCGATGGCCTTGCGCACCGACTGCTCGATCTCCCGCTGCGCGGTGACGCCGAACCGCTTGAGAAACTGCCGCGTCGTGAGGTTCAGGGCTTCCTCGTTCATGTCGTTTCCTGTCCGGCGATGTGACATCTGACCCGTATCGTGGTGAAGGCTTGCATATCCGCCGCGCCCTTCATATCACTACTTGTCGCGAACGATCCCCCTGAGGCCGGAGTCCGCTTGGCACCCCCATCAGCAGCGTGCATCCTCGTCGTCGACGATACCGACATCGCCCGCATCCTCTGCGCGAGGGTGCTGCGCGAGGCCGGGTATGAGGTCGCGGAGGCGCGCAACGGTGTCGAAGCACTCGAGCGGCTCCGGAGTGGCGCGTGTCCCGACCTTCTCGTGACCGACAGCAACATGCCGGTCATGGACGGCACCCGCCTCATCGCCGAGGCGCGCCAGCTTCATCCCGGTCTTCCCATCGTCCGCATTTCCGGAAGTCATGGCCTGTCCGGAGCGCGTGACAGCATTCCCTCGAACGTGATGACCCTCGACAAGCCCTTCGAGAACGAGGAGCTCCTCTCCGTCGTCGCGGCGATGCTCGGAGGCGCCGGGAGCTAGCTTCCCATGCCTCCGTCGAGCTCGAGCTCGATTCCGCCGGTCCACCCTGCCACCAGGTTGTACAGCGCCGCGAGCAGTGCGCCGCCGATCACGCCGATCACGCCGTAGAGGATCGGCATCCCGACGAGAAAGACCCCGCCGAACA
>DASUXZ010000263.1:0-4119 GCA_036377655.1 Gemmatimonadales bacterium
CGAGACGAGACCGAGCTCGATCTCGTCGGCCGCCGCGGCGGCGAACTCGCGGCGGTCGTTCCGCTCGTAGCCGGCGTCGACGTCGAGGTGCGAGCCGGCGACGGGAACCGTGGCCTCGAGGTGCAGGCGATCGTCGTGGACCCGCTGGTACGGCGTGGCCCCCGCCGCCTCGGCGGGATCCTCGTGCAGCTCGAGCCGCTCGGTGCGCTTCGAGTAGGTGAGGTGCGCCGCTCCCCAGGTACCGCGGAGCCCGGCGGAGCCGGAGCCGTTCAGCGTCTCGATCGCGCTGTTGTCGAGCGGCCCGTCCGGCGTGCGCACGTCCCCCGACGAGCGCCCGGTCCCCGCGACGCGGAAGCCGAAGCCGCCGGTCGCTCCCTCGGCGATGATCGTCCCTTCGGGCATACGGGTGTTGGTGCTGTACGCGGCGCGCACGGTGCCGCGGGCGAAGGCCGGCTTGCCGAGCGCGTCGGGAAGGTCGGCGTCGACCACGTTGATCACGCCGCCCAATGCATCCGACCCGTAGAGCACGCTCGCCGGGCCGCGGATCACCTCGATCCGCTCGGCGCTCGCGGTCTCGACGTTGGGGCCGTGCTCGTCGCCCCACTGCTGGGTCTCGAGGCGCTGGCCGTCGGCGAGGACGAGCACGCGGTTCGAGCTGAGGCCGCGGATCACCGGCTTCCCGATGCCGGCGCCGGTGTTCACGCTCCGCACGCCGGGCACCGTGCTCGCCGTCTCTCCGAGCGAGGGGGCGCCGGACGTCGCGAGATCGCCGGTGGTGAGCACGGAGATGGGCTGAGGGGCGGCCAGGGCCGTCGTCGCGAGCGGCGACGCGGTCACCTGGATGTCGGGCAGCTCCACGTACGAGGCCCTGAGCGCCACGTTGATGGTGGTGTCGGCGTCGCCGATCCGCACCCGGAGCACGCGGGGCGCGTAGCCGATCCGGGCGAACGAGAGCCCGTAGGTGCCGCGCGCGAGGCCGGTGAAGGCATAGCGCCCGTCCGGGCCGGTGTCGGTGGAGCGATTGGCCTCGACGATGGTGACGCGGACCGCCTCGAGCGGCGCGCCGGCCTCGCTCGTGACCTGGCCGCTCAGCTCCGCGATGGCGGGAATGCGGGTGGTGTCAGCGGCCGCGCCCGCGAGCGCGAGCGCCAGGATGACGAGATGCATCAGGGACCTCCGGGTTGCGCGGCGTCACGGTGACGCCGCATCGGCGACGATGGATCGGGAGCGTCAGCCGAAAGCCGGAGGGGCGCGCGGTTGCGCCGAGCCGGCAGGCGCGTCCGAAGGAGGTGCGGGAGGGGGAAGGATCGTGACGCTGGTCCACTGCTGCAGCGCCTCGACCGTGACCGCGGGCGGCGATACCGGCCCCGCGATGGCCGGTGCCGCCACCCCGAGGGTGCAGCGGTCGCCGTGCGCGGTGCCGGATTCGCCGTCGCTCAGGCGGGTGCCGCCGACGCCGATCCCGTGCAGGTGATGGAGGGCCGCATCGACGAGCGGCAGCCCGCTCCCTCCCCCGGCCAGCATGAGGGCCAGGAGCAGCGTGGTGATGCGGGAGCAGAGCGCGCGACGCATACCGGACAATAACGGGAAGGACCCGGTCGCGGGTTTCAGGCCGGCGGCTCCGGGAGGCTCACCGCCCGACGCCGCACCGGTCCGTCCACCGGAAGGATGAACCAGAAGGTGCTGCCCTTGCCGACGATCGAATCCACCCCGATCGCGCCGCCGTGCAGGTCCACGAAGCTCTTGCAGAGGGCGAGGCCGAGCCCGGTGCCCTGTGCCTGCCGCGTGAAGGAGCTGTCCACCTGGCTGAACTCGCGGAAGAGCTTGGGGCGGTCCTCCTCGCGGATCCCGATGCCGGTGTCGATCACCGAGACCCAGACGGCGTCGCGCCGCGCGAGCCGCGGCGCCTCGCCGGCGCGCTCGGTGGGCACCGGCATCGGGGTCTCGGTCCGGACGGCGGACAGCGTGATGGTTCCCGCTTCGGGAGTGAACTTCGACGCGTTGGAGAGAAGGTTGAAGAGCACCTGCCGCACCCGGAAGCCGTCGGCCAGGATCGTGAGGTCGGCTCCCTCCTCCACCTTCACGATGCACTCCTGCGACTTTTCGGCCCGCAGGCTCGCGGTGTCGGCCACGGCACCGACGATCGCCTCGCGGATGTCGGTCGGGGCGAGCGAGAGCGCCATGCGGCCGGCTTCTATCTTGGAGAGGTCGAGCACGCTGTTGATGAGCCCGAGCAGGTGGCGGCCGTTCCGGAGCACCGACTCGAGGAAGTCGCGCTGCACCTCATTGACGGTGCCGACCTGCTCGGTGAGGAGCAGGTCACTGAAGCCGATGATGGCGTTGAGCGGCGTCCGGAGCTCGTGGCTCATGTTCGCGAGGAACTCGCTCTTGAGCTGCGTGGCCCGCTGGAGCTCCCGGTTCTTGGCCGCGAGGGCCAGCTCGTTCTCGCGGCTCGCCTGGAGCCCGGCCGCGCGGTCGAGGCCGACGACGACCTGGTCGCCGAGGACCTCGAGCAGCTGGAGGTCCTGCTCGCTGAACTCGCCGCCGTCGAGCCGGTTGTACGCCGCGACCGTTCCGACGACGAGCCCCGCCGAGCGGAGCGGCGCGATCGCCGCGGTGGTGAGCGGGACCGGCAGCACGGCATCGCGGTAGCTCCGCGGGTCGGCGTCGATGTCGTTGACGACGAGCGGCTCGTTGTGCGTCACTACCCAGCCGAGCAGCGAGTGGTCCACCGGCAGCAGGTTGCCACGCGTCACCTCGAGCGGCCCCGTCGCCGCGACGACCCGCAGGAAGCGCCCTTCCTCCACCATGATCGTCACGCCGCCGCTCTCCGCCTGCAGGAGGTCCGCCGCGGCGCGCGCGACCTCGCCCTGGAGCTCGGCGATGCTGCGGCCGGAGAGGAGCGTGCTCCCGAGGTGGCGGAGGCGGTCGAGCTCGCGGTTGCGCGCGGAGGCGGCGTCGAGCGCGCGGCGAAGGGTCTCGCTCTGGGCGGCCGCGAGGATCCGCCCGCGGCGGACCGCCACGAGGGCGGCGACGCTCGCGAGCAGCGCCACCACGATGGCGGCGATGTCCATCCGCCGGTCGGAGAGGTAGAGGGCGCACCAGAAGAGGATCACGACCGCGGCGGCGAGCGGCCGGACGGTGTAGAGCTTCCGGACGAACCCGCGGACCGTCACCCGGCGTCGGCCTCGAGGAGCTCGCGGAACTCGGTCTCGCCGGTCCGGAGCATGCGACGGATATATGGGCGGCAGAGACCGCACTGCGTGCCGCACCCGGTTTCCGTCATGACCTGCCGCAAGTCCCAGCCCTCGGCGCGCGCGAGCGGGAGAAGTTCGGCGAAGGGGAAGCGCATGCAGATGCAGCGCGAGACCAGGACCGGGCCGGATGCCGGGCCCGTCATGGATCGGCCGGCCGGACGTCGAGCTCGCTCACGAGGGCGCGGGCCGGAAGGCGGAGCGCGGCGACGATGGCGTCCGCCACGTCCGATGGCTGGAGGATCCGGTCGCGCTTCGGCGACAGCGCGTCGAGGAGCGCCGTATCGACCGAGCCGGGGCAGATGGCGATCACGCGAATGCCGAGCGTGCGCACCTCGAGCATGAGCGAGCGGCTGAACCCGAGCACGGCGTGCTTCGAGGCGGCGTACCCGGTGCCGCCCTTCACGCCGTTCTTCCCCGCGAGGCTCGCCACGTTGACGATGTTCCCGCCGCGGCGCTCGCGCATGCCCGGCAGGACCTCGCGGGTCATGAGGTAGAGGCTCCGGACGTTCGTCGCCATCATCCGGTCCCATTCCTCGAGCGAGAGATCGAGCAGCTCCTTGAACACCGCGATCCCCGCGTTGTTGACGAGCGTCTCCACGGGGCCGAGCCGCGCTTCGATCTCCCGCACCATGCGGGCGGCATCCTCGGCGCGCCCCACGTCCCCCGCGCTCGCGGCGGCCTCGATGCCCTCGGCGGCGAGCTCGCCGACGAGCGCGTCGAGCCTGTCCGCCGTGCGCGCGCACACACCGACCCGCCACCCCGCGCGCCCGAGCGCGACGGCGGTGGCCCGGCCGATACCTTCGGTCGCTCCGGTGACGAGGGCGGTGGGGGACATGATGGAATGTAAGGGGAGGGGGGAGGG
>DASUXZ010000264.1:0-11460 GCA_036377655.1 Gemmatimonadales bacterium
GGAACCACGGCCCGGCTCCTCCTCGGGCTCCTGGCCGCCCATCCATTCGAAGCCCGGCTGACCGGCGATAAGTCCTTGCGCCGGCGGCCAATGGGCCGGGTCACCGAGCCGCTCGGGCGGATGGGTGCAAAGTTCGCGCCGACCGGGGCCTCGACGCTCCCCCTCTCGGTCAGAGGCGGAAAGCTCGCCGCGCTCCGGTGGGACCTTCCCGTTTCGAGTGCACAGATCAAGGGATCGTTGCTATTTGCGGGGATGGCGGGGGGTGTCGAGGTCTCGCTCCGGGAGCCGGGCGGCCTCTCCCGGGACCACACGGAGCGGCTGCTTCGGGGATTCGGCTTCCGGGTCGAGGAGCGGGGCGGCCGGATCGAGCTCGCGCCGGGCGGCCGGGTCGAGCCGTTCGAGATCCAGGTCCCGGGCGATCCCTCGTCGGCTGCGTTCCTCGTCGGCGCCGGCGTGCTCGCCGAAGGGGGCGCGCTCGCGATCGCCGGCGTCGGCGTGAATCCCACGCGAACCGGATTCCTGCGCGTCCTCGAGCGCATGGGTGCCAGGGTGTCCGTCACGGACGAAGTGGCGAGCTTCGGCGAGCCGGTGGGAACGATCCACGCGGCGCCCGGGTCGCTCGCCGCCGTCGATGTCGCGGCCGCGGAGATTCCGGGCCTCGTGGACGAAGTGCCGCTGCTCGCGGTGCTGGCCGCACGCGCGCGCGGAACGACGATCTTCCGCGAGGTCGGCGAGCTCCGGGTCAAGGAGAGCGACCGCCTGGCGCTCATCGCCGGGAACCTCCGGGCCGTCGGCGTCTCGGCCGAGGTGGTGGGCAGCGATCTCCACGTCGAGGGCGGCGAGGCGCCGCCGCGCGGGCGCGTCCGCACCGACGGCGACCATCGACTCGCGATGGCCTTCGCAGTGCTCGGCACCGTGAAGGGCGCGAGAATCACGATCGACGACCCGGACTGCGCGGACGTGAGCTTTCCCGGATTCGCGGCCGCGCTCCGCGCAGTCCGCCGGAGGGCGTCGTGAGCGGCGCGGTCATCGCGATCGACGGGCCGTCTGCGTCCGGAAAGTCGAGCACCGCGCGCGCGGTGGCCGAGGCCCTCGGCTACGCCCACCTCGATTCGGGGGCGCTCTACCGGGGGGTGACCCTCGTCGCCCTGACCGAGGCTCTGCGCGAGGGCGCTGCCGACCCGCTCGCGCTCGGGGCAGAGGGGATCCTCCGGGCGGCCGAGGATCGGGGACTTTCGCTGCACTCGGACGGCGTGGGGTATGCCGCCTACCTCGACGGCGTTCCCGTCGACGCCGCGCTCCGTGCCGCAGAGGTGACGCGGAACGTCTCTGCCGTGAGCGCGGTGCCGGTCGTGCGGGAGTGGGTCAACTCGCAGCTCCGGCGGCTCGTCCGTGCGGGGCAGGACGTGGTCGTGGATGGGCGTGACATCGGGACGGTGGTCTTTCCCGATGCCGATCTCAAGATCTTCCTCACGGCGTCCCCGACAGCACGAGCGGGGCGCCGGCTGAGCCAGCGCGGGCAGCGCACCATCCAGGAGGAGGTCGACCGGGAGGCGGCCCTGCTGGAGGGCCGGGATCGCGCCGATTCGAGTCGCGCGGTGGCTCCGCTCCGGCGGGCGGACGACGCTCTCGAGCTCGACACGACGGGCATGACCTTCGACGAGGCGGTGGCCTGGATCCTGGAGCGGGCGAGGTCGGTCTTCGGGGGCTAAGCGCCTTCGGCGGCTTGTCTTCCGAGTCCGCCCGGCGTATTATTTCAGGCTCCTCCCGGCACATCGGCCGGGGCGGAAGGCCCATCCGGGCGTCACCCTTATCCCGCGGCCAGGCCGGCGCGGTCGACCGAGGAACGCATCCCCCCATGATCGATCAGCTCGACCCCTCCACCGACAAGTACACCTCTCCCACGGGCCTCAAGGTCCGCGCCGACCTCTACGACGAGGACTACTCCGACGAAGACTACGAGTCGATGCTCTCGATGTACGAGGGCACGATGTCGCAGATCGTCGAGGGCGAGATCGTCAAGTCGAAGGTCCTGCGCGTCACCGACAATGCCGTCATCCTCGACGTCGGCTTCAAGTCCGAGGGATCGGTCCCGCTCGACGAGTTCAAGGACCCGCAGTCGCTCAAGGAAGGCGACGAGGTCGAAGTGTTCCTCGAGCACCTCGAGGACCAGGAGGGCGCCGTCGTCCTCTCGAAGAAGAAGGCCGACTTCATGCGGGTCTGGGAAAAGATCCGCGTGGCGCACGAGTCCGACCAGCCGGTCGAGGGCACGCTCACCAAGAAGATCAAGGGCGGCGTGGTGGTGAACCTGATGGGCGTGGACGCCTTCCTCCCGGGAAGCCAGATCGCGCTCCGCCGGGTGCCGAACATCGACGAGCTGCTCGGCCAGACCTACGAGTTCAAGATCATCAAGCTCAACAAGCGGCGCCGGAACATCGTCGTGAGCCGCCGCGTGATCCTCGAGAACGAGCGGGCGCACAAGCGCGAGCACCTGATGAAGGAGCTCGCCGTGGGCCAGGTGCGGAAGGGCGTCGTCAAGAACATCACCGACTTCGGCGCGTTCATCGACCTCGGCGGCGTGGACGGCCTGCTGCACATCACCGACATGTCGTACGGCCGCGTGTCGCACCCGACGGAGATGGTGGCGATCGGGCAGGAAGTCGAGGTCAAGATCCTCGACATCGACTGGCAGCGCGAGCGCATCTCGCTGGGCATGAAGCAGCTGCAGAGCTACCCGTGGCAGAACGTCGCCGCCAAGTACCCGGTCGGCACGCGCGTGCAGGGGAAGGTCGTCTCGCTCACCAACTACGGCGCCTTCGTCGAGCTCGAGCCGGGCATCGAGGGGCTGGTCCACATCTCGGAGATGAGCTGGACGCGGAACGTCCGGCACCCGTCCAAGATCGTGAGCATCGGCGAGACCATCGAGGCCGTGGTGCTCAAGGTGGACGAGACCGAGGAGAAGATCTCGCTCGGCATGAAGCAGACGGAGCAGGACCCGTGGATGGTGCTGCCGCTCAAGTACCCGGTCGGCACGCGGATCACCGGCAAGGTGCGGAACCTCACGAGCTTCGGCGCCTTCGTCGAGATCGAGCCGGGCATCGACGGGCTCATCCACATCTCCGACATGAGCTGGACCAAGCGCGTGCAGCACCCGTCGGAAGTCGTGAAGAAGGGCGACACGGTGGACGTGATCATCCTCAACATCGACGCCGACAACAAGCGCATCAGCCTCGGCCTCAAGCAGGCGCAGGAAGACCCGTGGCTCCGGATCGGGGAGACCTATCCGATCGGGATGGACCTCCGCGGCCGCGCGGTGCGGCTCATGGACAAGGGCGTGGTCGTGGACCTCGAGAACGACATCGAGGGCTTCGTCCCGATGAGCCAGCTCGGGGTGCCGAACATCGAGAACCCGGGCGACGCCGTGAAGGAAGGCCAGGTCCTCGACCTCAAGGTGCTGGAGGTGGATCCCATCCACCACCGCATCGTCCTCGCCGTCGTCGGCTACCCCGACGAGCCCATCATCCCGCCCGTCCGGCCCGAGATCCCGGCGGACGACAAGATGGACGAGTAGGACTCCGCGCCATGAAGAGGCCCCCGAGCATTTCGGGGGCCTTTTCTTTTCCAGCGCGAAAGCGCGAAGACGCGAAAGCGCGAAGCGTCAGAAGTGGTAGTCGTTGACCAGCCGAACGATACCTTCTCGCAGGACGGGTACTTCGAAGTTCAGGAGCAATCCGATCGGCAGTTTCTTGAGCCGGAGATAGGTGAGGAGTTGAGCGCGATGGACTGGAAGGATCGCTTCCACGGCCTTTACCTCGATCGCGATGCGTCCGACGACGAAGTCGATCCGATAGCCGAATTCGAGCGGGCGCCCTCGATAGACGGCGGGCAGCGGCACCTGTCTTTCGAAGTGAATGCCACGAATTGCCAGCTCCTCAGCGAGACACAGCTCGTACGCGGATTCCAGCAGCCCGGGGCCAAGCTGACGATGAACCTCGATCGCCGCGCCGATGACCTGGTGGGAGAGGGAATCGAATTCACGGTCACGCCGAATCGCCACGGTCATGTCGAAACCTAGCAGCCGACCTCACCACCTCGATCACCCATTTCACCCGAACACACATCGAAATCGCCTGCCCTTCGTCCTCCGCGCCTCCGCGCCTTCGCGTTGAAAAAGAACTTCAAAAGGCGATATTTCAGCCCATGCCAGATCAACGACAGCTCCTCGAAGAGCTCCACCACCGGCGGGCGCTTGCGGAGCAGGGTGGGGGAGAGGCGCGGATCGCGCAGCAGCACCGGAAGGGGAAGCTCACCGCGCGGGAGCGGCTCGACCTGCTGCTCGACGAGGGATCGTTCGTCGAGCTCGATCGCTTCGTCACCCATCGCGCCACCGCGTTCGGGCTCGGCGACCAGGTCTATCCGGGCGACGGCGTGGTCACGGGTTACGGGCGCATCGACGGACGGCTCGTCTACGTCTTCTCCCAGGATTTCACCGTCTTCGGCGGCTCCCTCTCCGAGGCGCACGCGGAGAAGATCTGCAAGGTGATGGACCTCGCCATGCGGAACGGCGCGCCGATCATCGGGCTCAACGACTCGGGCGGCGCGCGCATCCAGGAAGGGGTCGTCTCCCTCGGCGGCTACGCCGACATCTTCCTCCGGAACACGCTCGCGTCGGGCGTCGTCCCCCAGATCTCGGCCATCCTCGGCCCCTGCGCCGGCGGTGCCGTCTACAGCCCGGCGATCACCGACTTCGTGTTCATGGTCCGCGGCGTGAGCTACATGTTCGTCACCGGGCCCAACGTCGTGAAGACCGTCACGCACGAAGACGTCACCTTCGACGCGCTCGGCGGCGCCGACGTGCACGGCGGCACCTCCGGCGTCTCGCACTTCACGCACGACAGCGAGCCGGCGTGCCTCGAGGCGATCCGTGAGCTCGTCGGCTTCCTGCCCGGCAACAACGCCGACGAGCCGCCGACCCGCCCGACCGCCGACCCCGACGACCGGCGCGACGACGCGCTCCTCGATCTCGTCCCCGAGAGCGCCTCCCTTCCGTACGACATGCACGACGTGATCCGCCGCGTCGTGGACGACGGCCACTTCTTCGAGGTGCAGCGCGGCTACGCGGACAACATCATCGTCGGCTTCGCCCGGCTCGCCGGCCAGCCCGTCGGGATCGTCGCCAACCAGCCGGCGGTGCTCGCCGGCGTCCTCGACATCACCGCGTCGGTCAAGGCGGCCCGCTTCATCCGGTTCTGTGACTGCTTCAACCTCCCGGTCGTCACCTTCGTGGACGTGCCGGGGTTCCTCCCCGGCGTGGCGCAGGAGCACGGCGGGATCATCCGCCATGGCGCCAAGCTCCTCTACGCCTACTGCGAGGCGACGGTGCCGAAGCTCACGGTCATCACCCGGAAGGCCTACGGCGGAGCCTACGACGTCATGAGCTCGAAGCACATCCGGGGGGACGTCAACCTGGCCTGGCCGTCGGCGGAGATCGCCGTCATGGGCCCCAAGGGCGCCGTGGAGATCCTGTTCAAGGACGACATCGCGAAGGCGGGGAATCCCGAGGAGAAGGCGGCCGCCCTCGCCGCCGATTACACCGCCCGGTTCGCGAACCCGTACGCCGCCGCCGCCCGGGGCTACGTGGACGACGTCATCGATCCGCGTGACACCCGGCCGCGGCTCATCGACGCGCTCCGCACCCTTCGCGGCAAGCGGGACCGGAACCCGCCCCGGAAGCATGGCAACCTCCCCCTCTGACCGCCGCCGGCTCCGGCCTACTGGCGCGGAGGGGGTAAGCGCATAATGTTGCATGTGATGGATCCGATACGTTCCCTCCTGAAAACTGCCCCCGGCGGCCTGCTCAGGGCCGCGCTCGCCACGGGTGCCGCCGTTGGCCCGGTCGGGCCGCTCGCGGCGCAGGCCGCGGTGGACCCGAACGTGGCCCCGCGCGCGGCGCAGCTCGAGCGCGAGGGGGAGCGCCAGGTCGCGACCGACATGCTCGGGCGCTACCTCGCGGTGGCGCCGGACGACGGTAGGGCCTGGATCCAGCTCGGTCGCTTCTACCGGCTCGACGCCCGTGACTGGCACTACGGCGGCCACGCCGGCGACCCCGACGGCCAGCTCTATCTCGACCTCGCCGGCGTGGCCTTCGACCAGGGCATCCGCCTCTCCGTGGATTCCGCTGTGCTGCTCCGGAGCATGGTGGAAATGGACCGGGCCATCCTCCTCCTGGAGGATTCGGGCTGGGCGGCGGCGGTGGCCCACGCGCCCGACGCGCCCCCCGAGCTTCCGGCCATCGTGGCGGAGCTCGGCGCCAACCTGCTCGGCTCGTGCCCCGCCCAGGGGATCCTCGTGACCGGCAGCGAGCTCGAGGCCGTGGCCGCGTGGTACGCCCTCGCCGCGCGCCGGATCCGGCAGGACCTGGTCCTTCTCCGCACCGACCTCTATGCGCGCGACTCGGCGTACCGGACCCGCATGGCGGAAGCGCTCAAGGTGGACCCGGCGCTCAGCGTGCGGATGGCGCTCGCTGCGGTGGCGGGCGGACGCCCCCTCTGCCTCACCCCCGGCGCCGATACGGCCGCCGCGGTGGATGCCGCCACGCCGATGCGCCTCGTGCGCATCATCGGCCCGTCGGCTGCTCCGGCCGAGGAGCCGCTCTCCTTCACCGAGATCATCCTCGAGACGCGGCAGGGCGGCTCGATCTGGATGCGTGACGTCCTTGCCGTTTATGCCGCGGCCGCGGCGCACAATTCCGTCCTGTGCGGGAGCCTCACGCCGATCGGCGGCCACCTTCCCCCAGAGACGTGCCGACGATAGCTCCCGCGAGCCTGCCGCCCTGCCCGCTGCATCCCACCCCAAGATCACTTCCATGAAACGCGTCCTCATCGCGAATCGCGGCGAGATCGCGCTGCGCATCGTGCGCGCCTGCCACGAGGAGGCCCTCGAGGCGGTGGCCGTGTACAGCGCCGCCGACCGGCAGAGCCCGCACGTCCGCGCCGCCGACCGCGCGGTGGCGATCGGCGATGCGCCACCGGCGGCGAGCTACCTCTCGATCGAGCGGCTCATCGAGGCCGCCCGCCGGACCGGCGCCGATGCGGTGCATCCCGGGTACGGGTTCCTGGCCGAGCGGGCGGCGTTCGCCGATGCCGTGACGGCGGCAGGGCTCACCTGGATCGGCCCGCCCGCGGATGCCATTCGCGCCATGGGCGACAAGACCGAAGCGCGCCGCCGGATGCGCGCCGCCGGGGTGCCGGTCGTGCCGGGAGGGGTCGATCCCGTGACGTCGCGCGAGGCCGCGGCCGCGCTCGCCAGGGAGATCGGCTACCCGGTGATGGTGAAGGCGGCCGCCGGGGGCGGAGGCAAGGGCATGCGCGTCGTGCAGGACGAGTCCGCGCTCGGCGCGGCGCTCGAGACGGCGGCTTCCGAGGCGCAGAAGGCGTTCGGGGATGCGGGGGTCTACCTCGAGAAGTTCATCACCCGGCCGCGCCACGTGGAGATCCAGGTCCTCGCCGACGCGACGCGCACCGTCCACCTCGGCGAGCGTGAATGCTCGGTCCAGCGCCGGCACCAGAAGCTCGTCGAGGAGGCGCCGTCCGTGGCGGTGACAGCGGAGCTTCGGGAGCGGATGGGCGCGTCCGCCGTCGCGGCCGCGGCCGCGGTCGGCTATCGCGGGGCGGGCACCTGCGAGTTCCTTCTCGCGGCCGATGGATCGTTCTACTTCCTCGAGATGAACACGCGGATCCAGGTGGAGCACCCCGTCACGGAGCTCGTGTACGGCGTGGACCTGGTCCGCGAGCAGCTCCGCATCGCCGGGGGTGCGCCGATGCGGGTGGCCCAGGGGCCCCTCCATCCGCGCGGCTGGGCGATCGAATGCCGGATCACGAGCGAGGACCCCGGGAGCGGCTTCCTGCCGACGACGGGCACCATCTCGTACCTGCGCGCGCCCTCGGGCCCCGGGGTCCGCTGGGATGCCGGCGTCGAGGCGGGAAGCGACGTCACGCTCTTCTACGACTCGATGCTCGCCAAGCTGATCGTCTGGGCGCCCGACCGTGCCGCCGCGATCGAGCGGATGGAACGGGCGCTCGGTGAGCTCGAGATCGTCGGTGTCGCCACGAACCAGGGCTTTCACGAGCGGCTCATGCGCGACCCGGAGTATCGGGCGGGCGCGGTCGACATCCAGTTCCTCGACCGGCGCACCGACCTTTCCGAGCCGGCCGATCTCTCGGGCGACCTCGCGGTCCTCGTCGCGGCCGCACTCGCGGAGGACGACGCCCGGCGGGCGGGAAAGCCCGTGATCGGCGCAGGCGGGGGCGGTGCCTCCGAGTGGGCGCGGCTCGCGCGGCGCGAGGGCCTGCGGTGAAGGAGCGGGAGACCGCGGCGGTCCGCATCGAGCGCCTTGCCGCGGGGGGCGACGGGATCGGCCGCCTGTCCGACGGCCGGACACTCTTCGTGCCGCGGACCGCGCCCGGCGACGCGATCGAGCCCGCCCGCGTGCGCGAGCACAAGCGGTTCGCGCGCGCCCGCATCGGGAGACTCCTCGAGCCGTCGCCGTACCGCGTGGAGCCGCGCTGCCCGCACTACGTGAAGGACGACTGCGGCGGCTGCCAGCTGCAGCACCTCGCGCCCGGTGCGCAGCGAGAGGCCCGGCGCGGCTTCGTGGGCGACGCGCTCCGGCGGATCGGCGGCATCGACGCCGCGGACCCGCCGATCGAGCCTGCGCCGTCCGACTGGGAGTACCGCACGAGGCTCACGCTGCATTCCGACGGCGAGCGCATCGGGCTCCATCCGGTGGACCGCCCCGCCGAGGTCTTCGATCTCGAAGTCTGTCCCATCACGGCGCCGGCGCTCACCTCGCTCTGGCGCGAGGTCCGGCGCCGCCGCGCGCTCCTGCCGCGGCGGATCCGCCACATCGTGCTCCGTCTCGATCGCGAAGGTGGCCGTCACCTCGTCGTCGAGACGCGGGGAGCCGCGCCGTGGCCGGGCGCCGCGGAGCTCGGCCGGGCGCTCGGCACGGCAGGAGCCGGGGCGACGCTCTGGCTGCGCCCGGAGGAGGGAACCGCCCGCGTCGTCTGGGGAAGCCGGGAGGCATTTCCGGCGACGGTCTTCGAGCAGGTCCACCCCGCCATGGGAGACCGCGCGCGGCTCCATGCACTCGAGCTGCTCGGCGAGGTGCGGGGGCTCGCGGTCTGGGATCTCTACGCGGGCATCGGCGAGACCACCGAAGCGCTCGTCGCGCGCGGCGCGACGGTGGCGAGCGTGGAAGCCGACCGGAAAGCCGTGGCGTACGCGGAGCGGACCCTTCCGGGCCGGGACCATCATGTCATCCGCGTGGCGGCCCGGGCGGAGGACGCGGTCGGATCCCTTCCCCCCGCGGCCGCGGTAGTCACGAATCCACCGCGGACGGGCATGGACGAGCGCGTCACGGCGGCCCTCGAGCGAGTGGGCGCGGCGCGAATCGCCTACGTCTCGTGCGACCCGGCGACGCTCGCCCGCGACCTCCGCCGCCTGCCGTCGTACCGTCTCGCCGGCCTCAGGAGCTTCGACCTCTTTCCCCAGACCGCCCACGTCGAGAGCGTGGCACTGCTGGAGCGCCGATGAAGTACTTCGTTTCGATCGGGGGCCGCGAGACCGAGGTCGAGGTGGACGGCGAGCGCGTCACCGTCGGCGGGCGGACCGTGACCGCCACGATCGAGCGCCTTCCGGGAGCGCCGCTCGCGGTCCTCACCATGGACGGCCGGCCCGTCACGCTCCCGCTCGAACGGGCAGGGCGCGGGCGGTGGACGGTGTCCCGGCACGGGGAGCGCCACGAGATCGAGGTGGTGGACGAGCGGAGCCGCCACATCCGGAGCCTCGCCGGCACCGGATCGTCGGCGCCTGCCGGCGGCGTCCTGCGCGCGCCGATGCCCGGCCTGGTGGTGCGGATCCAGGTGGCGCTGGGCGACCGGGTGCCGGCGGGCGCGCCGGTCGCGGTGCTCGAGGCGATGAAGATGGAGAACCAGCTCCGGGCCCCGGCGGCGGGCGTCGTCCGGGCGGTGCACGTCCGGGAAGGGGAGGCGGTCGAGAAGGGCAAGGGACTCATCGACCTCGGCCCGGACACGTCCGGCACCGAGGCGGAAAGCGGTCCCACTTGACCTTAGCCGTTGCGGGAAGGTATGTTAGGGGTCTGTCCAAGATCACGGTTCGGACCGCCTTTCTCACGGGGCCGGCGGTCCCGGTTTCCTTCGGAGCACCGACAGCATCATGAAGACGTTTTCCGCCACGCCGGACGACATTACCCACGACTGGCATGTCGTGGACGCCGAGGGCGTGCCGCTCGGCCGCCTGGCGAGCCATGTCGCCCAGCTCATCCGCGGCAAGCACAAGCCGACGTACACGCCGCACATGGACGGCGGAGATTTCGTCGTCGTGGTGAACGCCGCCAAGGTGAAGCTCACCGGGCGCAAGATGGACCAGAAGACGTACTTCAAGCACACCGGGTACATGGGCCACGAGAGCCACACCGCGGCGCGTGACCTCCTCGCCAAGCATCCGGACCGCGTCATCGAGAAGGCGGTCTTCGGGATGCTGCCGAAGACCTCGCTCAGCCGCCAGAAGCTCCGCGGCAAGCTCAAGGTCTACGCCGGCGCGGAGCACCCCCACGCCGCGCAGCAGCCCAGGCCGTATTCCGTCACTCCCGAGAAGGTGAAAGCATGACTGGCACTCCCGAGTTCCGGTGGCAGGCGGTGGGCCGCCGCAAGACGAGCGTGGCCCGCGTCTACCTCACGCCCGGCACCGGCAAGTGGGACGTGAACGGCCGCACGCTCGGCGACTACTTCCCGCGCCCGTCGCTCGTGCAGCACATCCAGCAGTCGTTCACGGCCACGGACACGCTCGGCGCGTTCGACGTGAAGGCGCACGTGAACGGCGGCGGCCAGACCGGCCAGGCCGGCGCGCTCCGGCTCGCCATCGCCCGCGCGCTCGTCGAGGCGGACGGCCAGCACCGGACCAAGCTCCGCGCCAACGGCCTCCTCACGCGCGATCCCCGCGCGGTGGAGCGCAAGAAGCCCGGACAGCCCGGCGCCCGGAAGCGGTTCCAGTTCAGCAAGCGGTAGACCGAGTTTCCCAGGGGCGGCGCGCGCGTCGCCCCATCAATCACGCCGCGGGATCGCCAGCGGGGTGTCCCACCAGGGCCGAGGCCCACGGGATCTGCTGGCGAGATGAACGCGGCGGGCGATCAACCCCGACAACGCAAGGACATCCGCTTTAATGGCACAGCCCCAGATCCAGGACCTGCTCGAGGCCGGCGTTCATTTCGGCCACCAGACCCGCCGCTGGAACCCGAAGATGCGCCGCTTCATCTTCGCGGAACGCTCGGGCATCTACATCATCGACCTCCAGAAGACCCTCCGGCAGATCCAGAAGGCCGAAGAGCTGCTGCGAAGCGTCGTCCTCCGCGGCGAGGGCGTCCTCTTCGTGTGCACCAAG
>DASUXZ010000265.1:0-15978 GCA_036377655.1 Gemmatimonadales bacterium
CACCGCCGATAGCTCCTCGACCGCATCGGCCGGGACCGCCGCGAGCGCGCTCGGCCCGAAGACCGCGCCGGCTGCGAGATACCCGACGAGCTTCGGGAGGTTGAACTGCTTGACGAGCTCGCCGAGCGAGTACGCCGCGAGGATGAGGAAGCCGAAGGCGAGGATCGCCTCGCCCGACCCCTCCGCCGGCCCGGCGAGCAGGATGAGCTGGATGCAGCCGTACAGAAGCGCCAGGATGACGAGCCGCCGCATCAGGCCGGTCCTCCGGCCGCATCCGGGCCGACTTCGGCCGTCACGGGCGCCTCGGGCGGCTGGGCTTCAGGCGGCACCGCCACCGCGCCGGACGTCCGCTGCGTGTGCGGGCTCGCCACCACGGCCGCGCTCATGAGCCGCGCCGAGAAGAGGTCGGTGAGGAGCACCGACACGAGCGCCGCCGTGAAGATGATGTTCGGGAAGAAAGCGTTCGTTTCGGTGAGGTAGTTGAACGCGATGGCGACCGCGAGCCCGCCCTGCCCGAGAAGGGCGCGGCCCCAGTTGGGCCCGAGGATCGGCAGCATCCCGTTGAATCGCGCTGCGATCCGGGCCCCGCCCACCTTCGACAGCCAGCGCGCAACGACGAACACGCCGACCGGGATGAACCAGGCGTTCGTGCTCGGCGTCCAGATGGCCCCCCCGCAGAGCAGCAGGACGAAATAGAGCGGGCGCTCCACGCTCGAGAGCGCGCCCATGATCTCCGACCGGTTGCGCCTCGACGTGTTGACGAGGATGATCCCGAGCAGGAGCCCGGGCAGGAGCGGCGAGAGGCGCAGATACGTCGCGGCGCCGGTCATCAGGATGATGGCGCCGGCGAGCGAGATGAAGAGGCGGTCCTGGTCGCGCTCCTCGCCCAGGAACAGGTGGAAGAGCGCGCCGCCGACGATGCCGATCATGACCGAGATGACCGCCCACTCCACGGCAGTCGGCGACCGCACGAGCTGCGGCGCCGGCACGTGGCTCAGGCAGAGCACGAGCGAGAGCGTCACGATCGCGATCACCGAATCCATCCACACGGCGACCTCGAGCTGCCGCACCACGAGGCTCTGGCGCCCGAGCCGGCGGACGATGAGCTCGATGGCGTCGGCCGCCGAGCCCGTCGCGACGGCGCCGAGCACGAGCGACGGCACGAGCGCGTATGCGGCGGACACGCCGAACTGGTACTGGAACACCACGACGCTCGCGCCGGTCACGACGGACAGCGTGATGAGCGACTGCACGAAGGCGACGCGGTAGAAGACGCCGCGGAGCCGGACGAGCGCGGGGAGGTAGAGGTGCATCCCCACCATCGCGCCCATCCAGCCGAGGGAGAGCGTCATGAACGGCGTGAAGGCGCGGAGCGCGTCCTCGGAGAGGACGCCGGAGACCTGCGGCCCGAGCAGGATGCCGAGCAGCAGGTATTCCGCGCCGGACACGATGAGGAAGTGGCGGCCGATCCACTGGAACGCCACCTTCGCGGCGCCGTACGCCACGGCCACGAGGATGACGAGGAGGAGCGATGCGCTCACGAGCGGAGCGTCACTCCGGATCGGGCAGCGTCAGGGGTGCTTGGCATTGAGGGAGAGTAACCGTTCCGAGGACGTCCGGAAACGGCGCTCGTCGAGGAGCCGGCCGATCGGCTGGCGCGGCACGGCCATCGTCCCGTCCGGCCGGACGGTCAGCTTCACCACGTCCGCATTCCGGCCGAACCAGCGGGTGCTCGGCTCGAGATCCGATGGCAGGTCGAAGCCGGGAAGCGCCGCGGCGGCGATCGCCGCCTGGCTGCCGATGCCCGATTCGGGCATCGTCCCGGCCCAGAGGCGCACCCCGTGCTCGCGCGCGATGGTCCAGCTCCGGCCGGCCTCCGTCAGGCCACCGACGCGATGCACCTTCACGTTCCAGATGCGCGGGCCGCCGAGGGCGACGACCTGCCGGGCGGCCCGGGCATCGCGCAGCGTTTCGTCGAGGCAGATCGGCGTCCGGAGCGCGCGCGCGAGCTCGGCATGGCCGAGCAGCTCGTCCGGCGCGAGCGGCTGCTCGATGTACAGGAGACCGAAGGCGTCCATGCCGCGGAGCGCGGCCTCGTCCCGCGGCCATTCGTATGCCCCGTTCGCGTCGACCGTGAGGGGGATTCCGGTGCCTGCGAGGATCTCGCTCGCGCGGCGCACGGGCGCGACGTCCCATCCCGGCATGACCTTGATCTTGACGCGGTGGTACCCGGACTCGAGGACCGTGACGATCTGCGCAGCGAGCGTGGCGAGCTCCCGATCGGGCGGGATCCCGAGCGCCACGCCGCAGGGAATGGCGGCCGCCGCCGCCACGCCGAGCGACGCGGCGAGCTCCGCCGCGAGCGACGTATGCGCGCGCGCTGCGACGAGGTCCCATGCTGCCGTTTCGACGCCCGCGCGCGCGAACGGATTGCCCCGCACGCCGATCCGGAGGGCGGCGTCGAGCGCGCCGATCGTCTCGAACTCCCTGCCCACGACGCGCGGGAGGAGGACCCGGCCGATGATGTCCCGCGCCGAGGCGAGCGTTTCCTCCGAGTAGAACGGCAGGTCGAACGGCGGCGACTCTCCGTAGCCGGCGCGACCCTCGGCGTCCGCGAGCTTCACGATGAGCGAGCGGCGCTCGGTGATCGCCCCGCCCGAGATCACGAACGGTTCGGCGAGCGGCAGTACGAGCTCGTGGAGCTCGGCGCCGGCGACCCGGATCATCGGCGCACCAGGTCACGGAAGCGCAGCTCGCCGCCGACACGCTCGAGCTCGCCTCGCGCCTCGAGGCCGAGCATTTCCGCCACGAGGCCGGAGGCCGGGTCGAAGACGATGCGGTGGAGTGCGCGCGCCGTGCGCGACCCCGCCCGGGCCGGATACTCGCCGAGCGGCAGCTGGAAGCCGGTGTGAAGCTGGACCGAGCCGCAGCCGGCCCGCGCATACTGAACGACGAGCGCCCCGGTGCAGACGTTTCCCGTGCCCGACCGCGGGATCGAAGCGCCGGTGCCGCGGAGGACCCGGAGGTTCCGGTCGCTGAGCTCCCACCCGCCGTAGGCGACGCCCTGTCCCGGATCCCAGAGGCGGTTGAAGGCGGTGACGGCGTCCGCCGAGCGGCTCGCGTGCTCGAGCATCAGGGACTGGAACCGGTCGTCGAACCGCGCGTTCATGAGCTTGAGGCCGACGACCGCTCCCCGCGGGGCCGCCGCGCGGATGCGGCCGGGCACCTCGTCCACCCAGCGGAGGATGCGTGCCTGCTCGTCGCCTAGCGCGTCGCCGGCGAGCGTCGGCGAGAAATCCTTCTCGAGCGGGAGCGGCTCGTCTCCCCACGCCTCGGCGAGCGCGCCGAGCGTGTGGCCGTATTCCTCCGCGGCGAACGCCTCGTCGATCCGCGGCAGGTGCAGCTTCACGGAGGGGACGACGATGGTACCCGACTGCCGCATGAGCTCGCGGCCCGCCCGGACGAGCGCGAGGTACGCCTCGAGCGTGCCGTCCCAGCCGCGTCCCTTCCAGGTCACCGTCCACCCGTCGCGCCCTGCGTGCGACCGCCGCTCCACCCGCATTCGCGTCTCGTGAATCGCCCATGCGCCCATCGTGCGCCGGCCCTGCGCGTCCTCCCCGACCAGCGTCTTGAGGACGACGAACGCCAGGCCCGCGGCGGCATCCGTCTCGAGCTGATCCGCACGGAGCGAGAGCTGGCCAGAGGCCTTGCCGACGGGATGCGGAATGGGAAACCCGAGGAAGGTGGAACCGAGATCGATGCGGTAGGCGTCCCGCACGTGCGCGGCCCAGTCGCGGGGCCATTCGCGGCCGAACCGGTCGAAATCAGATTCGAGCAGCGCGCGCATGCGCCACGGCCGCGACGACCGCCTCGCGTTCCGCGTCCGGAAGGGCGGGACCCCACGGATCGTCGCAGGCATCGGGAGGAATCGCGCCCTCGGCGGCCGCCGCCCAGAGCATCCGCCGCACGTAGCCTTCCATCGGCGGCACGAAGGTGGCCTGTGCAAAGGCGTCGCACGCGCCGGACAGAGGCACGAAGGCTTCCCAGCGCCGGTCGCGCGCCGCCTCGAAGAGCGCCACCTGCAGGCCGGTGAGCGCCGCGCCCATCCCGACGAGCGCCGATTCCGCCCCCATCATGACAGAATAGCCGAGAAAGCGGTCCTCCCCGGTGACGAGCAGCTTCCCCGGATGCTGGCGCACGATGCCCGCGATCCGCTGGAAGGTCATCACGGAATCGAGCGTCGCCACCTTGATCCCGACGACGCCGGGAAGCGCGAGGATGCCGTGCAGCGCCGCGTCGTCGTAGGCGACGCCGCCGGCGGCCTCGTAGAGGTAGAACGCGATGACCGGCAGCTCGCGGCTCAGGCGCGCGTGGTGCGCGACGGGGTCGGCGCGTTCGGGATAGACGAGGAGTGCGTCGGCATGGCCGCGGCGGGCCTCGATGGCGGTGGTGAGGTCGTGCACGCCGGCGACGACGATGCGCCCCGCCATCGCGTCACGCCAGGTCTCGAGGACCGTGCGCCGCTGCTCGGCGCTCAGGTGGCGGCCGCGGCCCGTGTGGGCCCAGACCGCGACGCCCGCGACCGGCTGGGCCGCCATCCACCGCGCATACGCCGCCTGCGCGCGCACCGCGAGCACGCTGCCGGTAAAGGGCACCGGCACGGCGGGGATCACCCCGCGCAGCCGCTCGGCGACGTCGGCCATCAGCGCGCGCCGGCGTACCGGAGCGCGGCGGCGTTGCCCGCTCCGATCGCGGCGCGATCCCCGGGAGAGAGGTCGAGAAGGTCGAGGCGCGCGATCCCCGTCTCCGGGATGCGGAGCGGCTGGCCGGTGCCGAAGACGAATCGTCCCGCGCCGATCGTTTCGAGCAGGAGCTCGAGGTGATCTTCGGGCGGGCCCCAGACCCAGGCGATGTCCCAGGAGATCCGCTCCGCCTCCTCGGGCGTCGAGCCGAAGTGCACCTCCTCGATGAAGGCCCGCTCGGCGTGCGTCACGACGAGGCGGACCGGCACCGACCGGACGAGGGCGCGCACCGCCCACGGCGGAAGCTCGTCGCACCGGTCGTTCGGGTGCCGCTGGCGGCCGTCCTCGAGGCGCACGGCGAGCATGAGCGGCATCGCGAGCGCGGCGCAGGCGGCGGCGAGCTCCCGCATCGGCGGCCCTGCGGGGTCGATCCCGAACCAGGTCGGATCGGCGCGGACCGCGGGCGCGCCTGCCGCCGCCGCGCGCTCGAGCTCCTCGTGCCATCCGGCGAGTCCGGGATGCACCGCGGGCACCGGACGGAGACGCGCGTGACTCGCGGCCACCTCCTCCAGCCACGGATTGCCCTCCATCGGATCACGCCAGAAGAAGGACGGAAGGTGGCTGACCCAGGCCTCGTCGATGCCGGTCCGGTCCATGGCCGCGAGCAATGCATCCGGCGACGTGCCGGGCACGCGTCGCCACGGATAGGCGCCAAGAAAGGCCGACACGTCGATGAGCACCTAGGACTCCGGGAAGGCGCCGGGCGGGAAGATGCGCCGCGCATTGCCCGAGCGGACGAGCTCGAGGTCGGCGGATGGAAGAATGCGGTCGAGGTAGCGGAGCTTGGCGAGGCCCGTGTCGATCGTGAGATCACAGCCCCAGAGGAGCCGCTCGGCGCCGGCGGCCTCGAGGCAGGCCTCGAGCATGCCGCCGTCCACGCCGCTCCCCGAGAGGTCCACGTAGATGTTGGGGATGCGCTTCACGGCGCGGAGCGAGTGGAGCCAGTCGCCGCCGCCGCCGATATGGGCGAGGATGAACCCGACAGCCGGGTGCCGCCTCGCGAGCGCGGCGAGCTCCAGCGCGTCCGACGCCTCCTGTCCCGGATACTCGCGGCGGCGGTGCTGCCAGATGTGCTGCAGGATCGGGAGCCGGTCGCGCGCCGCGCGCTCGCAGATCGGGTCGAGGAGCGGGTCATCTGCGCGGCGGCTCGCCGCGAGCTTGATCCCGATCATCCCTGCGCCGCGGCCGCGGTCGATCTCCTCGATCGCGTGTGCCGTGTAGTTCGGGTTGACGACCACGTAGCCGCGGATCCGGCCGGGATGCTCGCGCTCGAGCCCGCGCTGGAACTCATTCGCGTACGTGACGTCGTCGGGCGACGGAAAATAGATCGGCGACCGGAGCCCCCAGGTCCCGAGCACCGACGCGACGTGCCAGGTGATCCCGGCGCGCTCGCCGGCGCGCAGGCGGCTCGCGTTGCGCTCGCGCCAGTCGGCACGGGGCGACCGCGGGTGCAGGAAGTGGGCGTGGACGTCGATGAGCACGATTGGAAGATAGACCGGCGCGTCAGGAAAGCTCCCGCAGGACCTCGTCGAGCACCTCGAGCGATTCCCGGACGGTCCGCTCGTCGTGCGCGAGCGAGACGAAATCGTACGCCGTGCGCTTGAGCAGGACGCCCCGCCGGGCGCAGCCGGCGGCGACCCCGGACGCCGCCGCGTCGTCGCGCAGCTGGAGGAAGCACATCGGCGCGATCCCTGCCGCGCCGCGCACGATGGCGGGATGCGCCTCCCGCGCGCGCCGGAAGCCGTCGAGGAGGATCGTCCCGACCCGGTCGAGATGCGCGGGCACGTCCTCCCGCTCGAGGACCGCGAGCGTGGCCTGCGCAGCCGCGAGCGAGACGAACTCGGTCGCGAGCGTGGAGCTGATCCACGTGTGCAGCGCGGCGGCCATCACGTCGGCGCGGCCGCCCACGGCCGCGATCGGGAAGCCGTTGCCGATCGCCTTGCCGAGCACCACGAGGTCGGGCCGGCATTCCCATCGCTCGGCCGCACCCCCGAGCGCCACGCGCCCGACCGTCTTGATCTCGTCGAAGACGAGCACGGCACCGGAGCGCGCCGTTTCCGATCGCAGCACGGCGAGCCAGTCGGGGTGCGGCGCGTCGACGATCACCGGCTCGACGATGACCGCGGCGAGCCGGTCCCCCGCGGAGCGGATGATCTCCGCGGTCCGCGCCGGGTCGTTGAACGGCAGCTCGCCGAAGGCGTCGCTCGTCCCGGCGGGCACGCCGCGCGTCCCGGCGCTCTGGCACCAGTCGAGCCATCCGTGGTACCCGCACCCGAGCACGAGGTCCCGCCCGGTGTGCGCGCGCGCGAGGCGAATGGCCGCGGCGGCCGCCTCGGCGCCCGTCTTGAGGAACCGCACCTGCTCGATCCACGGCATGAGGCGGGCGAGCGTCGCCGCCACCTCCTCCTCGAGCATCGGCGGGAGCGGGCCGACGACGCCGTCCGCGACCGCCGCCCGGGCCGCCGCCGCCACCTCCGGATGCCCGTAGCCGAGCGCCACGGCGCCCAGGCCCATGATGAAGTCGGTGTAGGTGCGGCCCGCCTCATCCTCGACCCGGCACCCCGAGGCGCGGCGCATGCGCCGCGGCAGCGCGTCCCCGCCGGCGAGCTCGCCGAAGAGCGCGTCGGGCCGCTTGCTCCCGGTGGAGGTGAACCCGGGGATGCGGCTCACGCGAGGTCGATCACGCCGAAACGCTCGGCGGGCTGGCGATCGCCACGGAGATACACCCAGCCGCCGCCGCCGCTCCACACGAGCTGCCCTGCGCGCCGCTCGCGGTCCGGGCGCATCTCGTTCACGATGAGGTCGAAGTCCGCGGACCGCGCCAGCCGGACGTCGTTCCACGACTCGGGCGACAGCGCGAGCGTGACGCGGTACCCCTCCTCCGTCCGGGTCCATGCGCCCCGCACCTCGCCGGCGGCAGCGGACGAACCCGCCATCGGGCGAACGCGAATCCCGCCGTCGGCTTCCGGCACGACGAGCACGGCCCAGGTCGGGCCGCCGGCCGGACGGAGGTAGACCTGGAGGCCGTCGGAGTGGATGTCGTCCGGCTCGTTGTCGAGGCGGAGCGGCGGCGCATCGGCCGGCCGGAACACGAGCTCGGGCTTTGCCACGTCCACGGCGAGGTAGAGCGCGTCCGCATCCCAGAGGAGGCGGCCCTCGGCGCGGAACGATTCGTCGAACGGCTCCTCCGAGCGGCGATACTGATCCTCATGATCGAGGTGGATCGACGCGGCGCGCTCGAAGCCCTCGCCAGATCCGTCGAGCGCCGGAACGTCACGCGCATACGGCACCGCCGCATGCTCCCGGAGCGGCCGTGCCTTCGTGACGAGCGGCTCGAAATCGATTTCCGGCGCGCGAAGGCCTCCGAGCCGGACCGACGACTCCGCGCCGCGGATGTCCCACCCTTCCGTCGTCGCGGCATGCCGGTCGGTCCCGGCAGGCGTATCCACCTCGATCGAGGTTCCGGCCAGCCTGACGGCAGCCACGGCCCCCGCGCCGAAGCCGAGCACCGCGACGAGGAGGCCGCCCATGCCGCGCACCTGCTCGACGAGACAGCGCCGGCGCGCGTCCTGACCCGGCGCGCCGGGGCACGTTCCCCTCATGAGCGTCGCGCCCGGTGCAAGGTGGAGCGTCACCTCGGCGCCGCCCGAACGTGCACGGCATCGCACGGCTGCGCCCGGGTCCTCGGGAACGAAGCGCTCGGTATCCGCGACGAACTCGTCGTCGAATGCATGCGGCTCCCAGCGGCCGGGGGATTCGACCTCGGCCCCGTCGAGATGCCAGGGAAGCTCGAGGAGCCGGTCGTCGGTTGCGCTCATCTCGAGCAGGTCCACGAGGTACGATGGCCCGAGGACGACGGTACGGGTGAGCGGGCCCCATGTTCCGCGCACCCACGACCACTCGTCGCCGGCCTCGAACGCGGCGCAGGTCGCGTCGCCCTCCTCCTGGGAGGTTCCGTCGAGCCGCGGCGCGTTGTGCGCGAGCGTCGAGCGGTACCAGAAGAGGTCGCGCGACACGTACGATCCTGTCCCGACGTCGGGAAGCCAGTGCACGGCGTCGGCATGCACCGTGAGGTTGAGCCGGTCCGGGTGGCCGTGGCCGGAGCTCCACTCGCCGCACTCGAGCGACACGTAGCGATTGCCGCGCCGGAGCACCGCGAGTCCCTGCGACGGGAAGTACACGCTCCGCTGTCCCGGCTCCCCGCCGTCCGGCAGCTCCGGCGCCATCTCGAACAGCGCGTTCCACGAGAGCGATTCCCGGGACCGCGCGTCCGGTTTCCGGCCTCCCGCCTCGTACAGCCACGAGTCGAAGTCACGTGCCGCCGGCGCCGGAGCCGCATAGAGCGAGCGGAGCCAGGCGCCGATGTCGCCGGCCTCGTCCGTGCCGCCGGTGATCCCGAGGCCCCGCTCCCAGAGCTCGAGATACATGGGCTGCGCGAGCGAGACGCCGAAGCGCGAATCCTTGCGTGCCGGAAAGGTGTGATCGGGCAGCGCCGTGAGGATCGGCGCGCGGAGCGCAGCGGCCACGCGGCGCGCGAGCTCGGGATCGGCGAGCGGCTCGACGCCGGCGCTCCGCGCCCACCGGATCGCCGTGAGCGCCCCCTGGAGCGCGAAGAGGTGGTAGTTCTCGCCCTCGTGCCAGCAACCGTCCGCGGCGAATCCGTGCGCGAGGTGCGCGAGCAGCCCGGTCTCGCTCTCGATCGCGCGGCCGGCGAGCTCCTCGTCCTCGAACCAGACCCCGATCGCGGCGAGCGCCGCGTTGTGCCACGTCTGCCGGTTGGAAAATCCCTCGTTGAACTCGCCGATCACCGCGGCGGCTTCGTCGGCCACCCCGCCGACCACCGCCGCGGTCCCATCGTCGAGGAGGCCGCGCTCCCGGAGCAGCACGGCCGCCGCGAGGTAGTTCGTGGCCCAGATCGACTCGAGGTAGGTCGAGAAGAAGAGCCGTGACGGGCCGAGCACGTTGTCGCGGTTCGGGAGGTCCGCGTAATGAGCGTAGCCCTCGAGGATGGCGCCTGCGCGCTGCGCTGCCTCGGCGTCGTCGGTGACCGCGGCGAGCGCCGCGAGCTCGGCGGCCTGCTCGGCGAGCCAGAGATGCTGGAACCGCGCCCACCAGCGGTGATGCCGCTCCCCGGCCTGCTCGGTGCCGCACTTGGGGCAGCGGTGGGATCGCGGGGACCAGGGGTCGAACGCGAGCGCTGCCCCGTCGCGCGGGCAGACGCCGCCGTCCTGCGAGAGGAGCGCCTTCACCTGGGGAATGAACGGCGCCTCCCGCAGCGTCCGCTCCGCGCGCCCGCGCATGGCGCGCGCGAGCGCACCGAGATCGCCGCCGGCGGCGACGAGCGCGGCGCGCGCCTCGAGCTCTTCGATCGTCACCACGTTCCGCCTCCGTTCACCACGTCTTCACCCCCTCCGGGCTCCAGTCGAACGCCAGCGGCATCGCTGCCGCCTCGCGGGCGGCCGCCGCCACCTGCGCGGCGGCACCGGGCGCCACGAAGAACATGCATCCCCCCGCGCCCGATCCGGCGGCCTTGCCGCCGATGGCGCCGGCCGACCGCACCGCGGCCTCGAGTGCGGCCATCGGCGGCGTGCACATGCCGGCGTCGAGCGCCTGCTGATGCCGCCAGTTCCGGTCGAGGAGCAGCGCGACCCGGGCGAGGTCCGCCGCCGCGAGCGCGTCGCGCATCTCGACCGCGGTATCCCGGAGGCCGGCGAACGCGCCGGTCACCGCGCGCTCCCCGCGGTCGCACGCCTCCATGACGCGCGCGATCGTGGTGCCCGAGACACGCGACGTGCCGGTGTAGCAGAGCACGATGCTCTCGCGCATGGCCTGCACGAACGCCGCATCGAGAGCGAGCGGCTGCGCCGCGACCCCGTCCGGCCCGAAGGTCATCGACTGGAAGCCGCCGAGGGCCGCCGCATACTGATCCTGGCGGCCGCCCGGGTTGCCGGCGTCGACCGCTTCGATGCGCCAGGCGCGCTCCGCCACGTCCGCCGGGCTCCCCGATTCGCCGCGCGCGTGCGCGAGCGCAGCGACCATGGCGACACCGAGCGCGCCGGACGATCCGAGGCCCGAGCCTTGCGGCACGTCCGAGCGTACTACGATCGTGGCGCCGCCGACCGGCATGGCACGGACGCCGGCCTCGAGGAGCGCCAGCCGCTCGCCACCGACGCGGGTCCCGTCGGGCCGCAGCTCCACGCTCGCGCCGAGGTCCTCGGACAGGAGGTGCACGGAGTCACCGCCGGGGAGGACATTCACGTGCACGCGGAGCGAGATCGAGCCGGTGACGACTGCGCCGCCCTCGCGCTCCGACCAGGGCGGGACGTCGGTCCACCCGCCGGCGAAGTCGAGCCGCACCGGGGCGGCGGCATGCGCGCGCCGGACGCCGGTCATTCGATGCGCCAGTCGAGGAGGCCGGCGAGCTCGCCGCGCAGGTCCATCCGCACGTTGCCGACGCGACGATTCATGCCCTGGAGCCCCCGCGCATGGTAGAGGAAGGCGATGGGAACCGAATCGGCGAAGAGCCGCTGCACCGCAGCCGGATCGGCGGCTTCCGGCATGCCCGCCAGCTCCGCAAGCGGCGCAAGGTAGCCGAGCGCGAGATCGCCGGGAATGCCGAGCACGGCGGCCTCGAACGAGTGCCGCGGGCCATAGACGCGGTCGAGGAACGCCGACAGCTCGAGCTGGCGGATCGTCACCTCGAATCCGGCGCGCGCGAGCTGGGCCTGCACCATCTGCTCGAGCGCCGCCTCGCCGCTGCCGACGGTCAGAAGCTCGAAACGCACCCGGCGCCCGTCCGGTGCGCCGGCGGCCGGCGTGCCGTGGCCGGCGGCCACGCTCCCGGTCGCGATCGCGCCTGGGGCCTCGGCCGGGACCGGCCCGAGAGCGGGCGTGCCGAAGCCGTACAGATATCCCTCCACGATCTCCGTCCGGTCGAGCGCCGCCGAGAGCGCGCGGCGCACGGCGGGATCGGCGAAGGGCGGTGCGCGGGTGTTCAGCACGATTCCGTAGGTGAAGAGCAGCGGATAGCTCAGCACCGCGAGCCGCGGATCCCGCTCGACGAACTCCGCGTGCGCCGGCTGGATCCCCGCGAAATCGAGCTCTCCCGACGTGAGCGCGGCGAGCTTGGTCGTCGGCTCGTCCACCACGACGACGATGAAGCGCTCGACGTCCGGCCGGCCGAGCTCCGCGGGAAATTCGGGGTTCCGCGCGAACACCCACCGGCGATTCGGCTCGTGCGCCACGAAGCGGAACGGGCCGTTGCCGACCGGCCGCTCGTTGAAGGCCGCCCGCCGCAGCCCGACGTGGGGCACGGTGTCGAGGAGATGCGCCGGAAGGATCGCGAGGTCGGTGAGGACGTCGGGAAAGGCGGCGACGGGCGCATCGAACCGGAGCACCAGCGTCGTATCGTCGGGGGCCGCGATGCTGCGGAGGCCAGCCAGCTCCGAGAGCCGGGGGTAGCCCGTCGCGGGATCGAGCGCCGCGGTCAGGGTCCACGCCGCGTCCCGCGCCGTCGTGCGAACGCCGTCGTGCCAGGAGATGTCGCGGCGGAGCCGGAAGGTGAGCGTCGTGCTGTCGGCGGACCAGGTCCAGGCGCGGGCGAGCCACGGCGTCGGCACGAGCGCCGAGTCGTACTGCGCGAGCGTCGTGAAGAGCACGTACCGCTGCACCTGCCGGGCGAGCGGATGCACGGTGAGAAGGGGATTGATGCTCTGGAGGTCCGCACCGGACGCGAAGAGCACGGTCCCGCCCCGGCGCTCGGCCACGGCACCGCAGGCCGCGAGGAGCACGAAGACGGAGGTGGCGATCGGGGCGAGGGTTCTCAGAGGCCGCACGCCGGAATGTACCGGGCCGCCGCGGAGCGCGGTATGATTGCCGCATGGCCCGCCGTTTCCTGAGCCACCTGCTTCGCGGCGTCGCGGTCGTCGCGGGAGTGGTGACGCTGACCTTCGTCCTGCTGCGGCTCGCTCCGGGAGATCCCGCGGAGCGGCTCCTCGGGCCTGCCGCCACCCCCGGCCAGGTCGCCGCGCACCGGACGGCACTCGGCCTCGACGAACCGCTTCCCGCGCAGTACGCCGCGTGGCTCTCCCGGGCGGCACGGGGCGACTGGGGCACGAGCATCGCGACCGGGCGCCCGGTCGGCGAGATGATCGCAGGTGCCTGGCCGGCGACGGTTCGCCTCGTGGCCCTCTCGCTCCTGCTCAGCTATTGCCTCGGCATCGCCATCGGCGCGCTGCAGGCGGCGCGCGGCGGGAGCCGCCTCGACACGGCGCTCTCGGTGACGACGGTGACGCTCTTCGCCATGCCGGGCTACTGGCTCGGCCTCGTGCTCGTGATGATCTTCGCCTACGCGCTCCGCGTCCTCCCCGCATTCGGCGCCGCCGGCCTCGACGCGGACTTCCTCTCGCCGGGCGCGCGCGCACTGGACGGCCTTCGTCACCTGGCGCTGCCGCTCACCACGCTCACGCTCATCGGGCTCGCGGGCACGGCCCGGTACGTGCGGGCCGCGATGCTCGACCTGCGCGGCGCACAGTTCGTGACCGTCGCGAACGCGAAAGGCATCACCGGCCGCCGCCTGCTCCTCCGCCACGTGCTCCGCAACGCGCTCATCCCGATCGTCACCCTCCTCGGGCTTTCCCTGCCGGCCCTGTTTTCGGGAGCGGTCTTCGTCGAGGCGATCTTCGCGTGGCCGGGCGTGGGCCGGCTCCTCGTCGAGGGCGTGCAGGCGCGCGATTACCCGGTCGTGATGGCCGCGACCGCCATCAGCGCCGTGCTGGTCGTGGCCGGGAACCTGCTCGCCGAGATCGGCGCCGCGCGGGTCGACCCCAGACTGCGCGGGGGCTCCGCGTGAGGCCCCTGCTCCGGGACGGCCGTGCCCGCTTCGGGCTCGCGGTCCTCGTCCTTGCGACGACGCTCGCGATCCTCGCGCCGCTCGTCACCACCGTCGGCCCCGCGGAGCAGCGCGACGTCGTCGCCACGAGGTTCCTCGCGCCGTTCGCGACCGACGTGCACGGCATCTTCCACCCGCTCGGAACCGACCGGCTCGGCCGGGACGTCTGGGCGCGGCTGGTGCACGGGGCCCGCGTGTCGCTCGGCGTCGGCGCGCTCGCGATCCTCATTTCCACGGCGCTCGGGATCGGGATCGGGACGGTCGCCGGCGTCTGGCGCGGCGGGATCCGCGCGGCACTGCTCGGCGCCACCGACTTCGCGCTCGCCCTTCCGAGGGTCGTGCTCCTCCTGCTCCTCGCCGCGCTCTGGCAGCCGAGCGCGCTCCTCGTGGTGCTCGTGCTCGGCTTCACGGGGTGGATGAGCGTGGCGCGGCTCGTGTACGCCGAGTCCCGGTCGCTCATGGCGCGGCCATTCGTGGACGGCGCGCTCGCGCTCGGCGCGCGGCGGACGCGCGTGCTCACCCGGCACATCGTGCCGAATGCGCTCACGCCGGCGCTCGTGGCCGCGGCGCTCGGCTTCGGCAACGCGATCATGCTCGAGGCGGGGCTCTCGTTCCTCGGCATCGGCGTGCAGCCCCCGGCCGCATCGTGGGGATCGATGATCGCGTCGGGTCGGGACACGCTCGTGAACGCCCCCTGGGTGGCGATCGCACCCGGCGTGGCGCTCGTGCTCGTGGTCGTGGCGACGACGCTGCTCGGGGACGCCGTGCAGGACAGCCGCCAGGCGGGGGGTTCGGCTACGACACCTTGATCGTGACGAGGCCGCGGGGAGGTGCCGCGAAGCGGATCACGCCGCCCGGATCCACTCGCAGCGATTCCCCTCCGCTCTCGTCCGCGCGCACACGCTTCGCCATTCGCGGCGCGGGCGAGACGATCCAGCGTCCTTCGGCGGCACGCTCCGACGCGTTCCAGCAGCGCAGCACCACCGCCCTTCCCTCCTCCGCCGGCTTGATCGCCGAGACGAAGAGATCGTCGCCCTCGAGGGTGATCGCAGCGTGGCCGTCACGCAGGTCGCCCGCATCCCTGAGCCACCGCGTCCCCGGAGGGAGGAAGGCTTCCTCCCAAAGGCGCTGCAGCGCTGCCGCCGTGGCGTCCGTCCCGTCGAGCGGCGCCAGCGCGAAGCGGACCTCGTCCTGGCCGTGACACTGGGCAAGCGGTGTCGCCGTCGGCCAGCCGGCATGGCCGGGGCGGGTCGGCAACGTGTCGCGCGAGAGCTGGCCGACGGAACGGAGCAGCGTGAGCAGGAGATCGCCGTCGGCGCGCCACTCGTATTCGGCATGCCCCGGTACCAGGAGCGCGAGCCCCCCCTCGGCGCCGGCCGGCGCGACGAAACGATGCGCGGGAGCGGTGGCGACCGGCGCTTCCGCCGGCGAGCCCGCAGCTCCCTCGGCGCCCGCGCCTCGCAGCTCGGCGCCGAAGGCGGCGCCCGCGAGCACTCCGGTCCCGGCGGCTCCGGTCGGGAATCGCGCGCGAAGGCGGCGATCGGACCCGCGATTGTCGATCCCGAGCGTGCACCGCACGAACGCCTCCCCGCTCCGGAGCTCGACACGCAGGCGCCAGGACGCATCGAGCGCCTGCCACCGTGCCTCGAGGATGCCCGTGAGCGGTCCCGGCGCATGCATCGTGACCGAGGGTCTTCCCGTGGCCGCGGCAGCGCCGCCCGCCCCCGGTGCGAACGAGTACGTGTCTCCGGCGTCCGGCTCTGACTCGACGGCGCAGAGCCGCGGGAAGCGGCGGCCGGTTCGGCGATCGGCGAGCGTCAGCATCCCGTCGCCGCCGACGAGCACCTCGACGAGCCCATTCGCGATCCGGCGCCCGGACACCGAGACATCGCCGGCCGGGAGACGGGGAGACGGCTCCGGCCGGACCCGGAACTGCGCCATGGCGAGACCGGGCAGCTCCGGAAGCGCAAAGGCGACGCGCACCGCGTCCACTTCGTCGAGGTCGGGATAGCGGCGGCGCGCGTCGCGCCGCTCGAGCGCGCGGCGGCTCGCGATCACCTGCAGCGGGATCACCTCGCCGTTCCCGGCCACGAGCGAGACGGGCGCGAACCCCTTCCCCGCGCGGGCGAGCCGCGCACCGGGGGGACCCACGAGGACGTCGCGCCGGAAGAACGTGAGCTCGGCGGTCACGATGCCACCGGCCGGCACCGCTCGGGGGTTCCAGGCGAGGAGCGCCGATTCGCCGGGCTTGGCGAGCGCGCGATCGGGATCGTGTCCGGCGAGCTC
>DASUXZ010000266.1:0-2713 GCA_036377655.1 Gemmatimonadales bacterium
GTCCGCCGCGCCGGGCGAGAGTGACGCCGCCTGCTCCACCGCGACCGACTTGAGGAAATCGAGCTCGTCCCCGCTCACCCGGGCGGGCGCCGGCTGCGGCGCGGGCGGCCGCGGCACGTACCGGGGCGCCGCCGGGGGCTCGAGCGCGGTCGCCGGAGCGACCGGCGCGGGCGGCGGCTCGAAGGCGACGGGATCCGCCGGGGCGGGCGGCTGAACCTGTGGCGCAGGTTCCGGCTCCGGCTCGGGAGCGGGCGCTGCCGGCGCAACCCGGATGAGCCGCTGCACCTCCGAAAGCCTCGACACCTCGCTGCGGACCTTTTCGAGCTCGCCCCGAAGCTCACCGAGCGCCTTCTTCTGGCTGCCGCTGATCTCGTTCCACTGCTTGTCGTCGAATTCCCCGACGGCATGGCGAACTTCGGCTTCGGACAGCGTCTCGAGCAGCTCCGCCTCGCGGCGCTCGAGCCGGTCCCGCTCGACGTCGTGCCGGCCCAGCGCATCGGCGATGGTGCTCTCGTGCGCCCGGAGCTGCGCCATGACGTTGTCGAGGCGGGCTTCGTAGTCGGCGCGCACCCGGGACCGGACCGCTTCGGGGGCCCCCGCCTCGCCGAGGCGCGCGAGCCACTGTTCGTAGCGGCCGCGCTCTTCGAGCAGCTTCTCGATGGATTCGCTGGAACGATCGGACCTGGCCATCGGCAGATATCCTCGTGAGGACGAGGGAGTGGCGGGGGAACCCCCGAAAGCTAATGGCGCAGACGCGCGCCGAGAACCCGCGCGCTCAAACCCGCCGGTACACCACCTCGCCCCCGACGATCGTCAGCTCGGCGCGGCCGCGGAGCGACCGGCCGCGGAACGGCGTGTTGCGGCTCTTCGAGTGGAACTGCTCCGGCCGCACCTCCCAGCTCGCCGCAGGATCGAAGACCACGACGTCCGCCGGCGCGCCGGTGGCGAGCGTGCCGCCCGGCAGCCGGAAGAGCCGCGCCGGCAGCGTGCTCATGCGCAGGACGAGATCGGGCAGCGACAGGATCCCCGGCTCCACGAGCTCGGTGATGCCGAGGCCCAGCGCCGTCTCGAGCCCGATGATCCCGTTCGGGGCATCGTCGAACTCGCGCTCCTTCGCATCGTAATGGTGCGGGGCGTGGTCGGTCGCGATCACGTCGATGACCCCGTCCCGGAGCGCCTGCCGGATCGCCTCGCGGTCCGCCGACTCGCGGAGGGGCGGGTTCATCTTGGCGTTGGTGTCGTATCCCTCGCACGCCTCGTGCGTGAGCGTGAAGTGATGCGGGCAGGCCTCCGCCGTCACGCGCAGGCCCTTCTCCTTGGCGCGGCGGATCAGCTCCACCGATCCGCGCGTGGACATGTGGCAGAGGTGGACATGCCCGCCGGTCAGCTCGGCGAGGATGATGTCCCGCGCCACCATGATCTCTTCCGCCGCGGCCGGGATCCCCTTGAGGCCGAGGCGCGTGGAGACGAGCCCCTCGTGCATCGCGCCGCCCTGCGCGAGGGTCATGTCCTCGCAGTGATCGGCCACCGGGATCCCGAAGACCTTCGCGTACTCGAGCGCCGTGCGCATCAGGTGGCTCGACATCACCGGCTTCCCGTCGTCGCTCACCGCCACGGCGCCGGCGCCGACGAGCTCGCCGAACTCGGCGAGCTGCTGGCCTTTCTGCCCCACCGAGATCGCGCCGATCGGGTAGACCCGCGCCTTCCCGGCGCGGAGCGCCTGCCGCACGATGAACCCGACGACGCCCTGGTTGTCCGCCACCGGATCGGTGTTCGGCATCGCGCACACCGCCGTGAAGCCGCCGGCGGCCGCCGACATCGCCCCGGTGGCGACCGTCTCGAGGTCCTCCTGGCCCGGCTCGCGCAGGTGGGTGTGCAGGTCGATGAACCCGGGCGCCACCACCATCCCCGCCGCGTCGATCTCGACCGCCCCGTCGGGCGACCCGATGTTCCGGCCGACCGCCCCGATCGTCCCGCCGTCGATGAGGAGGTCGGCGATGCCGTCCCCGCCGCGCGACGGGTCGATGACGCGGCCCCCGCGGATCACGATCGGTCGGCTCATGCCTCTTCCCCTCCCTGCGCCTGCTCCGGTCCCGGCCGCCCGCCGGCGAGGAGATAGAGCACCGCCATCCGCACCGCGACGCCGTTCGTCACCTGCGGGAGGATCACGCTGTGCTCGCCGTCGGCCACGTCGCTGTCGATCTCGACGCCGCGGTTCATCGGGCCCGGATGCAGGATGAGCAGGTCCTTCGGCGCGCGGCTGAGGCGCTCCGTGGTCACGCCGAAGACACGGTTGTACTCCCGGAGCGACGGAATGAAGCCGGCCGTCATCCGCTCGAGCTGCAGCCGCAGGATGTTGAGGGCGTCGGCCCACGCGATGGCGTCCTCGATCCGCGGGAGTATGGTGACGCCGAGCTCGTGGACGTTGCGCGGCAGGAGCGTCGCGGGTCCGCAGACGCCGACCTCCGCGCCGAGCTTGATGAGGCCCCAGATGTTGCTCCGCGCTACCCGACTGTGGAGGATGTCGCCGCAGATGGCGACCTTGAGCCCCTGAAGGCGCTTGAACCGGTCGCGCAGCGTGAGCATGTCGAGCAGACCCTGGGTCGGATGCTCGTGCTTGCCGTCGCCGGCGTTGATGACCGACGCGGCGGTCCAGCGCGCGACGAGCCCGGCAGCCCCGGCGTGCGGCGAGCGGATGACGACGGCGGCGGGG
>DASUXZ010000267.1:0-4155 GCA_036377655.1 Gemmatimonadales bacterium
GTGGTATGCGGCGCCGGTGAGCGGGCTCACGCTCAACGACAACAGCATCGACATCAAGTGGGGGCCGGGCGCCACCGTCGGGGCCCCGGCCGTCTTCTCGATCACGCCCGAGTACCACGGCTTCACCTTCGAGAACCGCACCCGCACCGTCGGGCCGGACGGCGAGACCGACGTCGGCGACAACATCTGGCGCCACCCGGGCACCCACGACGCGTGGGCGGACGGCACCGTCGCCCTCGGAAACCGGGGCGGGACCGACTACTTCGCGGTGCCGGACCCGAACCTCTTCGCGGCGCGCGCGCTCCGGCACCTCCTGGCCGAGGCTGGGATCGGCGTCGGCGGGCCGACGGCGTCCACCACCGACTCGATGGCGTACGCGCACGCGCGCGCGACGGCGCCCCTCGCCGAGGTGGCGAGCCGGCCGCTCCGCGACTGGATCTTCCCGATCCTCAACACGAGCCAGAACCTCTACGCCGAGGTCCTCCTCAAGCAGCTCGGCCGGCAGTTCGGGAAGGAAGGGTCGTGGTCGGAGGGCATCCGGGTGGAGCGGCGGTTCCTCATCGACTCGGTGGGGATCGACTCGACGCAATTCTCGGTCTACGACGGGTCGGGGCTCGCGTCGGAGAACCTCGTGAGCCCGCTCGCGTTCACGCAGATCCTCCGCTACATGCGGAAGCATCCGCGCTTCGCGACGTTCATCGCGGGGATGCCGCAGAGCGGAAAGCGCGGCTCGCTCCGCACCCGGTTCGTCGGCACGCCGCTCGAGGGGCGGGTCATGGCCAAGACGGGAAGCATCTCGAGGGTGAACACCCTGTCCGGCTACATCGACACCCCCGACGGCCGGAAGCTCACCTTCTCCGTCCAGGCCAACCACCACACCGCGGGAGGCCGGGCGGCGCTGGCGCGGATCGACTCGATCGTGGTGGAGATGGGGAAGCGGTAGCGCGCGTCGGGGCGACGGTGTCGGACGAGCTTCCAGTTCACACGAAACACGAAACGCTGCTCAGATGCGCCGGGGGGTCGGTCTGTAGCGGCCCCTTTCGTGGTTTTCGTATTTTCGTGTTTTCGCGATTACGGAGTCTCGAGCGTCATCGGAGCCCCCCGCCCTGAACCGCAGGCCCGCCGGACACCCCTTGCGTGCGCCCGGTCACGGCGCCCCGACCGTGATCCGGCGACATTGCTCCCATGCTCCTCCTCCTCGTCCGCCACGCCCGCGCCTCCGAGCGCGACGCCGACCGCTGGCCCGATGATTCCCTCCGGCCCCTGACCAACCTCGGCCGGGAGTTCCATTCCGAAATGAGCCGGGGCCTCTCCCGCCTCGACTGCCCGCCGGAAGCGGTCCTCACGAGCCCGTGGGTGCGCGCCCGCCAGACGGCGGACCTGATGGTCGAGGAGATGGAGCTGGACCTGGAGCCGATCGAGTGCGAGGCGCTCGCGCGGGACGTGGACCTGGAGGCGATCCGGAAGGCGGTGGAGGAGCTCGGCCGGGTGTCGGTCGTGGCGCTCGTGGGGCATTCCCCCTGGATGGAGGAGCTCGCGTCGCTCCTCCTCACCGGCGATCCGCACGGCCTCCTCATCGACTTCCCGAAGAGCGCCGTCATGGCCCTCGACACCGACCGCATCGGCCCCCGCGCCGCGGCGCTGCGGTTCTTCCTCCGCCCGAAGCACGTCCGGGACCTGCGGCGGCGGAAGAAGGTGAAGTAATAGGCGGACGAGGCGGACAAGGCGGACGAGGCCCGTCCGCCTACTCCGCCTGTCCGAAGATCGCCAGGTTCGACGAGTGCCCCGGGTTCACCTTCGCCTTCGGGTTGATGAGGTGGACCGCGTTGTTCACCGCGATGCACGCCTCGCCGCACCCCACCGCAATCAGCTTGAGCTTCCCCGGATAGGACGTGATGTCGCCCGCGGCGTAGATGCCGCGGACGTTCGTGGACATGGTCTGGTCCACCCTGATGTCGGCCTTGTCGGTGTCGAGCCCCCAGTCGCGGATGGCGCCGAGGTCGGAGTGGAAGCCGAGGAGCGGGATCACGGCGTCCACCTCGTGATCGTGCTCGGCGCCGGTCTTCGCATGGCGGAGGGTGACGCGCTCGATCCGGTCCTCGCCCTGGATGCGACAGATCTCGGTGAAGGTGTGCACCGTGCAGCTGCCGCGGTTGGCGTGCTCCATGACCTGCTGGACCGTCGCTGCATGGCCGCGGAACTGGTCGCGCCGATGGATCAGCGTGATCGACTGCGCGATCCCCATCAGGTTGATGGTCCAGTCGAGCGCCGAGTCGCCCCCGCCGACGATGAGCACCCGCTGGCCCGCGAACATCTTCGGCTCGAGGATCTTGTCGAAGAGCCCCCGCCCCTCCCAGCGCTCGGCGCCCTCGAGCGGCAATTTCCTCGGCTCGAACGCGCCGATCCCTGCCGCGAGGATCACCGTCTTCGTGGGATAGACGTCGGCCGTCGTCTCGAGCAGGAAATGGCCGATGCCCCCGTCCGGGTCCTCGACCCGCGTGAGGCCGGTGACCGTCTCCGCGAGGTGGACCGTCGCGCCGAACTGGAGCCCCTGCGCCGCCATGTCGCGCACGAGGTCCTTGGCGAGCACCTTGGGGAAGCCGGCGACGTCGAAGATGTACTTCTCCGGATAGAGCGCCATGAGCTGGCCGCCGAGCGCCGGGAGGGCGTCGATGATGCGGCAGCTCGCGCCGCGCATGCCCGCGTAGAACGCGGCGAAGAGCCCGGTGGGGCCGCCGCCGATGACCGTGATGTCGGTGAGGGTCTGCACGCGCCCAATATAGCGACGCCCTCGCCTCCCTCCGTATACTCCTTCCTCATGCCGACACCATCTCTCCGGGCCCGGACGGGCGCCGCGGCGCTCGCGCTCCTCCTCGCCGGCTGCGCGTCCGTGGGGCGGTTCCTCGAGGAGGCGCTGCGCGAGCGGCCCGCCGCGCCGATCGACCGGATGACCACCGCGAGCGACGCCCGCATCGATTCCGCCGGCCACCTCGCCGGCAGCTTCGTGGGCGAGGGGACGAGCCGCGCCGTCCACCTCCTCTCGAGCGACTCGGCGCTCATCGCCGAGCTCGTGCGCCGGTATGCGCCGCGGCGGACGGCGGACCCGTGGGACGCGCTCTCGAAGGCCGGCATCATCCGGATCCCGCTCCGCACCGCCAAGGAGGACGCCGCGCGCGGGCCGCTCGTGCAGGTGGGCCGCGTCGGCACGCCCGAGGGGCGCACCGGCGTCGTCGCGACGTCGCTCGTGGTGCGGTCGGGTCGCTGCGGGTGGCGCGGCTCGCAGGCCGAGCTCGTCGTCGAGGAGCCGGTGCGCTCGCGCGGGCCCGAGCTGCGCGGGCCCGTGATCGGCTCGCTCGTCACGGCGCGCACCGAGCGCGCGCCCGACGGCTTCATCGAGCGCGAGCCGCTCCCGCCGCCCGACTCGGCGCTCGTCGTGCTCCTCGTGGACCGCACGCGCCGCGCGATGGACTCCTCGCTCGCGCACCAGCACCCCGCGGTGGACGCCCGTCCCCTCGCGCACCATCCGGTCGAGATCAACACGCTCGGCGACGTGGACGCGGGCGACGTGACCGCCTTCCACGTGGGCGACGGGCGCGTCCGCTATGCCGTCTCCCTCCGCGAGCGCCGCGTGCAGGCGGGGGCGCGCGACACGCTCGTGGCCGCCGGCGTGATGGTCTGGGACGAGGAAGGGGCCTGGCAGCAGTTCGTCTTCCGGCCGACGTACCTCGCGATGCGCGGCGGCCGGCTCTTCCCGTATCGCAGTGGCCGCCCCTTCTTCTGGCGCCGCCTCGGACCGGTGAGCGACTTCGGCTTCGATCGCGACAATCTCTGGATGGAGCAGGTGGACGTGCGCGACGGGACGGTGCTCTGGGGGATCGTGCAGCCGGGGGACAACGTCGTCGTCGCGGCGGCGGAGATGGACGGGCCGTGCCGGTGATCGGCGGATCCCGGGAGTCGTCGTTGGCGATCTGACCACCGGCGGCCGGCGCACGGGGGTCCCCACTCCGCAACACGGGCAGGCCCTGTCGTTGCTCCGTGGGGACCCCCATGCACCGTCCGCCCGAGCATCGGGAAGTCGCCAGCCGATTCTCAGCCCCCTCCCGATGCCCGGGAGCCCGCGGCAGTGGTGCTCTCGCGCAGCAACGACAGGGTCCT
>DASUXZ010000268.1:0-5195 GCA_036377655.1 Gemmatimonadales bacterium
TCGAGCGCGAGGAGCGAGCGGAGCTCCGAGACGAACGCCACGCCCTCCGCCGATTCCCAGTAGTAGAGCGGCTTGATGCCGAGCCGGTCCCGCGCGGCGAGGAGGCGCGCCCGGCGCGCGTCCCACACGGCGAAGGTGAACATCCCCCGCAGGTGGTGGACGACGTCGTCGCCGAACTCCTCGTATCCGTGGACGATCGTCTCGGTGTCGCTCCGGGTCGCGAAGCGGTGGCCGCGCCGCTCGAGCTCGCGGCGCAGCTCGTGGTGATTGTAGATCTCGCCGTTGAAGACGACGTGGACGGTGCCGTCCTCGTTGGCGATCGGCTGGTGCCCCCCGGCGACGTCGATGATGCTGAGCCGGCGCATTCCGAGGCCGGAGCCGTCCACGGCGCGGAGCCCTTCGTCGTCGGGCCCGCGGTGGCGGATGGCGTCGCACATGAGGCCGAGCTCCGCCGCATCGGCGTCCCATCCGGCGTACCCCGCGATGCCGCACATCGTCAGGCCTCCGCCGGCGGGGCCGTGATGCCGCTCGCCGCCGCCAGGTGCGTGCGCCGGAGCTCGGCTTCCATCGCTGCCGCCACCGCCCAGATGAGCGCGATGTGCACGTAGAGGAACGCGAGCTTGCCGTACGAGCCCCACACGCCGGCCACGAGGAACCCGATGAGCCCGATCTCGAGGTAGCGGAGCTGCTGCGCGGCGTTCGGGAGCACCGCCCGGCTCCGCTTCCTCACCTTGCGTGCCCGCGCGATCGTGACCCCGACGAGGCCGAGGAAGAGGAGGAGACCCGGATACCCGTTCTCCGCGGCGAACGTCAGGTAGGTGCTGTGCGCGTCGCGCTTCCCGAGGATCGCGGACACGTCGCCGTTGGCGTACTGGTATGCGCCGAGGCCGACGCCGGCGATCGGGTGCGCCTGCACGATCTGCGCCCCCGCCTGCCAGATCATCCAGCGCTGCTCCGCGGATCCTTCCTGGTCCACGGCGCGGAGGTTTTCCGTGTCGGTCGCGGCCGTGAGGCCCTTCATGCGGTCCCAGACCCCCTTCGGGGCGATGGCGATCGTGAGGCCGCCCACGAGGGCCAGCACGGCGAGGCTCCGGAGCTTCCGCTTGTGGCCGGCGATCGCGAGGAGGGTGAAGACTCCGAGCCCGAGCATGACGGCACGCGACTGCGTCATCAGGATGACGATCGGGAAGACGCCGAGCGCGAACAGCGCGCCCCACCGGATCAGGCCCTTCCGCTCCGTCATCACGAGCCCGAGCGCCATGGACAGCTGCAGCAGCGTGAGCGCCGCCATGTCGTTCGAGTTCTCGTAGATGTAATTCCAGGCGGCGCGGCCGAAGTCGGCGTTGCCGGTCAGGTAGTTGATGACCGTGCCGCGCGCCGGGTGCGAGCCGAAGCAGGCGAGGAAGAACACGATGAAGAAGCGGATCTGCGCCCGTGACCGGAGCGCATTGACCATCGCCACGAGGATGAGGCCGACCTTCACCCCGTTCCAGATCTCCTCGACCACGACCGTGGGATAGGGCGAGAGCATGAGCCCCACGCACGCCCAGATCAGGATCGCGAAGTACAGGATGACGGCGGGCGGGAACCGGAGCTGCCCGCGCAGCAGGAAGAGGCCGAAGAGCGCGCAGGCCATCGCCACGTCGCCCACCGGGAGCCGGTAGGTGGTGGTGACGAAGATGTAAAGGAGGACGCCGATGAACGTGAGCGACCACTCGACGTGCGAGAAGCGCGACGCGAGGTGCCGGATGTGCTCGCCGAGCGCCACGAGCTGGGGGCGCGTCACCGGCGCCGCCGGCGCGGCCGGCTCGAGTTGCGGTCCCGCGACCGCCGGACGGGCGGCCGCGTCGATCGTGAGGGATCGGGCCGTGCGCCAACCTTCTTCGCGTCGCCTCATCGTCTCCTGGCGTTTCTGCCGGAAAGCTGTTCGTAGAGCGTCACGAGCCGGGCGATCACCGACCGCTCGGCGTACTCGCGCCGCGCTCGCGCCTCGGCCGCAGCGCCCATCCGGGCGGCAGCGTCGGGATCCTCGAGCATCCGCGCGATGCCGGCGGCGAGCGCCGGCGCGTCCCCGGGCGGCACGAGCAGCCCGGTGTCCTCATGGGCGATCGCGTCCGGCGTTCCCCCGACTGCGGTCGCCACGATCGGGCGCCTGGCGGCCATCGCCTCCACCACGGAGTTCGGAAAGCCCTCGCTCACCGATGAAAGCGCCGAGACGTCGAACAGGTGGTGCAGGTTCGGGCGATTCGGCCGCGTCCCGGCGAAGGTCACCGTCCCGGCGATCCCGAGCTCGGCCGCGAGGGCCTCGAGCCGCTGGCGTTCCGGCCCATCGCCGACGAGCGCGAGGCGGAGCCTCGGGTAGCGCGGCGCGAGCAGCGCGAAGGCGCGCAGCATCGTCGCATGATCCTTCACGGCGGCGAGCCGCGCCACGACCCCGATCACAGTATCCCCCGGCTCCGCCCCGAGCTCGGCGCGCCTCGCCGCGCGCCCGGCCGGATCCGGCGCCGCGAACGCGCCCTCCTCCACGAAATTCGGCACCACCACGACGCGCTCGCGGCGCACCCCCTCGTCCGCCACGAGCGACTCGGCCACCGCGCCGCTGTTGGCGAGCACCCGGTGCCCGAGGCGGTAGGCCATCCGGTTCGCGAAACGGAGCGTCGGCTGCGGCAGCCGGTCCGACCATCGCCGGCTCACGATGATGCCCGGGACGCCCGCGGCGCGGGCCGCGACGCTCGCGAACACGTTCGAGTACATGTCGTGGCAGTGCACGACGTCGATCCGCTCGCTCCGCAGGAACCTGGCGAACCGCCGGCCCTCCGAGAGCGCGCGCCGGCTGCCGAGGCTGCCGAGCGGAAAGCCGTGGATCGGCACGCCGATCTGCTCGTACCGGGCACGGAGCTCGCCGTCCGCACCGAGGAGCGCGAGCGTCAGGTCGACCCGCTCCGGATCGAGCGCCTCCGCGGTCCGCACCGCGTTGAGCTCGGTGCCGCCGATGCCGAGATTGTCGAGGCAGAACAGTACCCGAAGCGGCGAAGCGTCGGTCAGGCATCCTCCGGCGGTAAGAAGCAGCGTCGGGCGGTGCAAGCGGCATGCCCTGTCCCGCACGGGTCAGGAATGTAACCGCGAGCGCCGGTGCGCGGTTCTTGTTGTGGCGGGCCCGCGTCACTTTGGGCGATCGCGCACGTGCGCTGGATCACCCGTTTCCGGTTGCGTCCTGTATCCCGTTGTCTTACAGGAACTTGTACGGTGGCCGCCGAGGGCCCCTCCTAGTATGGATATTGCCATCCCGTCTTCCGTCCCGAGCCGGAGTGTGCCGCCCTGCCTGCCACCACCGCCGCCCGACCCCTTGCGCTCGCAGGGTATCCGATCGCGCTCCTGCTGATCCTGACGTCCCTCATGGACACGCTTCCCAAGATCCTTCCAGCGGATTTCGGAAGCCGGGACTGGCGGTTCGGAGCCCTCGGGCTCGTGTTCAATTCGACGGTCACGCCGGTGCTCGGCCTCGTGATCGCCGCCGCGGCCGCGATCGTGGCGGGGCAGTGGCGGGCGCTCCGGGTCATCTCGGTGCTGTTTCTCGTCGTTGCGGCAGTGGCCCTGGTCGGGGGGCTGATGTTCCTGGTGGACTACAGCGGGATCGCCGGGGGGCTCGACGAGCGCGCCGCGGGCAGCTTCCGCGTCGCGACCTGGAAGACGGCCCTCATCGTCCTCCTCCTCCTTCCGGCGGCAATCTGGCTCGGGATCGGCGGGCTGCGCGCTTCGCGCGGGGGCTCCGCGCCGGTGCAGGACCGTAACGCAAATCTGGTGGTCGGTCAGTAATCTCTTTAGGGAGTGTGCACATGAAGCTTCGCAACCTGCTGGTCCGCGGCGCGCTGGCCCTGTCGGCAGTCGCGATGTCCGCGGGAACGGCGGTCGCCGATCCAGTCATCGGCGGGACGCTGTACAAGTCGGGAGACATGTTTGCCCGGTTCATCGGGAGCGAGGCCCTGTACGACGACGATCTGTACTTCTACATCAACGTCGGCGACCTGGGCACCGCGCAGTTCCTGTTCGGCAACCACTCCAGCGCACCCGGTTCCGAAGTCGACATCGACGACGCCGCTCTGGCCGTCGGTGACGAAGCGATCTTCGGGATCTGCGTCGATCGCGCGGGCGGTGGCGGCACCACGAACGGATGCGCCGATGCGGAAGACTTCTTCTACACCGGCGACCCGACCCGGAACGGGGACGGGATGCATCACATTCGCATCTGGACCATCGAGGACTATCTCGCCGAGCTTCCGCTCGACGGGGCCAGCACGCAGTTCGTGCTCGATGCGCAGGCTGCAGGGTACAACTACATTCTCGGCTTCGAGGACATTCTCGGCGGCGGGGATGAGGACTACAACGACGTGATCTACGCGCTGCGTGGCGTCACCACCGTGCCGGAGCCGTTCTCCATGACGCTCCTGGCCACGGGCCTTGCCGGCATGGGAGGCGTGGGCGCCTTCAAGCGTCGCAAGAACCGGAAGTAAGCGGAGTCCGACCGTCCACCAGCGATGGGGCGCCGCGAGGCGCCCCATTCATATGCGGCACCGCCGGCCTTGTGCCCTGCGCCGGGCCGCGCCAGCTTAGAGCCACTTCCCAACCCATCGAGCGTCCATGCCCCCAGTGATGATCCCGCCGCGATATCGCTCCTGGACGCTCGGGCTCTATCTCCTGGCCGCGCTGCTCTTTCTCCAGCCGTTCATCGAGGCGGCGGCCGCGACGTGGCCTCCCCGGCTCGGCGAGGTCGGCTGGCGCTTCGCGTCGGTCGGCATCCTCTATACGATGCTCCCGACCCTGCTGTTCAGCCTGCTCCTCGCCGCCACCGCCGCATTCCTGCTCGAGCACCGGACGGTCCTGCGGGTCATCGGGGCCGCGGCGCTCGTGCTCGCCGTGGCGATCGTCCTCCTCTCGACCGGGTTCGTGCTCGATGCGGTGCAGCTCCGGCGGATCGTGCGGCCCGACGCGCGCGGAGGCTACGACCTCACGACCGTCAAGGCGCTCGTCACCGCCATCGTGGCGATCACCGGCTGCGCCATGCTCGGCGTCGGGGCCTTCCGCGCCACCCGGCGGCTCGCCGGCCCGGAGCGGTCGCGGCGTCGCGCCGGCGAGGGATTGCTCATCGGTCAGGAGGGGCGGCGCGGTTGAGGCGGGATGCGCAGCCGGCATGACAG
>DASUXZ010000269.1:0-6658 GCA_036377655.1 Gemmatimonadales bacterium
GTGACGGCGCGTGCGATGAGCGGGCTCTTCGTCGAGGTCGTCGTCGCGCCCTCGTTCCATGACGAGGCGCTCGAGGTGCTCGCGGCGCGGAAGAACCTGCGCGTGGTCGAGCTCCCGGTGGCGCGCGCGGGCGGCGCCCTCGACTACAAGCGCGTCCGCGGCGGCTTCCTGGTGCAGGACGCCTTCGTGTTCGATCCCTCCGAGAGGGGCTGGACGGTCCCGACGCGGCGGAAGCCGGGCGACCTCGAGCTCAACGACCTGCGGTTCGCCTGGGCGGCCGTCGCGGCGGTCAAGTCGAACGCCATCCTGCTCGCGCGCGACGAGATGGCGATCGGCATCGGTGCCGGCCAGATGAGCCGCGTGGACGCCGCCTTCCTCGCCGTGCACAAGGCGCGCGAGCAGGGCCACGCCACGGACGGCGCGGTGCTCGCGTCGGACGGCTTCTTCCCGTTCGCGGACGGGGTGGAGCATGCCGCCGCCGCGGGCGTCGCCTCCATCATCCAGCCGGGTGGGTCCGTCCGCGACGCGGAGGTGATCGCGGCGGCCGATGCCCATGGCATCGCCATGGTGCTGACCGGACATCGGCAATTCCGCCATTGACGACAGCGATGCCAGAGCTGCAGCCTTCCGAAGGCCCGCCGTACGGCTGGGCCGCCGCCACCGGCGCCGTGGTGCTCGCGATCTACCTCGCGACGCTCGCGCCGACCACCGCCTTCTGGGACACGTCGGAGTACATCGCCGCGGCCAGGGTGCTGGGAATTCCCCATCCGCCCGGCAATCCGCTCTTCACGCTGATGGCGCACGTCTGGGGGCTCATTCCCTTCTCGGGCTCGTACGCCGTCCGGATCAACATCTTCGCAGCGGTCACGAGCGCGGCGTCCGCGGCGCTCTGGTTCCTCGTCGCCGAGCGGTGGCTCCGCACGATCGTGCCGCCGAAGGCGCCGCGGATCGCCGCCGCGGCCGCGGGGGCGCTCGTCGGCGCGCTCAGCTGGACGGTCTGGAACCAGTCGACGGTGAACGAGAAGGTGTACACCGTCTCGATGCTCTCCATCGCGCTCATCGCCTGGATCATCGTGCGCTGGGCCGACCAGCCGCACGGCGCCCGGCACGACCGGCACCTCGTGCTGATCGCCTACCTCCTCGCGCTCACCTCCACGAACCACCTGATGGGCGTGCTGGCGATCCCGCTCGTCGCGATCTACGTGCTCTGGACCGAGCCGCGCGCCCTGCTCCGCCCCGCCGTGATCGGCGGCGCGATCGTCGCGATCCTCGTCGGGATCTCGATCAACTACATCTACCTCCCGATCCGCGCCGGGCAGTACCCGCCGATCAACGAAGGAGAGCCGATCGGCTTCTTCAGCAAGGCGCTGAGCGAGGTCCTCGGCCGGGAGCAGTACGGCAAGCCGTCGGTGTTCGACCGGCAGACGGCAAGCTTCTTCGACCAGCTCGCGAACTACTGGCAGTACTGGCGCTGGCAATTCGCGCGTGACTGGCGGATCGCCCCCCTCGCCACGGCGATCTTCACCGTCCTCGGCCTCACCGGACTCTGGCAGCTCATCCGGCGGGACCGGCGGGCGGGCATCGCGGCGGCGGCGCTCTTCCTGACGCTCACCGTGGCGCTCATCTGGTACCTCAACTTCCGCTACGGCTACTCGATCTATCCCGAGCGCTCGCTCGACCGCGAGGTGCGCGAGCGCGACTACTTCTTCGTCGCGTCGTTCTCCTTCTTCGGCGTGCTCGTGGCGGTCGGATTCGGCGGGCTCATGCGGAGCGTGGTGGATGCGCTGCGGGACCGCGGCACCGAGGCGGGACGCTGGGCGGCGGCGAGCGGCGTCCTGGCCCTGGCGGTCGTGCCGTTCCTCGGCAACCGCCTTACCGCCTCGCGCGCCGGCGAGACGCTCGCGCACGACTTCGCCGTGGACATGCTGCAGTCGGTCGAGCCGTACGCGATCCTCATCACGGCCGGCGACAACGACACGTTCCCGCTCTGGTTCGCCCAGGAGGTCGAGGGGATCCGGCGCGACGTGACGCTCGCCAACCTCTCGCTCATGAACACCCGCTGGCACCTGAAGCAGATCCAGCGGCGCGAGACGCCGGAGTTCCAGCCGCTCGAGGCGGCCCGCCTCTGGCGGCCGCGCCCCGCGGAGGGCGGCGCCGAGCTCGCGGATACCGCGGCGCAGCGCGAGTCGCTCATCCGCTGGCCGCGGCCGGACAACCCGGTGCTCGCCCTGACGGAGGAGCAGATCGCGGACACGATGCTCCTCCCGGACGTGGGCGCGGCGCCGCCGGGGCTCCCCGCGTTCGGCAACGTCCAGATCCAGTTCGCCAACGATTACCTGCTCCTTCAGGACCTGATGACCGCGGTCCTGATCCGCGACAACATCGGCCGCCGCCCGATCTACTTCGCCTGGAGCGCGGGACCCTACCCCGACCAGACCCTCGGGCTCGCGCCGTACCTCGTCTCGCAGGGGCTCGTGCGCAAGCTCAACAACGGGCCCGTCGAGGTGGGCGACTCGATCGTGGTGTCGCAGCTCCTCGGGTACGTCGACCTCCCCCGCACGAGCGCCCTGCTCTGGGACGAGTACGACTGGGAAGCGGCGGCGATGCCCCGGCCGTTCGGCTGGGTGGACCCGCCGTCGGCGAGCATCCTCCAGCTGTACGCCATCGTCTATGGCGGCATGGCGGACCTCTACCGCTCGCGCGGCGCCACCGAGCTCGCCGTGCGCGCCGACTCCATCTCGGCCGCCGTCCGCGCGAACATCCTCGGCACCGGGCCCTGATGGGCCGGCGGCTCGCTGCAGCGCTGCTGCTCGCTGCCCTGGGAGGCGGGAGCAGCGCCTGCCGTGAGGATGCCCGCGAGGAAGTCATCCTCGCCACGACCACGAGCCTGCAGGACGCCGGCCTTCTCGACGTTCTCCTTCCGCCCTTCGAGCGCTCCACCGGGATCCGCGTCAAGGTGATCGCCGTCGGCACCGGGGCAGCGCTCGAGATGGCGCGGCGGGGAGATGCCGACGTGGTCATCGCGCACGCCCCGGAGCTCGAGCGGGAGTACGCGGCGGCCGGGCATCTCGTCGAGGGCAGGACGATCCTCCGGAACGACTTCGTCATCGCCGGCCCGCCGGGGGATCCGGCGCACGCCGGCGACGCCCCGACCCTCGAGGCCGCCCTGCTGCGGATCGCCACCGCGGCGCGGTTCGTCTCGCGCGGCGACGGCTCGGGGACCGAGATCCGCGAGCGCGAGCTGTGGACGCTCGCCGGCGTCGACCCGGACACGCTCCGGTCGCGCATCGAGACCGGGCAGGGCCAGGGCGCCACGCTCTTCGTCGCGAGCGAGCGCGGGGCCTACCTCCTGACCGACGGCGCGACGCTCACCGCCCTCGGCGATCGGCTCTCGCTCGAATCCGTCCGCTCGAACGATCCCCGGTTCCGCAATGAATACCACGCGCACCTCGTGAATCCCGACCGCCATCCGATACCGGAGCGCGCCGCACGGGCACTCATCGCGCACCTCGCTTCCGACGAAGCCCAGCGCGTGATCGGCTCGTTCGGGCGGGCGCGCTTCGGGCGGCCGCTCTTCGTCCCGGCCCGATGACGGCGCTGGCGGAGGTCGCCGAGATCGCCGCGCGCACGCTCGCGATCTCCCTCGCCGCGACCGCGCTCGCCCTCGCCGTCGGGTGTCCGATCGGGCTCGCGCTCGCGCGTGGAAGGTTCCGCGGGCGGACACCGCTCCTCGCCTTCGTGCACGCCGGGATGGGGATGCCGCCGATCGTCGTCGGCCTCGTCTTCTGGCTCCTGCTCACGCGGAGCGGCCCGCTTGGCGCGCTCGGGCTCGTCTACACCCCGTACGCGATGGTGATCGCCCAGCTCGCCATCGCGGTGCCGCTCGTGATCGGCTTCACGGCGGCGTCGGTGCAGGCCCTGCCGCCCCTGCTTCCCGATCTCCTGACTTCGCTCGGCGCCCGCCGCTGGCGGTCGCTCTGGCTCCTCGTGCGTGAGGCACGCCTCGGCATCCTCGCCGCGGTCATGGCCGGCTTCGGCGCGGTCGTCTCGGAGGTCGGCGCCGCGATGACCGTGGGCGGAAACCTGCGCGGCAGCACGCGCGTCCTCACCACGGCGATCGTCACCGCGACCGGGCGCGGCGAGATGGGCCAGGCGGCCCTGCTCGGCGCGGTGCTCCTGGCACTCGCCTTCCTCGTGACGCTCCTCCTCACACTGATGCAGCAGCGGCCCCGCTGATGCACGTCTCGCTGAGCGGTCTCCGGATCGACCGGGGCGGCCGGCGGATCCTCGACATCGCAACACTCGACTTCCCGCCGGGAACGGTCACCGCCGTGTTCGGACCCAACGGCTCCGGCAAGACGACCCTCCTCCGGGCGCTCGCCGGGCTCGAGCGCTCGGACGGCGCCGTCACGATCGGGGGGCGGCCGGTGTCTCGCGGAGACCGGCGGGTGGCCATCGCGTTCCAGGAGCCCGTCTTCGTGCGCGGGACGGTGCGCGCAAACCTCGCGCTCGGGCTCGAGCTGCGCGGCGTTCCGGCCCGCGAGTCGGACACGCGCCTCGCGTCGGTCGCGGCCGCCTGCGGCATCGCCGGTCTCCTCGAGCGAAGCCCGCGCGAGCTCTCGACGGGCGAAGCGCAGCGCGTGAACCTCGCCCGTGCCCTCGCGCTCGCCGCGCCCGTCACCCTGCTCGACGAGCCGCTCTCGGGCTTCGACCGGATCGGGCGAAGCCGCATGCTCGAGGAAGTTCCTGCGCTTCTCGCGGCGCATGCGGCGACCGCTGTGGTCGTGACGCACGACCGCGAGGAGGCGTTCCGCCTCGCGCGGCGCCTCGTCCTGCTGATCGACGGGCGCGTCGCCGCCGCCGGAGATGCGGCGGTCATCTATCGCGCGCCACCGGACGCGGAGAGCGCACGGCTCCTCGGCTACACGGTCGTGCCGGCTGCCGGCCGGCTCGTGGGGTTTCCGCCCGGCGCACTCCGGCACGGCCAAGGGCCGGCGCAATTCGAGCTCACGGTGACGCGCGAGGTGGACATGGGCAATCACCGGCACCTGGTGGGCGTGACGGATGCGGAGGCCGGAGCCATCGTGGCGGAAATCAGGCTCGCCGAGGGCGAGCCCGCGGCTGCGCCGGGAACGAGGATCACGGTGCATCCGTCCCGCTGGGTGGACTTCCCGGTCCCCGGGAGCCGGTCTTGACATAACAAGAAAAGTTGATATGTTGATTCCGACCGCCCGGCGCCAGCCGGCCCAACGTCCCAGGACCATGATGACCACATCGGCTCCGGCAATCAGTCTCGCACGCAAGGCGCAGCTCTTTCACGCGCTCTCGGACCAGACCCGCCTCGGCATCGTCGAGCGGCTCACCCGGGGCGAGCGGTGCGTGTGCGAGCTGACGGACGCGCTCGATGCCGCCCAGTCCCGGCTGTCGTTCCACCTCAAGGTCCTCAAGTCCGCCGGCCTCGTCTTCGATCGCCGTGAGGGCCGCTGGTCCTATTACCGCCTGAATCCCGAAGCGCTGTCCGAGATCGAAGCCGTGGCCGGTGGCTATGCCGAGGCCGCCGCGTCCGCTCCGGCGTCCGGCTGCGCGTGCTGAATGTTTTTTTCGTGAAGTATTCATCAACCTTTTTTGATGTGGAGGGAGCAATGTCGGGAACTGCGGAGCTGCGCGAGACGGTCCGCGCGAAATACGGCGAGGCGGCCATCCGGGTGATGTCGGGCGAGCGTGCGTCCTGTTGCGGGACCGGGAGCGTCAGCTCGTGCTGTGGTGCGGCCCCGGGCACCGGTGCGGAGGATCCGATCACATCGAACCTCTATTCGAGCAGCGAGACGGCGCTGCTTCCTGAGGATGCGGTCATCGCGTCACTGGGCTGCGGGAACCCGACAGCGCTCACCGAGCTCCGGGAGGGGGAGGTGGTGCTCGACCTCGGGAGTGGCGGCGGCATCGACGTCCTGCTCTCGGCACGCCGAGTCGGCCCCACGGGCAAGGCCTACGGCCTGGACATGACCGACGAGATGCTCGAGCTCGCGCGCGCCAACGCGGCGAAGGCGGGCGCCACGAACGTCGAGTTCCTGAAGGGAGAGATCGAGCACATCCCCCTGCCCGACGATTCGGTGGACGTCATCATCTCCAACTGCGTGATCAACCTGTCGGGGGACAAGCGCCGCGTGGTGGCCGAGGCGTTCCGCGTGCTCAAGCCGGGCGGGCGCTTCGCGGTCTCCGACATCGTCGTGCGGGGGGAGCTGCCGCCGGCCGTCCGGGCGAGCATGGACCTCTGGACCGGGTGCATCGCCGGCGCGCTCGGCGAAGAGGAATTCAAGCGGCTGCTCACCGAGGCGGGCTTCGAGGCGCCGGACGTGGAGCCGACGCGAATCTACGAGTTCGAGGATGCAAAGGCGTTCCTCGGTGACTCGCTCGAGGACCGGGAGGTGCTGGCCCGCGAGCTCGATGGCTGCGTGATGGGGGCGTTCGTCCGGGCGACGAAGCCGGCGGCGGTGGCGGTAGGCTCACCGACCCCGGCCACGCCGAAGGCGTGCTGCGGCTCCGACTGCTGCGCGTGAGTCTCGTGCCGCAGGCGCCACGACCTGCGTCGGAGATTTCTCCTCCGACGCAGGTCGTGTCGCGGCTCTCCCGGATCGACCGGTTCCTCCCGGTCTGGATC
>DASUXZ010000270.1:0-7899 GCA_036377655.1 Gemmatimonadales bacterium
GACCACACCTCGTCCGACTGACCGATGCGACCCACGAGCCGGCTCCGCCCGATCGCCACCTGCATGATGGCCGTCGTCCTCGCGCTCGGCTGCCGCGACCGGGGGCCGGAAGGCATCGCGCTCGTGGGCGGCACCGTGCTCGACGGCTCGGGCGGCGCGCCGCTCCGCGACGCGGTCATCATCGTGCGCGACGGGCACGTGGAGGCCGTGGCGCCGCGCGCGGGCTTCGACATGCCCCGCCGGATGCAGGAAGTGGACATCAGCGGCAAGTGGGTGATCCCCGGGCTCATCGACGCGCACGCGCACGTCGAGCCGTGGGCGCTCGACCGCTACCTCGCCTACGGCGTGACGTCCGTGCGGAACCTGCACGGCCCGCTCGACTCGATCCTGGCGCTCCGCGACCGCGTGCGGGCCGGCACAGAGCTCGGGCCCCGCATCTACAGCACCGGCGCGATGGTGGACGGCACGCCCCCGACGTATCCCGACGCCCTCGGCGTGGACGACGCGGTGAGCGCCCGGAAGGCGGTGGACAGCCTCGTCCTCCGCGGCGTGGACGGGCTCAAGCTCTACACCCGGATGGACTCGACGCTCCTCGCCGCGGCGCTCGACGAGGCGCGCACCTTCAACCTCCGCGTCACCGCGCACCTCGGCCTCACCGACGCGCTCACCGCGGCGGCGCTCGGGCTCCGCTCGATCGAGCACCTGACCGGTGTCCCCGAGGCGACGCGCGCGCGCGCGGAGATCATGGCGGCGCACCGGCGCGGGTTCTTCGCCGGGTGGACCGCCTTCGCGAAGAGCTGGAGCGGCATCGACTCGACGGAGCTCGCGCGGGTCGCGGCGGGACTCGCCGAGCGCCGTGTCGTGCTCGTGCCGACGCTCGTGGTGCACGAGATGCTGAGCCGCCTCGGCGACCCGGCGCTCTACGAGGAGCCGGCGCTCCGCGCGGTCCCGCCGGCGGCGATCCGGAGCTGGGACACCCCCGACATGATCCGCCGCGCCGGGTGGTCGCAGGCCGATTTCGAGGCCTTCGCGCGGTCGCGCCCGGCCATGGATCGCTTCATCCGCATGTTCCGCGCGGAAGGCGGGATCGTCGCGGCCGGCTCCGACGCCGTGAACCAGCAGCTCGTGCCGGGCGAGAGCATGCACCGCGAGATGGAGCTCCTGGTGCGCGCCGGCCTCGCGCCGGAGGACGCGCTCCTCGCGGCGACACGGAACGTCGCCGCGCTCCTCGGCGCCGATTCGATCGGCACGATCGCGGCCGGCCGCGCCGCGGACCTCGTCGTGCTCGGCGCCGACCCGATGGCCAACATCTCCAACACGCGGCGCATCGAGCAGGTGATGGTGCGGGGCGTGCTCTTCCCGGTGGATTCGCTGCGCGCCGGCTGGTAGATGCAGCTCACCACCGTCGCCGCGGCGTGGCTCCTCGTCGCGGCGTGGTTCCTCGTGTGGGAGCTCGTGGCGGGGCGGCTCGATGCGCGCGGGAACGCCGGCGGGTGGCTCCGCGCGCCGGTGCAGGTCTACGTGGCGGAGGCGCTGCTCGTGACGCTGCTCGGGACGCTCTGGTTCGCGAGCCTCGGGTCGGGCGGCTGGTGGCTCGTCTTCCCGCTCCTCGGCATCCTCATGGAATGGCCCGGGCCGGTTCGCCACGGATTCCGCGCTCCCGACGGCTCCGGACGCGCCGCCGCCCGGGTGACGTCGGGAGCGTTGCGGATCACCGGGGCCGGCGCGCTTCTCTGGTGGTGGGTCGGGTAGGGACGGCTGCTCAACCGAGGGCGCGGTACACCCAGAAGACACCGGTGAGGACCCCGGCGATGCCGATGAGCCCGGCCACGCGACGGCCGAGCACGAGCGACCTGGCCTGGGCGCGGTGCATCATCGCCGCTGCCGCCATCGCGAAGAGCGTCATGGCCACGGTGGTGCCGATGCCGAAGGCCGCCAGGTAGCCGAGCCCGGCACCGACGTCGGTCATCATGGTGACGGGAATGAGTGCGACGACGGCGCTCGTCCCGGCGAGGCCGTGCAGGAAGCCGACGGCGGTAATCCCGCCATGCGAATGGCCGGCGGCATGCCCCGGGGCGTGGGCGTGATCGTGCGGGCCTCCGGCGGCGTGGATGTGCAGGTGGGCATGCCCGCCGTGCTCGGCCTCGCCGTGGAAGTGCATCCTCCGCGTCGAGACGATCGCCCAGGTGCCGAGGCCGACGAGCATCACGCCGACGAGCGCTTCGGCGAGCGCGTCCCATCGCTCGGGCCAGCGTATCCCGAGGGCGAGCAGCAGGCCGCCGGCCGCGAGCACCGCGACGGAATGCCCGATGCCCCAGCGCGCCCCGAAGCGCGCCGCCACGGGCACGGTCGGGCGCCGGCTCACGAAGGCGCTCACGGCGAGCATGTGGTCCACCTCGAGCGCGTGCAGGAAGCCGACGGTGGCGGCGGTCACGAGCAGGATCAGCATCGGTCAATTCTACGCCCGGATCGGATAACTTCCTACCCGGACCTACCCTCCGCGGAGCTTCCCATGCCCGACCAGCGCGATCGCATCCGGCTCACCTCCCTCTCTCACGGGGCCGGCTGAGCGTGTAAACTCGGCAGCGCCGAGCTGGCGCAGGTCCTGCGCCATCTGCCCGTCATCGAGGACGCCCGGGTCCTCGTCGACGCAGCGACCCGGGACGATGCGGCGGTCTATCGCCTCTCGGACGACCGCGCCCTCGTGGCCACGGTGGATTTCTTCACGCCGGTGGTGGACGACGCGGCGTCGTGGGGAGCCATCGCCGCGGCGAACGCGCTGAGCGACATCTACGCGATGGGCGCTCGGCCGCTCTTTGCCCTGAACCTCGTGGCGTGGCCGCGCGAAGGCGTGCCGTTCGAGCTGCTCGGGGACGTGATGCGCGGAGCCGTCGCCGTGACCCGGCGGGCGGGGTGCCTGATGCTCGGCGGGCATTCGATCGACGACGACGAGCCGAAGTTCGGCATGGCCGTGATCGGGGAGGTGCACCCCGACCGGATGCTCACGCTCGCCGGCGCGCGTGCCGGCGACCTGCTGGTGCTCACGAAGCCGATCGGCACCGGGATCCTGAGCACCGCGCTCAAGCGCGAGGCGCTCCTCGAGGGCGGGATGTCGGAGGCGATCGAGTCGATGAGCACCCTCAACGACGGCGCGGCCCGCGCCGCGCTCGAGGCCGGCGTGCACGCCTGCACCGACGTGACCGGGTTCGGGCTCGTCGGCCATCTCGACAACATGCTCAGGGCGAGCCGGAAGGGCGCGGAGCTCTGGTTCGACGCGATCCCCGTCTTCCCTCACGTGCGGAACCTCGCGGCGCGCGGGCTCGTGCCCGGCGGGACGAAGCGCAACCTCGAGGCCGCGGCGGAGGTCCGGTGGGACGCGTCACTCGACGCGACCGAGCGCGCGATCGCCGCGGACGCGCAGACCTCCGGCGGGCTGCTCCTCGCGGTGCCGGCCGACCGGCACGCGGCCCTGGTCGCGGCGCTCGAGCGCGAGGGGACACCGGCGGCGGCGACGATCGGCCGGGTGACGGCGGCGGCCGGCGTGGTGCACGTGACGCGGAAGGCGCCGTGAGGCGTCCGGACCGGTTATATCTCTGGCGCGCCCGACGCTCGACCTCGCACCGATCGACCGTTCACCCCGGAAGGACGATGGCGACGTTTCGCTGGACCCCCACGCAGATGGACCGGCTCGAGCACGCGGTGCGGAAGAACCTGCGCGTGGCGCTCTCGCGCCGCGGGACGGAGTACATCGTCACCGCGCTCCGGATCACGCAGCAGAGCGGGCGCGACGCCCTCGTCGGCCACCTCCCCATGACGGGAGACGAGCTCGTCTTTCCCCTCCAGGACGTGGACGCGTTCCAGGTCATCGGTGACTGAACGGGCCGCCATCGTACATCTCGACGAAAGCTGCCTTGGCAACGGACGCGAGGGTGACAATCCGGGCGGCGCGGGGGGGCTGATCGAGATGCGGACCCGGAGCGGTGTCCAGCGGCGCGACGTCTTCCTGTCGGCGCCAGCGACGACGAACAACCGGATGGCCCTCGCCGGCGCCGCGGAGGTGCTCGAGCTGCTCGGGGCGAAGGGCGCGCGCCTCACGGTGCTGCTCGTCTCCGACTCGGAGTACCTCGTGCGCGGCATGCGCGAATGGGTGAGCGGCTGGCAGCGCCGCAACTGGACGCGGAAGGGCGGGCCGATCGAGAACCTGGCGCTCTGGCAGCGCCTCGTCCGCGCCGCCGCGCTCCATGACACCCAGCTCACCTGGGTGCGCGGTCACAAGGGACATGCGAAGAACGAGTACGCAAACGACCTCGCGATCCGCGCCGCGCGCGAACAGGCGAGCTCCGGCGGGGCCGTCGAATCCGGGTTCCCGGAGTGGCTCGAGATGAAGCGCAGGAAGAAGCTCTACCTCGACTACGATCCCGACGCGAGCTTCGCCGCCCTCGAGCGGCGGCTCCTCGCCGGCGAGCGCATCCCGCACCGATGAACGAGCTCCGCCGCCTCGTCGCCCTCATCGCCGACAGCCTCGGCGCCACCGATCCGGCACGGCTCTACCGGCCGATTCCGATCGTGGAGCTCATGGACCGGATCGTGCCGTACCGGACGAGCCGGCGGCACCTCGACGTCGTCACGAGCGAGGAATACGAGCTGCTCCTCCTCCGGCTCGCCGCCGGCGAGGCGGGCCTCGCGCGCACCGACCCGCCGGAGACGCTCGCGCGCTTCCGGCAGGAGCTCGGCACGCTGCAGCCCGATCTGGCCGTGCTCCGCATGGACGAGCACGCGACGATGACGCTCGCGCGGGACGCCGTCGCCGCCCTGCTCGAAGGAGCGGGCGGTCAGGGATACGCCCCGCCGGCCCAGCCGGGCGCAGCCCCGCCCGCGGTCGAGGAGGTGGAGATCGTCGAGTGGGAAGCGGCGGACGACGTCCACGCCGAGCGCTGCGGCTGCTGCGGCGGCACCCTCCCCGCGGGCCGGGCCGTCAATTTCTGCCCGCACTGCGGCCAGTCGGTCCGCGCCCTCCACTGCCCGCAGTGCAACGAGGAAGTCGAGCTCGGCTGGCGCCACTGCGTGGCGTGCGGAGCGGCCCTCGCCCAGCAGTAGTCCGGGTGTGGCGGCACGCCCGCCGCGCCGTCATCTTCCGGTATGAGCCCGTCCTCCGTCGTCTTCCTCTCCGGCGTCCGCACCGGCTTCGGCACCTTCGGCGGCACCCTCCGCGACCTCTCCGCGACCACGCTCGGCGTCGCGGCCTCGCGCGCGGCACTCGACCGCGCCGGGGTGCCGGCCGCGCGGGTGGATCACGTCGTCTTCGGCAACGTGATCCAGACGTCCGCCGACGCGATCTACCTCGCGCGGCACGTCGGCCTCAGGGCCGGGTGTCCGGTCGAGACGCCGGCGGTGACGGTCAACCGGCTCTGCGGCTCCGGGTTCGAGGCCGTCATCCAGGGCGCGCACCGGATCATGCTCGGCGAAGCGCGCGTGGTCCTCGCCGGCGGCACCGAGTCGATGAGCCAGGCGCCGCACGTCGTGCGCGGTGCGCGCTGGGGCCTCCGGCTCGGCCCCGGCGCGCCGCTCGAGGACATGCTCTGGGAGGCGCTCCGCGATTCCGAGTGCGGCCTCTCGATGGCGGAGACGGCCGAGAACCTCGCGGACCGGTTCGCTCTGAGCCGGGACGACGTGGACGCGGTGGCGCTCCGGAGCCAGCAGCGCGCCGCCGCGGCCTGGGCGCGCGGCGATTTCGCGGACGAAGTCGTCCCGGTCTCCGTCCCTGACCGGAAGACGAAGCAGCCGGCGCCCTGGGCGGCCGACGAGCACATGCGGCCCGATTCCACCCGGGAGGGGCTCGCGCGGCTGCCGCCCTACTTCAGGAAGGACGGCGTGGTGACCGCGGGAAACGCCTCGGGCATCTGTGACGGCGCCGCGGCCCTCGTGATCGCCGACGAGCTCGTGGCGCGCGAGGCGGGCTGGACGCCGATCGGGCGGCTCGTATCGTGGGGTGTCTCGGGCGTGGATCCCGCCATCATGGGGTTCGGGCCGGTGCCGGCGTCCCGCATCGCGCTCGAGCGCGCGGGGCTCCGCCTCGCGCAGATGGACCGTGTCGAGATCAACGAAGCGTTCGCGGCACAGTACCTTGCCGTGGAGCGGGAGCTCGGACTCGATCCCGCGCGCACGAACGCGGAAGGCGGCGCCATCGCCATCGGGCATCCGCTCGGGGCGAGCGGCGCCCGCATCACCGCGCACCTCCTCCACATGCTCCGGCGCACCGGCGGGCGGTACGGGCTCGGCAGCGCGTGCATCGGGGGCGGACAGGGCGCGGCGGTGGTCGTCGAAGCCTTTCCTGCAGCGAAGGAGTGACCATGGAATTCGCCCTCGCAGCGCTGGCGCTCGCGGTCGGCTACACCTTCGCGAGCATCCGCGTCATCCGCCAGTACGACCGGGCCGTCACCTTCTTCCTCGGGCGCTTCTCCGGGACGAAGGGGCCGGGCCTCATCTTCCTTCCCGCCTTCTTCGCGGGGATGAAGCGGGTCTCGCTCCGGATCGTGGCGATGGACATCCCGCCGCAGGACGTGATCACGCGGGACAACGTCTCGGTGCGGGTGAACGCCGTGCTCTACATGAAGGCGAGCGACCCCGAGCGCGTGGTCATGGAAGTGGAGGACTACCTCTACGCGACGAGCCAGCTCGCGCAGACCACGCTCCGCTCGGTGCTCGGCGAGGTCGAGCTCGACGAGCTCCTCTCCGACCGCGAGAAGATCAACGCGGTCCTCAAGCGCATCATCGACGAGCGCACCGACCAGTGGGGCATCCACGTCTCCGCGGTCGAGGTCAAGGACGTGGACCTGCCCGAGCAGATGAAGCGCGCCATGGCGCGCCAGGCGGAGGCGGAGCGGGAGCGCCGCGCCAAGGTCATCGCCGCCCAGGGCGAGCTGCAGGCGTCCGAAACGCTCGCCCAGGCCGCGAGCACGCTCGCGACGGAGCCGATGTCGCTCCAGCTCCGGTACCTGCAGACCGTGATCGAGATCGCGTCGGAGAACAATTCGACGACGATCTTCCCGGTCCCGATCGACATGATCAAGCCGTTCATGGACATCGCCGGCGCGGCGGGAGCGGCCGCGCGGAAGGCGCGGAGTGGCGACCTCCCGGCGGGCGGAACGCCGGCCGCGCTTCCGTCTCCCGATCCGACGCTTCCGCAGTTCCGCATCGAGGATCGCTCGCGCGAGGAGCGGACGCCGGACGAGCGCCGCGGCGGAGGAACGGACGCCGGATGACCGGAGGCCCTCCCGCCCGGATCGACCGCGCTGCGCTCGAGCGCATCCTCCAGCGCGCGGCGGAGCTGCAGGCCGCGGAGCACGAGGGCGAGCACCTCTCGTCCGAGGAGATCCTCCTCCTCGGCAAGGAGGTGGGGATTCCCCAGCGCCATCTCCAGCAGGCGATCCTCGAGGAGCGGAGCCGCGTCAGCGTCGCCGACCCGTCGGGGATCCTGAACCGCGTGGTCGGTCCTGCGCAGGTCGCCGCGCAACGGGTGGTCCAGGGAGACGTGGAAGCGATCGAGGGCGCGCTCGTCGCCTACATGGAGGAGCACGAGCTCCTCTGCATCCAGCGGCGGCAGCCCGGTCGCGTGAGCTGGGAGCCGATCGGCGGCTTCCAGGCCACGATCCGGCGCTCCACCGCTGCGTTCGGCAAGGGCAAGCGGCCCTTCATGCTCGACAAGGCGCACGAGGTGCACTCGACGCTCGTCGCGCTCGAGGCGGGGTACGTTCACGTCACGCTCTCCGCCGACCTGCGCCCGACCCGCGCCGGGTTCGTGGGCGGGGGCGCGGCGCTCGCGTCGGCGGGCATCGCCGGCGCCACGATCCTCCTCGCACTCGGCGCGTTCCCGCTCATCGCGGTGGCGCCGGTGGCGCT
>DASUXZ010000271.1:0-14170 GCA_036377655.1 Gemmatimonadales bacterium
CCTGCTCCTCCTTCCGCTCGCCGCGCCGCTCGCCGCGCAGGATCGGCCGTACACCCGCGCCGACACGCTGCGCGGCTCGTTCGACACGCCGGGCCGGAAGTGGTGGGACGTGACGTTCTACGACCTGCACGTCGCCATCGACCCGGCCGACAGCACCATCCGCGGCCACAACACCATCACCTATGGCACGCCGGGCGCAGCGGCCGGCACCCGGCGTGGTCCCCGTGTCGGCGCTGCGCCGCCGCCCCCGCAGGAGCTCCAGATCGACCTCATGGAGCCGCTCGTGATCGACAGCGTCGTGCAGGAAGGGAAGCGGCTCACGGTCCGGCGGGAGGGGAATGCCTGGTTCGCGGCCACGGCGCAGCGGCAGGGCACCGGCGAGGTCCGGACGGTGACGGTCTACTACCATGGCCGTCCGCAGATTGCGAAGCGCCCGCCGTGGGAAGGCGGCTTCTCGTGGAAGACCGATTCGCTCGGCAGGCCGTGGATCGTCACGACGGACCAGGGCATGGGCGCGAGCGTCTGGTGGCCGAACAAGGACACCCAGGCCGACGAGCCCGACAGCCAGCGCGTCGCCATCACCGTGCCGAACCCGCTCGTGAACGTCTCGAACGGGCGCCTTCGGCGCGTGACGCCGAACCCCGACGGCACGACGACGTGGGAATGGTTCGTGGTCAACCCGATCAACAACTACGCCATCGCCGTCGCGGCCGGGAACTACGCGCACTGGGGCGAGACGCTCGAGGGCGAGGCGGGCACGCTCACGCTCGACTTCTGGCCGCTCGCACAGAACCTCGAGGCGGCGCGGCGGCAGTTCCCCCAGGCGCGCACCACCATCCAGTGCTTCGAGCGATGGTTCGGGCCGTATCCCTTCTACGAGGACGGCTACAAGCTGATCGAAGTCTCGAACAACGGCATGGAGCACCAGAGCGCCGTCGCGTACGGGAACGGGTATGCGAACGGCTACCGCGGCCGGGACGGATCGGGCACGGGGCTCGGGATGCAGTGGGATTTCATCATCGTGCACGAGACGGCGCACGAGTGGTGGGGCAACAACCTCACGACGGCCGACCTCGCCGACATGTGGGTGCACGAGGGCTTCGCCAACTACTCGGAGAACATCTACACCGAGTGCCTCTTCGGGAAGGACGCGGGAGCGCGGTACGTGATCGGCACGCGGCAGCTCATCCGGAACGACCGGCCGATCGTCCCCGGCGCCTACGGCGTCAACGCGCAGGGCTCGGGCGACATGTACCCGAAGGGCGGCAACATGCTGCACACCATCCGGCAGCTGGTCGGCGACGACGAGAAATGGCGCGGCATCCTGCGCGGCCTCCATCGCGAGTTCCGGCACGAAATCGTCACGGGGCGGCAGGTGCAGGCGTACATCGGCAGGGAGGCGGGGATCGACCTGACGAAGGTGTTCGAGCAGTACCTCACGAGGACCGAGATTCCTCTCCTCGAATACCGCAATGCCGGCGCGTCGCTGGACTATCGATGGACGCGGGTCGTGCCCGGATTCGCGATGCCGATCGAGATCTCGATCGGCGGGGGACCCAACCGGATCATCCGCCCGACGACCGAATGGCAGACGCTTCGGCTCGAGCGTGCGGGAGCGCTGGCCGTGGACCCGGATTACTACGTGGAGGCGAAGGCCGCCGACTGAACGGGCGACACCCGAGGGAGGCCGGCCTCAGCCGCCGTCCTCCCCGTCGGGCCCGGGAATCGCGTCCCCGTCGTCATCCACGTCTTCCTCCACCCCCGCCCCGAACATCCCCATGAGCGCGCTCATGTCCGGCATCTCCCCCGCCTGGACCCGGCGCTCCGCGTCGGCGAAGAGTGCCTCGAAGCCCGGGGGCGCCTCGGCCATGAGTGCGTTCACGTCGCCGCCACGCGACATCGTCGCGACGAGGCGCTGGAGGAAGGCGAGGAGCGCCATCGGGTCGGCAGGGCCGCCGGAGGGCTCGGGGGGGTCGTTCGGCAGGTCGGACATGCGGCGCTCTCTCTCGGAGGTCTCGGTGAAGAAAGCTCGCCGGACCGGGATTAATCAATCCGCCGGCGGCGCAAGGTGACGGAAGCCGTCCCCGGGAGATAGGATTCGGCATGGAGACGATGCGCGCGATCCGCCTGCACGAGACCGGCGGCCCCGAGGCCCTGCGCCGGGAAGCGGTCCCGATTCCCGTACCGGGCCAGGGCGAAGCCCTCGTGGAGGTCGCCGCCGCCGGCGTGAACTTCATCGACGTCTACAAGCGGCGCGGGCTCTATCCGGTGCCGCTGCCGGCGACGCTTGGCGAGGAGGGCGCGGGGATCGTCCGGGCCGTCGGCCCCGGGGTGGACGAGCCCCGGGTGGGCGACCGCGTCGCGTGGGCCATGCGCATCGGCTCCTACGCGGAGCATGTCGTGGTGCCGGCCGGGAAGCTCGTCACGGTGCCGGACCGGGTGCCGCTCGCGACCGCTGCGGCCGTCATGCTGCAGGGCATGACGGCGCATTACCTCGCCACCTCGACCTGGCCGCTCCGGCCGGGCGAGACGTGCCTCGTCCATGCGGCCGCCGGCGGCGTGGGACTGCTCCTCGTGCAGCTCGCCCGGCGTATCGGCGCGCGGGTCATCGGCACCGCCGGGAGCGACGCGAAGGCCGCGCTCGCGCGGGAGGCCGGCGCCGACGCGGTGATCGTGTATACGCGGCAGGATTTCGTGGCGGAGACGAGGCGGCTCACCGAGGGGCGCGGCGTGACCGTCGTGTACGACTCGGTCGGCCGCACCACCTTCCTTCCCGGGCTCGACGTGCTCGCGCGGCGTGGAATGATGGTGCTCTTCGGGCAGTCGAGCGGGCCGGTGGAGCCGTTCGACCCGCAGCTCCTCAACCGGAAGGGCTCGCTCTTCCTCACGCGGCCGACGCTCGCCGACTATACCGCCACGCCGGACGAGCTGCGCCGGCGGGCGGCCGGCCTCTTCGAGCTGGTCGAGAGCGGCGGGCTGTCGGTGCGGATCGGGGCGAGGTTTCCCCTCGAGGAGGCGGCGGCGGCGCACCGCGCCCTCGAAGGGAGGCAGACGTCGGGCAAGGTGCTGCTCGACGTCAGGCCCGAGGCGTCTCCGCCACCCAGGCCAGCGCCGCATCCCGCTCCGCCGATCCGAACACCCTGATGGTCACGTGCGGCAGGAGCGGGTCGGCGATCTTCGCGAGCGTACGGACCCACTGCCTGTCGGACACCACCGCTTCGCGCGGAAAGCGCTTGAGATCGCCGATGAGGCTCAGGCTGAACCGGATGTCCTTCCAGGCGGCCTCCGGCGTGATGTCCTCGAAGTCCGTGAGGTCCACGAGCACGCCGATCCGCTCGTGCCGCGCGAGCTTTGCGCGCACATCCGACGCAATGGCCTCGTAATCCCGCCCGTCGAGCCGGCCCGCGATCCTGAACGCGGCGACATGATCGGGCGTCGGCAGAATTTCCATCATCGTGGCAGCTCCCGCGCGCGCCGGCGCGCCGTCTCGTGAAGTCCGCGTCTACTGCGCGAGGTACCCGCCGTCGACCGGATAGTATGCCCCGGTCACGAAGCTCGCCCGGTCGCCGCTGAGCCAGAGCACGAGCTCCGCGACTTCCTCCGCGCGGCCGAGCCGGCCGATCGGGTGCAGGGCGACGAGCGCATTGCGCACCGCCTCGGGAAGGTCGGCGAGGAGCGGCGTGTCGATGTACCCGGGGCCCACGGCATTGATCCGGACACCGCGCGTGGCGTACTCGAGCGCCGCGGCCTTCGTAAGCCCGACCACGCCGTGCTTCGCCGCGACGTAGCCGGAGGACTTCGCCGTCCCGACCTGCCCGAGGATCGACGCCATGTTCACGATGGCCCCGCCGCCCGACTCGAGCATGGCCGGGAGCTGTGCTCGCACCGCGTAGAAGACGCCGGAGAGGTTCAGCTCGATCACCTTCTGCCACCCCGCGACGCTCATCTCCCCGGCGGGGTTGAGCTCGCCGCCGATGCCCGCGTTGTTGCAGGCGACGTGCAGGCCGCCGAACCGCTCGACGGCGGCCCGCACGAGCGCTTCGTGGTCCCCGGGCTTCGAGGCGTCGGCACGCACGAAGATGGCCTCCGCGCCGTGCCGCGCCTCGCCGATCATGCGCACGGTGCCCTGCCCGTCGCCTTCGTCGATGTCGGAGACCACGACGCGCGCCCCCTCGCGCGCATATGCGAGCGCCACGGCCCGCCCGATGCCCGACGCGGCACCGGTCACGATCGCCACCTTGTCCCTGAGCTGCATGCGTCCCTCCTCTGTGCCTCCCGCCGACGATCCATCCGGCATCCTCGCGGCCGGCATCCCGGAAGGGTAATCTGGTGGACGACCGGGAAACGCCGGCCGGGCGTCTTCCGTAGTGCCAGCACCATCCCGAACGTCCATTCCCCTCCTGGAGGCCATAGTGCTCCGTGCCCGGCTTGCAGCCAGTCTCCTGATCTCCATGGCGCTGCCCCCGCTCGCAGCGGCCCAGCACGCGCCCATCGTCTTCACCGGCGTCGCGGTGATCCCGATGGACCGCGACACCGTCCTCGGGGACCAGACCGTGGTCGTCGAGAACGGGCGCATCACCTACGTCGGCGGGCCGCGCCGCGCGCCCGCGAACGCGACCATGGTCGATGGCCGCGGCAAGTTCCTCATGCCGGGCCTCTCGGAGTTCCACGCCCATGTGCCGAGCGGCCAGGGAGCGGTCCATGCGCACCGGACCCTTTCGCTCTACGTGCTCGCCGGCGTCACGACCGCGCGCGGGATGCTCGGCGCGCCGATGCACCTGGGGCTCCGGGACAGCATCGCCGCGGGAACGCTCCTCGGCCCGCGCCTCCTCACGTCGGGTCCGTCGTTCAACGGCAATTCGGTGTCCTCGCCGGCCGTGGCGGCCACGATGGTGCGGGAGCAGAAGGCCGCCGGCTACGACCTACTCAAGATCCACCCCGGCGTTCCGCGCGCGGCATTCGACTCGCTCGCCGTCGTGGCCAACGCCTTGCGCATCCCGTTCGCCGGGCATGTGCCGCTCGAGGTGGGCCTCGACGCGGCGCTCACCTCGAAGTACTCCACCATCGATCATCTCGACGGCGTCGTCGAGGCGATGTACAGCGGCCCGGGAGCGCTCACGCCGGAAGTGAACGGCTTCTTCGGGCTCGGGATCATGCGGCAGCTTGACCAGTCACGTTTCGACGCGATCGTGGCGCGGATCAAGGCTTCGGGCGTGGCGATGGTCCCGACCCAGATCCTGATGGACAACTTCACGAGCGACGCGAGCGGCACCGAGCTCACCTCGCATCCGGAATTCCGCTACTGGCTGCCGCAGCAGGTGGCGGCGTGGCGTACCTTCAAGGACAACCTGCTGGCACAGGCGGAGGTTCCGGCGGACCAGCGGCAGGAATTCACCGCGCTCAGGCGGCGCCTCATCAAGCGGCTCTACGACGAAGGCGTGCCCTTCCTCCTCGGCTCCGACGCGCCGCAGCTCTGGAACGTTCCCGGCTTCTCGGCGCACCGCGAGCTCGGCGCGCTCGTCGCCGCCGGGCTCACGCCCTGGCAGGCGCTCCGCACCGGGACGGTGGACGTGGCGAAGTTCCTCGGCGAGGAGGGCCGCTCCGGCGTGGTGCGCACCGGCGCCCGGGCCGACCTGCTGCTGCTCGACGCGAACCCACTCGCCGACGTCTCCCATTCGCTCCGCATCGACGGCGTCGTCGTGAACGGCCGGTGGATCGGGCCCGCCGAGCGGGCGCGGATGCTCGAGGCGCTGGCATCGCAGTGAGTCCGCGCCCGCCGGCTCGTGGGCAGGCCGGGCAGCTTTCGTGAACCATCAGCTGAGGAGCGAGCCATGCAGTTCATCCCCTATCTCACCTTCAATGGCGACTGCAAGGACGCGATGGAGTTCTACGCCCGGACCCTCCGGGCGGACATCGAGTCGATGTTCACCTTCGCCGGGACGCCGGCCGAAGCGCACGTGCCGGCGGAGGCCCGCGGCCAGATCATGCATGCGAGCCTCGCCCTCAAGGGGCAGACGATCCTCATGGCCTCGGACTCGGGCGGGATGCCCCACGAGAAGGCAGGGGGCATGTCGGTCTCGATCGTCATGGACGACACCCCCGAGGCGGAGCGGATCTTCGCCGCGCTGTCCGAGGGCGGCACGGTGACCATGCCGATCGATCGGACGTTCTGGGCCGAGCGCTTCGGGATGTGCGTGGACCGGTACGGCACGCCGTGGATGATCAACAGCGGGATGCCGCAGGAGGCGCCGGCGAGCTGACCCCGGGTCGCTCCCGCATGGCGAAAGGCCGGGAACCCGTGTTCCCGGCCTTTCGTTCTTCCTGCGAGCGGACTCACACGGCTGGCGCGCTACTCCCGGTTGTAGATCGCCTGCCCGATCGTGAGCTGGGTCTCGGCGGCGTTGAGCGACACCGACGTCGAGCGATACTCCTGCGTCGTGCCCGACTCGTTCGTGAAGAGGCTCTGGATGGTGCAGCCGGCCGGATCGAAGGTGTGCCACTTGATCTCGCCGATGGCGAAGCCGGTTCCCGGGTTCTCGACGATCACGCCCTCACCGGCGGCGTGGCGGACGAGCATGCCCGCCGCGTTCGGGGCGCCGAAGTCCCCCGCGCGCCGCCAGTCGCCGTTGAGGTTGCCGCCCTGGAGTCCGCCGCAGACGGCGGTCACGTCGCCATCGCCGCCGAGCGTGACCGTCGCGAGGAGGCTCGCCCCGCTGTAGGCCTCCCACCCTTCGAGCATGATGTACCAGGTGCCGGCGTCCGGGTCGTCGAACTCGCACAGCTCCTCGTTGTCGCCCCCGGCGCTTTCGCAGTCGTAGCTCGAGGTCGTCGGCTCGGCGCCTCGACGCACGTAGAGGTCGAGATCGCCGGTGCCGCCGCCCGTCGTGACGGTGAGGCGCGTGGCGCCGGCCGGGACGGTGATGCGATACAGCGTCGTGCTCCCTTCGTCGCCGGAACGGCCGGTGACCGGCGTGCCGCTCGTGAGCTGCGTGCCGTCGCCGTTGCCGTTGCCGTCGCCATCGCCGTCGCCGGGCCCGGTGGCGCCGTCGCTGCAGGCCGCAATGCCGAGGGCAAGAAGAAGGGAAAGGATGCCGGTACGCTGGGTAGTGCGGAAGGGCATTTCGTGTCTCCGACGTGATGAACGGAAGGAATTGCGATGAACCGCCGAGTGCGGCGCGTCGGCACTTGGCAAGTTCCGGGCCTCGCCGCGAGGACGGCAGGAAACGGAGAGGCCGGGAGCTTTCGCCCCCGGCCTCTCCGCACTTCCGGAACCCGCCGCGGTTACTGCACCGCGTTCATCATGTCGAAGATCGGCAGGTACATCGCGATCACCATGCCGCCGACGATCACGCCGAGGACGACGATCATGACCGGCTCCATGAGGGAGAGGAGCGCGCTCACCGCCACGTCCACCTCTTCGTCGTAGAAGTCGGCGATCTTGCTCAGCATCTCGTCGAGCCCGCCCGTCTGCTCGCCGACCGCGATCATCGAGATGACCATCGGCGGGAAGACCTTGGAACGCTCGAGCGGGGCCGCGATCGTCTCGCCGCCGGCGATCGACTGGCGGCTCTCCATCACCGCATCGTGCACGACGCGGTTGCCGCTCGTCTTCGCGGTGATCTCGAGGCCGTCGAGGATGCTCACGCCCGAGCTGATGAGGGTGCCGAGCGTCCGGGTGAAGCGCGAGACGGCCGACTTCCGGATGAGGTCGCCCAGGACCGGCGCGTGGAGCATCATCGTGTCGATCTGCTTCCGGCCGCCCGGGGTGGCGTAGTAGCGCCGGATCGAGAAGACCACGAACCCGATGCCGAGGAGGATGGCCCACCAGAACCCGATGAGGAAGTCGGAGAGGGCGATCACGACGCGGGTCGGGAGCGGCAGCTCCATGCCCGCCGAGGCGAACATCTCGCTGAAGGTCGGGATGACGAAGACGAGGAGCACCGCGATCGCGATGCCGGCCACCGCCATGATGACGCCCGGGTAGACCATGGCGCCCTTCACCTTGCGGACGAGGGCGTCGTTCTTCTCGAGGAAGGTGGCCAGGCGGAGGAGAATCGTGTCGAGGATACCGCCGGCCTCGCCGGCCGCCACCATGTTGACGTAGAGGTCGCTGAAGGCCTTCGGGTGCTTGGCGAAGGCGTCGGCGAGGGTGTTGCCGCTCTCGACGTCGTAGACCACCGCCTTGGTGACCTCCTTGAGCGCCTTGTTCTCGGTCTGCTGCGCGAGGATCGTGAGCGACTGCACGAGCGGGAGGCCCGCGTTGATCATCGTGGCGAACTGCCGCGTGAAGATCACGATGTCGCGGGTCTTGACCCGTCCGGCGCCGCCGAAGCTGATGGCCTTCGGGGCCTGGCGCACGCTCACGAGCATCATGCGGTTCTTCCGCAGGTGCGCGTTCACCTCGTCGGTGCTCTGCGCCTCGAGCTGGCCCTTCTGGATCTGGCCGCTGCTGTTGCGCGCCGTGTACTCGTACATCGGCATGGTGGACCCTCCTGGGATTTCGTCGACCGCCTGCCTCCTACCGCCTTCCGCCTACTGTCTACCGCCTACTGTCTACCGCCTACCGTCTTCCCCCCACGAGGCTCGGCCGCTCCTTCGCCCCCTCGCCCGCGTCCTCGAGCGGACGCTCGCCGATGGCGCGCAGGAACTCGTTCGGCTCCGGCGAGACGCGGAGGCACTCCTCCTGGGTCACTTCACGGCTCATGTAGAGCTGGTAGAGCGCGTCGTTCATGGTCTGCATGCCGTGCTTCTTCCCCGACTGCATGGCCGAGTAGATCTGGTGGATCTTGTCGTCGCGGATGAGCGCGCGGATGGCGGGGGTGGCCACCATGATCTCCGCGGCCATGGCCCGGCCCCGGCCGCGCGCCTTCTGCAGGAGCGTCTGCGTGAGCACCCCCTCGAGGACGAAGGCGAGCTGCGCCCGCACCTGCGGCTGCTGGCTCGGCGGGAAGACGTCGATGATGCGGTTGATGGACTCCGCCGCCGAATTGGTGTGCAGCGTCGCGAGGGCGAGGTGGCCGGTCTCGGCGATGGTGAGCGCGGCGGACATGGTCTCCAGGTCCCGCATCTCGCCGACGAGGATCACGTCCGGGTCCTCGCGGAGCGCGTACTTGAGCGCGCTCCCGAAGCTCCGCGTGTCGGTCCCCACCTCGCGCTGGTTCACGATGCACGACTGGTGGCGGTGGATGAATTCGATCGGGTCCTCCACCGTGATGATGTGGCCCTTCCGCTCCTTGTTGATCTTGTCGATGATCGCGGCGAGCGTGGTGGACTTGCCCGAGCCCGTGGGGCCGGTGACGAGGATGAGCCCGCGCGGCCGCTCCGCGAGCTTCGCGACCACCGGCGGGAGGCCGAGGTCCTGGAAGGTGCGGACGTTGAAGGGAATCATCCGGATGACGACCGCCACGCAGCCGCGCTGCTTGAAGCAGTTGCCGCGGAAGCGCGCCAGGTTCTGGATGCCGAAGCTGAAGTCGAGCTCGTCCTCGGTCTCGAAGCGCTTCTTCTGGTTCTCGGTGAGCACGGAGTAGGCGAGCTGGAGCGTGTCCTTGGGCGTGAGCACCTCGGTCACCGACGAGTCGGTGATGTCCCCGTCGATCCGGAGCTTGGGGCGCTCGCCGGCGGTGATGTGGAGGTCGGAGGCCTCCCGCTCGATCATCTCCTCCAGCAGCGCGCGCAGGTTGAAGCTCATCCGGCGGTCTCCTTGACGACTTCTTCGAGGGTGGTGACGCCCTTCCTGATCTTTTCCATCCCGTCCATTCGCAACGTGAGCATGCCTTCCGCCACGGCCTGGTCCCGGAGCTCGGCCACGGAGGCCCCCCGGAGGACCATGCGCCGGAGCTCCGGCGACATCGCCATGACCTCGTAAAGCCCTGCCCGGCCACGATATCCGAGGCCGCCGCAGGCGTCGCACCCCTTGCCCTTCTGGAACGGTATCCGGCGCAACTCGTCAAAATCCGTGCCCAGGGCCGCCAGCTCCTCGTTCTTGTACTCGTGCGGCGCCTTGCAGTCCTTGCAGATGCGGCGCACGAGCCGCTGGGCGACGACGAGGTTCACGGCGCTCGCCACGTTGAACGCCTCGATGCCCATGTCGATCATGCGGGTGATGGTGCTCGGCGCGTCGTTGGTATGGAGCGTCGAGAGCACGAGGTGGCCGGTGAGTGCCGCCTTGATGGCGATGCCGCCCGTCTCGAGGTCGCGGATCTCGCCGATCATGATGATGTTCGGGTCCTGGCGCAGGAACGCCTTGAGCGCGGCCGCAAAGGTGAGGCCGATCTCGTTCCGCACGAGCACCTGGTTGATGCCCATCAGGTTGTACTCGACCGGGTCCTCCGCGGTCATGATGTTGACCTCGGGGGTGTTGATCCGGGAGAGCGCGGAGTAGAGCGTCGTCGTCTTGCCGGAGCCGGTCGGGCCGGTGACGAGCACCATCCCGTAGGGGTTGAGGATGGCCTTCATGAGGTCGGCCTCCGCCTTCGGCTCGAAGCCGAACTTCTGGAGGTCGAGCGTCAGGTTCCCCTTGTCGAGAATACGGAGCACGATCTTCTCGCCGAACAGCACCGGCAGCGTCGAGACGCGGAAGTCGATGACGCGGCTGCCCATCTTGAGCTTGAGGCGCCCGTCCTGCGGCACGCGCCGCTCGGCGATGTTGAGGTGCGAGAGGATCTTGATGCGGCTCGTGAGCGCCGCCTTCATCTTCATCGGCGGCTTCATGATCTCGAGGAGTGCGCCGTCCACGCGGTAGCGCACCCGGATCTCGTGCTCGAACGGCTCGATGTGGATGTCGCTCGCGCCCTTCATCACGGCGTTCTTGAGGATGCCCTCCACGAGCTTGACCACCGGCGCGTCGTCGATCTGCGCCTGCGTGGCGGCGTCGTCCTCCTCCTCCGCGACGACCTCCACTTCCCCGCCCTGGTCGTCGAATTCCTTGAGGATGTCCTGGAACTGCTGGTCCTGGACGGACCCGTAGTGCTTCTCGATGAGGGTGCGGAGGGTGTACTCACCGGCGATGACCGGGAAGAGGTCGTACCGGGTGATGAACTTGAGGTCCTCGAGCAGCCCGAGGTCGGTCGGGTCCGCCATGGCGACGGTGAGCGTCCGGCCCTCGCGCTTGAGGGGAAGGACGACGCTCTTGAGTGCCAGGTCGGCCGGGATGAGGCGGAGGATCCGGGGATCCACGTCGAAGCGCGAAAGGTCCACCGCCGGCATCCGGTACTGCCGGGCGAGGACCTTGGTGATTTCGAGCTCCTGGACGAGGCCCAGCTTGACCAGGCAGTACCCGAGGCGGTGCTTGGTGGCCTTCTGCTCGGCCAGCGCCTGGCCGAGCTTCTCGCGCGTGAGAAGGCCCTCCTCGATGAGGATCTGCCCCAGACGCTCGCCTGTGGCCGTGACCGCCGCAGTCGCCATGAGTTGCCGTGAACGGGTAGAGGTGGGCTGCAAGAACCTGCGCAGGAGCCAGAGTCGGGCCACCAGGGCGGGGGCATTACGGAAGTCCAAGCGCCACAGCGACTTTCGCCGCGAGCGCAGGCCCGATCCCGGGGACGTTTTCGAGGGCTTGCACGCTCGCAAACGGCCCATGCACCTCGCGATACGCCACGATGGCGCGGGCCTTGGCGGGGCCGATCCCGGGGAGGGCTTGGAGGGTGCTTTCCGGGCCGTCGTTGAGCGTGGCGAGCCCGCGGACGGACGGCCCCGCCGCAGCCGCCCCGGCTCCGGCCGAGGCCGGCGGGGACCGGGCCGCCCCGCTCGCGGCGGCTGGATCCGGGCCCGGCCTGGCCACCCCCGAGAAGCTCACCGCCGCCTCGAGCTTGCCGAGCATGGCGGGGCCGATGCCCGGGACCCGATCCAGCCCGGCGAGGCTTGCGAACGGGCCCCGGGCCGCGCGGTCGGCGGCGATCTTCCGGGCAAGTCCGGGGCCCACGCCGGGGAGCCGCTCGAGCTCCCTGGCGCTCGCGCGGTCCACGTCGATCCGCTCCCCCCGGGCGAGCGGCCTCGCGTGGGCGGCTATGCTGTCCCGGTGCGCTTCGGGTGAGCCGGCCGGCCCGGCGCCGAGGAGGCGGATGGCCCCGGGGGCCGGTGAGGAAGGCGAGAGCGCGAGCCGCGCCCCGTGGCCGCCGGCCGCGAGGGCCAGCAGGATGAGGAGTGCGCGATGCTCGGCCGGCATGAATGGAACGCTAGGACGCCGCCGTCGTGCCTCCCAACCCGAAAACCGGCGGCACCATCGAATCAGCGCGCGCGAGGCGCCCTACTCCGCCTCCTGCACCAGGCGGAGTGCCACGTCTCCCACGATGCCGAGGCTCGCCGCGCTGATCTTGTCCATGGTGTCCTCGGGTGAGTGCCACCAGCCGTTCCCCGGCCCGTAGCTGAAGTCGATCACGTCGATCGCGCGGATCCCGACCCGCTGCAGCTCGACGTGATCGTCCGTCGCCGTCGTGCCCTCGTAGGGCACGAATGTCCCCTGGTAGCCTGCCTCGCGCGCCACCTTCCAGACGAGGTCCACGACCTCGGGCGCGCCGATCATCGAGTTGCCCTCGCGCGAGATCCTGAGATCCCGGTCGCCCACCATGTCGAAGAGCACGGCGTAGAGGGGCTTCGGCATGAGCTGGTTGTTCGCGTAGTACCGGGATCCGATGAGCACGTCCGGCCGGCCTTCCACGAAGAAATCGCCGAAGTCCTCGCCGTCCACGAAGAGAAGATCGACCCCGACCGACGGGGGGACGGAGTCGAGCGCATCGGCCACGCCGAGCAGCACCGCGACGCCCGAGGCGCCGTCGTTGGCGCCCGGGACCGGAGTCGCGGAATCCGCCGGCGCGGCGGCGGGGCCGTCGGAGCCCGGCCGCGTATCCCAGTGGGCGAGGAAGAGGATGCGAGCCGTCGCCGTCGGGTTGAAGCTCGCGACGAAGTTGACGAGCGGGAGCGAGTCGCCGCGCTGCGTCACGTGGGTCCACCGCTGGACCATGACGCTGTCCGCCTTCGAGCGGAGGGTGCTGTCGAGCCAGGCGGCCATCGCGGCGTGCCCCGGCGACCCGGGCACGCGCGGGCCGAACTCCACCTGGCGGCGGGCATACTCGAGCGCAGCCGCGCCGTCGAAGGCGCGGGTGGCCGCCGGGGTCCGGTCGCACGCCCCGAGCGCGAGCGCGAGTGCCGATCCGAGCAGGCAGTGGCGGATGGCTCTCATGGAGCGGCTCCTTGGCGGCGGGCGGATCGCGGCGGGATCCGGTACTCCGCTAGCGGAGGTTTCCGGCAAAGAGCCGCAGCGTGAAGTTAACCGCGACGAACATCGTCGAGATCCGCCGGTTGAGGTGGCCCGCCTCGCTCAGCGTGTAGCCGAAGTCGAGGCCGCCCTCGAACTCGGACGAGAGGTCGGTCCGGAAGCCCGCGGTGATCTCGTTGTTCACCGTGCTCGAGATCGAGTTGCATTCCTCCGTGCCGAGCGGCTGCAGGCAGGTGTCGGTGCCGGTCCAGCGCCCGAGGACGGTGGCGTTGAGCAGCTTCCGCGAGTTGCTGAGCCAGCGCGGGAGCCGGAACGAGTGGCTCAGCGTCCCGACCGTCTGGTCCTGGTCGGTGAACGTGATGGAGCTCGTCCCGCGGTTCTCCTGCGTGGTGTTCGAGAGCTGGAGCGCGAAGCGCATCCCGTTGCGGAACGCGAGCAGGAGGTCGGGCGCGAAGCTCGACGAGCTGAGGCCGGTGACGGTCGTGCCGGCGGCGGACGGCTGCTCGGTGCGGCCGGTGCGGTCCCGCACCTGGGCGGAGACGGTCACGAGCGCAAAGGGCCCGCCGCGGAACGGCTTCGAGAACCGGAGCGTCGCGACCGGCCACTCCTCCGAATAGGTCCGCGTCTCGCGCAGCGACTGCGCGGTGTTCTGGAAGCGGACGGCGTCGGTTTCCGCGTACCGGAGGGTGAAGGAGAAACCGAACGGCAGGTCGGCGCCGGTCGTGGCGGAACGGGTGCTCGTCTCGCCGGCGCCGAGGGCCGGCACGCCCTCCTCGGTGAGGAAGTCGTCGATGCCGCCGAGGGCGAGCTGGTACCCGAAATCGGGCTCGAACGCCGCGAGATCGTACGTCGAGTTGCGGGTGACGTTCGAGCTCAGGTCGAGCGGCCGGAGCCGGGCGAGGAGCGTCGTCACGCGGCTCGTATCGCCCATGATGCCGCGCGTGAGCCGCGCGAGGTCCA
>DASUXZ010000272.1:0-17088 GCA_036377655.1 Gemmatimonadales bacterium
CATGTCGAGCACGATGCGGGCGCCGCGCTTCCGTGCCGGGCGCGCCGCCGCGACGAGAAAGTCGGGCAGGGTGTGCACGTGGACCACGCCGGCGCTCCGGAAGCGGTCATCGCGGTGCATGAGGGCATGAGCGCGCACCAGGAAGTCGGTATATTCCGCGACGTACTTTCCCAGCGATCCGCGCCTTCGCTCGCCCGGGAGCCGCACGACCACCGCGCCCGCATGGTGCCCGACGGGACGCGGATCGAGGCCGTCCTGCAGGGCGATCACCGCGACCCGGAGCCCGAGCGACGTCGCGGCGAGGACCTCCTTGCGCGGACGCGGGTCGTCGGGAAACGGCGTCTGCGCGATGTGCACGATGTCGAACGGGCGACGGGTCGGTGGCACAGGGCCTCGGCGCGGAGAATTGAAATCCGGTGAACGCGGAAAGGTGGCGGAGCGTGCGGACGAATCAAGTACCGGGCGGGATTGCGTGAGCGTATCCGCCTCCCGCTAGGCAGGCGCGGCTGATGTGCGGCTTCGCCGGCGTCGTCCTTCCGGGAGAAGGACGCATTTCCGACGACCTGCTCCGGCGCATGGGCGCGACGCTCGGGCACCGGGGGCCCGACGGCACGCGCCACGCCGTGTTCGGCGCCACCGGCATGGTGCATTGCCGGCTCGCGATCATCGACCTCTCCGAGCGCGCCGGCCAGCCCTTCACGCGCGAGGACCTCGGCGCATCGCTCGCCTTCAACGGCGAGATCTACAATTTCCGCGAGCTCCGCGCCGGCTGGGAGCGCCGCGGGCTCGCCTTCGCCACCGAATCCGACACGGAAGTGCTGCTGGCGGCGCTCACGCACGACGGGGCAGCGGCCCTCCGGTCGCTGCGCGGCATGTTCGCGCTCGCGCACTGGCGACCGGCGGACCGGTCGCTGCTGCTCGCCCGCGATCCGCTCGGCAAGAAGCCCCTCTTCTACGCGTGGCGCGGCGACGGCGCGCTCGTGTTCGGATCCACGCTCGATGCGGTGCTCACCGGACTCGGCCGCACGCCGCCCGTGGCGCGCGATGCGGTCGCGCAGTATCTCGCGCACATGGTGGTGCCGCAGGAGATGGTGATCTATGAAGGCATCCACCGGGTTCCGCCCGGAGCGTGGATCCGGTTCGACGGCGCCACCGAAACGGCGCGTGGCGTGCATTGGGCCCCGGCCGAGACGGCCGACTGGAGCGGCAGCCGAGTCGAGCTGATCGAGGAGATCGAGCGGATGCTGCGGCGCTCGATCCGGCGCCGGCTCGTGAGCGACGTGCCCGTCGGGGCCTTCCTGAGCGCCGGGCTCGACTCCGGGACCATCGTCTCGCTCATGGCGGAAGAGGCGGGCGGCCCGGTGCTCACGTTCACGGCGGGCACGTCGGGGGACCCGCTCGACGAGCGCCCCGCCGCGCGCGCCGTCGCCGGGAAGTACGGCACGCGCCACACCGAGGTCGAGGTCCCGCCGCTGTCGGCGGACGCGCTGCCGCGGCTTCTCTGGCAGGCCGGTGAGCCGTTCGGTGATGCCTCGCTCCTCCCGAGCGCGCAGGTGGCTGCGGCGGCGCGCCGGTGGGTGTCGGTGGCGCTCACGGGAGACGGCGGCGACGAGCTCTTCTTCGGCTATTCGGTGTTCGACGGGGTGCGCCGCGCCGAGCAGCTGCGGCGACTCGTTCCTCCGGCGGCCATCCGCGCGCTTCGTGCCGCGGGGGACGACACGGCACCCGGCTTCCGCAACAAGCTCGATGCACTGCTCGAGTACGCCTCCGCGCCGCTCGCCCGGTCGTTCCGGAACCGGATGGGATGGGATGCCGCAGGCCGCGCGCGGCTGCTCCGCCATGGCGAGCGGGAAGTCGCCGAGTCGATCTATCGCCGCCGGCTCGAGCGGCTCGCGCACCTGCCGGATGCCGACGCGCTCCGCCGCACCCTCCTCGCCACCTGGCTCCCCAACGATTACCTCACGAAGGTGGACGTCGCCACGATGTCGGTCGGGCTCGAGGCACGCTCGCCGTTCCTCGACCTCGACCTGGTCGAGCTGCTGCTCCGGGTGCCGGCCGACCTCGCGTTCCCGCGCGGCGAGGCGAAGGCGCTCCTCAAGCCGCTCGCCCGCAAGCTCCTCCCGCCGAGCGTCCTCGGCCGCACCAAGACGGGGTTCGGGATTCCGGTCCGGCGCTGGCTCCTTGGCCCGCTTCGCGGCGCGTACGGCCGTTTCGTCACCGGCAGGGGCCTCGCGCTGCACGAGTGGATCGATCCCGATGCCGCCGCGGCGGCGTATGCGGAGCTCGAGCGTGGATCGGCGCGCGCCGACCGCGTCTGGCTCCTCTTCGTCCTCGGCGTCTGGAGCGCGCTCACGCAGGAGCGATCCCTGGCGCCGGACGAGCCGCTCGAGGCGCGCGCGGCCTGATGCGGGTGCTCACCGTCACCAACATGTGGCCCCGCCGCGACCGTCCCGCCTTCGGTGCGTTCGTGCGGTCGCAGGTGCAGTCGCTCGAGGCGCTCGGGCTCGACATGGCGCTCCACGTGATCGAGGGCGACCGCGGTGCCTCGTCGTACGCCCTCGACATCCCGCTCGTCCGGCGGGCGGTCCGGCGCTTCCGGCCCGACCTGGTCCACGCGCACTACGGCCTCTCCGGATGGACGGCAGCATGGCAGCCGGTGCCGCTCGTCGTTTCGTTCTGTGGTGACGACCTCCTCGGGACCCCGTCGGGGCGCGGCGGCCGGACGCTCAAGTCGCGCGTCGCGATCGGGATGAGCCGGTACGCGGCGCGGCGAGCCCGCGCCATCATCTGCAAGTCACGCAACCTGGCGGACGCGCTGCCGCGGGCATCGGACCGCGAGCGGGCCGAGGTGATCCCGAACGGGGTCAACGTCGAGCTCTTCGCGCCCGGGGAGCGGAGTGCGGCCCGCCGGCGCCTGGGACTCGACCCCGCGGAGCCGCTCGTTCTCTTTCCGCATGCCCGCGAGCAGCAGGTCCAGAAGGGATTCGACCTCGCGGACGCAGCGATGCGACGGGTGGCGAGCGCCAGGCCCGGTGCGCGCCTCCTCCACGTGCAGGGAGTCCCGCATTCGCGGATGCCCGATTACTACCGTGCCGCCGATTGCCTCCTGCTCACCTCCCGCTCGGAGGGATCCGCAAACGTCGTGAAGGAGGCGATCGCCTGCGGATGTCCCGTCGTCGGAGTCGACGCCGGCGATGCGCGCGAGTGGCTCCTCCGGGTGCCGGGGTGCCGGCTCGTCGAGCGCTCCCCCGAGGCGATCGGCGAAGCCGTCGTCGCGGTGCTGGCGGCGCCGGGACGGGTCGATCCATCTCCCGTCCTCGCCGATCTCGACGAGCGGGCGGTCGCGCGCCGCATCCGGTCGGTCTACGAGCGGGCGACAGGGAGGACGGGATGACGCGACCGATCGCGCTCTGCTACGGGACGCGCCCGCAGGTGATCAAGGCGAGCGTGCTTCGGCGCGCGTTGCCGCTCGCGGGGCCGGTCGTCGCCGTGGATACCGGCCAGCATTACGACTACGAGCTCAACCAGCTGCTGTACGAGCAGCTCGGCGTCGCCGCGCCCGACCGGTCGCTCGAAGTCGGCTCCGGGCCGCACGGCGAGCAGACGGCGGCGATCCTCCTCCGCGCCGAGGCGCTCTTCCGCGAGATCGATCCCGGCATCGCGATCGTGATCGGGGATACCAACTCGACGCTCGGCTGCGCCCTCGCCGCTGCGAAGATGCGGATTCCGGTGGTGCACGTCGAGGCCGGGCTCCGCGCGCGCGATGCGCTCATGGCGGAGGAGATCAACCGCCGCGCGGTGGATGCGGTCGCGTCGCTCCTCTGCACGCCGTCGGCGGCGGCCACGGTCCGGATGCGCGCGGAACACGCGGATGCCGTGATCGTGGAAACCGGCGACGTCGCGCGCGACGTGCTCGCGGGGCAGCTCGGTGCGCTGCCGGACGTGTCGCACCTCGCGCCGCGGGGCGCGCGGTATGCGTTCGCGACGCTGCACCGCGCCGAGCTCACGGCGGAGCCCGAGCGGCTCGTGGCGGTGCTCCGGGCGCTCGCCGGCCTGCCGCTGCCGGTCCTCCTCGCCATGCATCCCCGCACCCGGGCCGCGCTCGAGGCGAGCGGGCATGCCGTGGCGGATGCGGGTGCGCTCCGCATCGTGCCGGCGGTGGGATACCGCGAGAGCATCGCCCTGACCGAGGGCGCGAGCGTCGTGATCACCGATTCGGGCGGCGTGCAGCGGGAGGCCTACTGGCTCGGTGTCCCGTGCCTCACCCTGCGGCAGGAGACCGAGTGGACGGAAACGGTGGACGCGGGAGCCAATCGCCTCCTGCCCGCCGCCGATGTCGCGGGCCTGGCCGATGCGGTGGACGAGCGACTGGCGCGGCCGCGCACGTGGGACCGCGACGCCTACGGGCGCGGGGACGCCGCAGAGCGGATCGCCGCCGCCGTCGGCGACTGGATCCGGCGCGGGGCGGCCTGAATGTGCGGCATCGCCGGCATCGCGGCGCCGGACCGGTCACGGGACGTGACGCGGGTCCTCGAGCGGCTCACCGGGGCGCTCGAGCATCGCGGGCCCGACGCGAGCGGCTTCCGCTTCGAGCGCGAGCGCTCGGTCGGGCTCGGCCACCGCCGCCTCAGCATCGTGGACCTGGCCTGCGGCGCCCAGCCGATGACCGGTGAGGACGAGCGCGTCTGGGTCAGCTACAACGGCGAGATCTACAACCATCGCGAGGTGCGCCGCGAGCTCGAGTCGCTCGGCCACTCCTTCCGGACCAATGCCGACACCGAGGTCCTGGTGCACGGGTGGGAGGAGTGGGGGCCCGGGGTGCTCGAGCGGCTGAACGGCATCTTCGCGCTCGCGGTCTACGACGGGCGGGCCGGGGACGGTGAGCTCTGGCTCGCGCGCGACCCGATCGGCGTGAAGCCGCTCTACGTCGGCGTGACCGACGGGCTCTGGTGGTTCTCGAGCGAGCTCGGTGCCGCGCGCGCGGCGGGCCTGCTCGGCGAGGCGTACCGCCGCGAGGCGTTCGACGAGTTCCTCGTCTATCGCTTCGTTCCCTCGCCCGGCACCTTTTATCCGAATGCGTGGAAGCTTCCGCCCTCCACGTTCTGCCGCGTCCCGCTCGGCGGGCCGGCCGCCGGGCCCCCCGAGTTCAGGAGTTACACCACGGCCCTCGGGCCGGCGCAGCTTCCGCGGACGACCGGCGAATGGGAGGAGGCGCTCCGCGACGGCCTTCGGGACGCCGTTTCCCGGCAGCTCATGGCCGACGTTCCGGTCGGGTCGCTCCTGTCCGGCGGCGTGGACTCGACCGTCGTCACGCGACTCATGCGAGACGCGCTTCCCGAGCCGCCCGCCACCTTCGGCATCGGCTTCGTCGAGGAGCCGGGCGAAGGCGAGCTGGCGCCCGCGCGGCGGGCCGCCGCGGCACTCGAAGTGCCGTTCACCGGTGTTCGAGTCCGGGAGGCGGAGTACCTGGCACGGTGGCCGGCCCAGATCGCCCGGATGGGTGAGCCGATCGCCAATTCCGGCGTGCTGCTCGTCGGGATGCTGTGCGCCGAGGTACGGAAGACCCACAAGGTCGTGCTCACGGGGCAGGGGGCCGACGAGCCGCTCGGCGGATATCCGCGCCACGCGGGCGAGCGATTCTATCCCCTGGCCCGTCGCCTCGCGCCGGTGCTGCGCCACCTGCCGGAGCGCGTCGCGTCGAGCGACCGCGTGCGACGCATGGCGCGGCTGGCAGCGGAGGATGACGAGGCCCGGCGCTTCACCGAGATCCTGGCGGTGTTCTCGCCGCGCGAGGCGGTCGCGCTCACCTCGCACGCGATCGACCCCGACGCGCTCGCCGAGCCGGTCCGGCGCGCACTCCCCCAAGGAGACCACGCGGACTCGCTCAACCGGCTCCTCGCCGCGGACGCGCGGCTTTCGCTCGCCGACGACCTGCTGATCGTGGCCGACCACATGTCGATGGCCGAGTCCGTCGAGCTCAGGGTCCCGTTCCTCGATCTCGAATATTTCGGCCTCATCTCGCGGATGCCGGGGCGCTTCAAGGTCTCGGCGCTCGGCGAGCGGAAGTGGCTCTACCGCCGTGCCGTCGCGCCGCTGCTCCCGGGCGAGCTGAGGAGCGAGCTGACCGGACTTCGTGCGCGGACCGGGCGCAAGCTCGGCTTCGCGACCCCGATCGACCGCTGGTTCGCGGAGTGGCTCCGCGGAGACGCGGAGGCGTGGCTCACCGGCCCGTCGGCCCGCATCATGGACCACCTCTCGCGTGCCGGCGTCCGCGCGCTCATCGCGGACGTCAGGGACCACGGGGCGCCTCGAAGCCGCCAGCTGCTGGCGCTCCATGTGCTCGAGTCCTGGCTTCGCGGAGATGCCGCGTGACCGGGCCCGGGCCGGCGCGCGGGACGTTCGGCGTCGCATCCGCGTGGCCGCTGCATGGCCTCCTGCTCGCGCCCCTCGCGCTCGTCCTCGGCGTCGTTCTGTACCCGAACATCCAGCTCGAGACGATGTCCACGGGCGGAGCGGTGGTCATGCTCGCGGCTGCCGCGGGTGTCGTCGCGCTGAGCGGGCATCCGCGGCTCCTGATCCTCCTGCCGCTCGTGGCCACCTACCTGCCGTCGCGCCAGGCGGGATTCGCGGCCTACCTGCTGGCGCTCGCCTGGTTCGCCGCGGAGTACGGGGGGCGTCGGCTCACCCGCCGGCTCGACGGGTTCGATTACCTCCTCGTCGCGGTGCTGGTCTGGATCACGGCGAGCTGGCTCGTCAATCTCGGGGAGCAGACGGACCTCTGGTCGCTGCCGGTCTTTCTTCTCACGTTCATGTCCCCATGGCTCCTCGTGTTCGTCGCCCGGGCGGCGCCGTGGGAGCGGCAGGAGCTCCATGCCGTCGCCGGCGCGTGGCTGGCGCTGAGCGTGTCGCAGCTCGCGCCGGTGTTCCTGAAGCCGCTGCTCGTGGGCGAGCCGGGCGCGTACCTCGTGCCGTTCGACCTGTTCACGATCTTCGGGGCGGACCTGCTCACCGCGATCGGCCTCACGAACGCGCTCGACCTCACCTTCGGCACGACCCCGAGCGCCCACCACCTCGGCACGGCGCTCCTGCTCACGATCGTGTTTCTCGTCGGGCTCGCGGTGGCCATCCGACGGGCGCGGGTGATCTGGCTCGCCGGCATCTTTCTCTTCGCGTTCATGATGACGGACTCGAAGCACGTGATCCTCGCCGGCGTGCCGGCGGGAGCGCTCTTCGCGTCCATCGTCTTCCGTGACCGACTCGGGGAGCGCCGCCGCCGGCAGCTCCGGTTCGCCCTCATCGCCGTCGCGCTTATCGCCGGTCCCCTCGTGGCGATCCGCGCCGCGCGCTTCGTCGTCGACGGCATCTGGCGTCCCTATTTCGCCCTCGCCACGCTCAACCCGAAGCTCCAGCTCTACATGCGGTCGGTGGAGCTGCTGGGCCGGAACAATCTCCAGACCTGGATCGGGTACGGGCCGGGAAGCTACGCGACCCGCGCCGCCACGATCCGCGCCACCGACGTCCTGTACAAGGAGGAGCACGAGCTTCCCTCCTTCGTCCCGCCGCACACCGGGCAGGCCTACCGGTCGGTCGCCTACGACCTGTACACGACGGAGTTCGTGGACGCGATCCGGTTCCAGAGCGGTGTCCTCACGAGCCCGTTCAGCAGCGTCGTGGGGATCGTCGCGGAATTCGGGCTGCTCGGAACGCTGCTGGTGGTGGCGCTTCTCGGGGCGATCGTGCGTGCCGGCGCCCGCGCGTGGCGCGCCTCCGGCGTCGACCCGCCGTTCAGGGCGGCGGGCGCGACCGCCGCATTCGCGATGCCGTTCCTCGTGGTCCTGGGATGCTTCGACAGCTACTTCGAGCAGCCGGACGTCACCGCGCCGATGGCCGTCGCCGCGGTCATCGCGATGGCGGCCGTCGAGCCGGAACGCCGGCGGGCCGGCGCGGAGCGCGCGGCGAGGGAGCGGGAGGTGGTGGGCTAGCGGGTGGTCGAGGCGCCGCCCCGGAGCGCGGCGCGGAGCTCGGCGAAGCCCGACGGGTCGATCGCTCGCGCCGATCGGGTGCTGACCTGGACGATGATGACGAGGACCGCCAGCGCGCCGCCGAGGATCCCGCCGATGAGGGTCATGCGGGTGCGGCGGGGGAACTCGCGGTAGATCGGGGCGATCGGCCGCTGGACGAGCGTGAAGACCGGCGTGTCGCGCACCTCGTCGATCGACGCCTCCTGCAGCTCGAGCGCCAGCCGGCTGTAGGTGTCGTTGGCCAGGTCGATGCGGCGCTGGAGCTGCTGCCGGCGGAAGTCGAGCCGCGGGATGTCGAGCCCGCCGCGGTTCGATTCGAGGAAGCCACGCATCGCACTCTCGGCGGCGGTAAGCTCCCCGCGCGCGCGCTCGAGCTCACGCTCCGCGAACTCGCGGCGCTCCGAGGCGGAGCTCCGCCGGGTCTCGAAGTTGAACTGCTCGAGGTGCCGGTAGAGGTTCCCGGCGACCGCGGCCGCGAGGTCGGGATCGCGCAACGAGACTTCGAGCGAAATGGTGCCGGTGCGGTCGTTGGTGGACGTCGCCACCACGCGCTCCTGCAGCAGCTCGACCCCGCGCAGCCGGCGCTCCTCGGGGGTGTCCCCGTCCACCTCGAGGATGTCGATCAGCGCGGCGCGGCGCGATGGATCCTCGGGATGCGGAAAGCTGTCGGCGAGGACGGCGCCGAGGATGTCGGGGCCGACGAGGAGATCGGCGTAGAACTGGAGGGAACGGATGCCGCCGAGCGCACCGCCGCCGAGCCGCCCGGCGATCGCAGCGAGGCCGCCGGCCGTCGGAAGTCCCCGCTGCTCCTCGAGCGCGAACCGGGCGACGGACCGGTACCGGGGCTCCGCCACGAGGGACCAGGCGGCGGCCACCACGGCGCCCAGAAAGCCCAGCAGGGCGATGAACCGCCAGCGCCGGAGGAAGACCGCGGCGAGCCTCAGGAGCGAGGTTCCCGGCTCACCGGACGAGTCGGGCCCGATCCCTTCGCGCGGCGGAGGATTGGTCATAGGAGGGTGAAACGTCGCTGGTGCCGGAAGAGGGGTCAAGATCGCGCGCCCGGCATGCGCTATCTTCCCCGCCGGAAATCCCGACCATCCACCACGTCCGGAGCGCGCCGAGCCCCCATGCCGATCCCGTGTCCTCGATGACGCTGGCTGCCGCCGTCGCGATCGTGGCCGGGACGACCGCCATCCTGCGCCTCGTGCCCGGGCTCCTCTGGCCGCGCCACGCCATGGACGGCGGGTATCACATGCTGCTGCGGCGCGAGATCCGCCGGAACGGGATGGCGATGCCGCGCCGCGTCGCGGCCATGGCACTCGACGAGGAGCAGACCTACCCCTGGTGGTATCACTGGCTGCTCGCCCTCTTCCCGGAACGGTGGCTCATCGCGGTACCGCCGCTCGTGAGCACGCTGCTCGATACGGCCCATGCGGCGATCGTCGTCGCCATCGCCGCGCATCTCGCGCCCGGCCGCGAGGCGGACACCGCGCTCCTCGCCGGGCTGCTGTTCGCGACGGCGCCGGCGCTGCTCGTCGTGGGGATCGGGCCGCGCGCCTACGAGATCACGCCCCGGCCGCTCGGGGAGCTCTGCTTCACGATCGTCATGGCGGCAGGCGCGGCGTATCACGCCTCGGCGGACTGGATCTGGCTCGTGGCCGGGATCCTGGCGGGGGCCGTCCTCCTCATGTCGAGCAAGTTCGCGGCGCAGGTGCTGGTGTTCACGGTGCCGGTCATCGCCATCGCCGCGCGCAGCCCGGCGCCGCTGCTGCTCGCGATCGGCGCGTTCGGCGCGGCCCTGCTGCTCACGCGCGGCCGGTATCGCCGGGTGCTTTCCGGCCAGCTCCAGCACCTGCGGATCTTCCGGCGGCGGCTGCAGCATGAGCACGCGATCCTCCGGGACCGGAATCGCTGGGGTGCGCTCGCGGGCGCCGTGCGGGATGCGGTGCGTGCCCGCGGGCGGGACGGCTCGCTCGCGTCGGTGGCGCGGCTCGCGGAGCACAACACGGTGCTCCAGTTCCTGCTCCGGAACGTTCTCTGGTGCGGGGCGATCGTCCTGCTGTTCGTCGTGCCGCTCGGAGGCATTCTCGCCGAGCCGGCCTGGGGGCCCTGGCTCGTCGCCTGGGCCACGGCCCCACTCGTCCCGTTCGCCGTGAGCTCGTTGCGGCGCTTCCGGTTCCTCGGTGAGGCCGAGCGATATCCCGAATACGCCGTCGCCGCCGTGGCGGTGCTGGCGGCCCTCGCGCTCACGGACCTCGAAGCGGGAACGCGCGGGCTCCTCCTCGCGATCTATGCGGCATCACTGGTCCCGGTGCTCGGCTACAGCATCGTGAGGCAGCGCTGGAACGCGCGGCGGGCATCGGGGCCCGGCGTCGAGCGGGTGGTGAGCTTCCTCGCCTCGCTTCCGCCCGGGCGGACGATCCTCCCCGTCCCCTGGTTCTCGGCCTACATCCTTGCGCCCCGGCTCGAGCACCGGTTCCTCGCCGGGAACGACACGCGGGTCTGGTACCGCGACTATGAGAAGATCTTCGCGACCTACCCCTGGCCGGTGACGGATCTCGCCTACTGGCGCGCGCGCGGAGCCGAGCTCGCGCTCGTGGACCAGACGGCCCTCGGGGACGCGGATGCTCCGGTGTATCCGCTCGAAGGCCTGCCCACCGTCCACGCGGACGAGCGGTTCCGCGTGGTCCGGCTGGATCCCTGAGCGTGCGACGGGCGCTCGGCTTCCTCCTCCGCGACTCGCTCGTCTACGGCGTGGCCGGCGCCGCCAACCGGCTCGTGAAGATCGTCCTCCTGCCCGTCGTCGCCCGCGCGTTCCCGGCGGAGGCGTTCGGCGCGTTCGACACCGTGGGCGTGTACGTCTACGTCCTCGCAGTCGCCGGGATCCTCGGGCTCAACTCGGCGGTCATCATCGTCGCCACGCGGAGCGGCTCGGCGGCCACGCCCGACCTGATGCGCGGGCCGGCGGCGATCAGTCTCCGGATGACCGCGGTGGTGAGCCTCGTGCTCGCCGCGGCTTTTCTCGTGGCGCCGGCCTGGTGGAGCAGCCAGCTGCTCGGCACCCGCGAGCATGCGGGGGCGATTGCGTGGGGCGCGGCGAGCGTGCCGTTCTCGGCGCTGCTCATCTACTTCCTCAGTCTCCTCCAGTGGGCCTTCCGTCGCACCTGGTACGTCACGATCGCCTTCGGATCGGCGCTCCTCACGGTGCTCCTCTCGTATCTCGTCGCCTTCCACTCTTCGCTCGGGATCAACGGGCTCTTCGCCGCGAACCTCATCGGGCAGGCGGCCGGCGCCCTGGCTGCCGGGTTCGCGTGCCGGGACATGCTCCGGTCCACGTGGAGCTGGGCTGCGGCGCGGCCGCTCCTCGCCATCGGGCTCCCGTTCGCGGTCATCGCGCTCGCGAGCAACCTCGTGCCCTCGGTGGACCGGATCTTCCTGGTGCGTTTCCATTCGCTCGCCGAGGCCGGGATCTACGGGCTCGGGCAGAAGATCGCGGCGATCTCGAGCCTCGTGCTCGCGGGCTTCCAGGCGGCGTGGGGACCATTCGCCTTTGCCCAGCGGAGCGATCCCGGCAAGCCGAAAGTCTTCGGCAAGGTCTTCCTGCTCGTGTGCTCGCTCGCCGCCTATCTTGCGGTGGTGCTTGCGGTTTCGGCGCCGTTCATCGCGCGGATCGTCGCTACCGGGGAGTATGCGGGCGCCGCTATATTCGTCGGGCCACTGGCGCTGTCCGCGGGGCTCGGTGCCGTGTTCTTCGTCGTGGCGATCGGATCGGTCCTCGAGGGAAAGTCCCTGCACAACCTGACGGCGTACGCCATCGGTCTCGGGGCCACGGTCGTCCTGAACATCGGGCTCGCCCGGATCGGGACGCCGCCGATCGGCATCGCGTGGGCCAACTGTGCCGGGCAGGCCCTGGCGGTCGCGTGCATGGCGGGGCTCGCGCAGCGGGTCCATCCGGTGCCGTACCCGTTCGGGCGCGGTGCGGTCATCCTGCTCGCAGCGGTACCACTCTGCGTGTTCGGTGCCCGGGCCGGCGGGCCGATCAGCGTCCTCGCGCTCGGCGCCGCGCTCCTGGCCGTCACGGCCGGGTTTGCCGGCTGGCTCTGGGTCGGCGTGCTCGACGCTTCGGGGCGCGCGCGGCTCCGGGCGCTCGTCACCCGCGGAGGTCCGGGATTCGGAGAGGGAGGCCCGATTGGATAGCGCCGAACTCCTCGCCGCCCTGCGGCAGGTCTACGCGAGCCGCGAGGGCGTGCTGCGCGAGCAGTGGCACCGGTCCCTCCCGTTCGGCGACGCGATCGGGGACCGGTGGGAGCGGGCGCGAGAGCTCGGGTTCGGCGAGGGCGCAAGCATCTACGACTCGGCGCTCGTGTTCGGCGACGTGACGGTCGGTGAACGGACCTGGATCGGCCCGGGGACGGTGCTCGACGGCAGCGGCGGCCTCACGATCGGGAGCACGTGCTCCATCTCGGCCGGCGTGCAGATCTATTCGCACGACTCCGTCCGCTGGGCCCTGTCGGGCGGCCGCGCCGAGTACGAGCGCGCGCCGGTGCGGATCGGCGACCATTGCTACATCGGCCCGATGTCGCTCGTCACGATGGGCGTCACGATCGGCCGGCATTGCCTGGTGGGCGCGAACTCGATCGTGAACAAGGACCTGCCCGACAACAGCATCGCCTTCGGCTCCACCTGCCGGATCGTCGGCCGCGTGCACGTCGGGAACGATGGCAGCATCGAGCTGGAATACGACTGAGCCAGGACGGGACATGACCGACGTGACGGCCCCGCCCGCGATTCCCATTACGCGGGCGGTTTTCGATGAGGCGGAGGCGAGCGCGGTCGCTGCCGTGCTGCGCACCGGATGGGTGGTGCAGGGCCCGCAGGTCGCGGCGTTCGAGGCGGGCTTCCGCGCGTACACCGGGCTGCCGGAGGCGGTGGCGTGCACCTCGTGCACCACCGGCCTGCACCTCGCGCTCCTCGCGGAAGGCATCGGCCCGGGGGACGAGGCCATCGTCCCGTCGTTCACCTGGGTGGCATCGGCGAACGCCGCGGTGTACGTCGGCGCGACGCCCGTCCTGGCGGACGTGTCGCTCGACACGTTCAACATCACGGCGGAGGAGATCGAGCGCCGGATCACTCCCCGCACGCGCGCCGTCATGGCGGTCCACCTCTTCGGGCTCGCCGCCGAGATGGAGCCGATCATGGCGCTCGCCCGGGGCCGGGGGCTCAAGGTGATCGAGGACGCCGCGTGCGCGCTCGGCACGCTCTATCGCGGGCGCCACGTCGGCGCGATCGGCGATGGCGGCGCCTTCTCGTTCCATCCCCGGAAGGCGATCACGACCGGCGAGGGCGGGATGTACACCACCGCCGATCCCGCGAAGGCGGCGCATGCCCGGTCGCTCCGCGACCATGGCGCGGCCAGGTCGGACCATGCGCGTCACTCGTCGCGCGGCGCGGCGCTCCTGCCGGTCTTCGACATGGTCGGCTACAACTACCGGATGACCGACCTCCAGGCCGCGGTCGGCGTCGCCCAGCTCGGCAAGCTCGAGGCCGTGCTCGCGGCGCGGATGGCGCGGGCGCGGCGGTACGGCGAGCTCCTGCGCGGCATCGAGGGCCTCATCCTTCCCGTCGAGCCGGAGGGCCACCGTCACTCCTGGCAGTCCTACGTCTGCCGGATCGCGGTGGACCGCCTCACGGAGGGGGAGATCCTCGCGGGCAACGTGTACCGGAACGGCGTCATGCAGGCGCTGGAGGACGAGCGCATCGCCACCCGCCAGGGCACGCACGCCGTGCACATGCTCGGCTATTACGCGCGGTCGTTCGGTCTCCGGCCGATGGACCTCCCGGGTGCGTTCGCCGCGGACCACCTCTCGCTCTCGCTGCCGCTGTACGCGCAGATGACGGACGAGGAACAGGACCGGGTGGTCGAGCGGCTCGCGCACCACCTGCGCCGGACGGAGCGCCCGCGTGCGCACTGATGCGCCCGCCGGCCTCCCGCGGGAGCACGTCGCGCTCCTCGTCGATCCCGTGTCGGGCGCGCCGCTCGCGCTCGAGGAGGGGCCGGAGCCGGCCCTCGTGAGCCCGACCGGTGCGCGCTTCCCGGTCCGCGACGGCATCCCGCGCTTCGTCGCGCGCGAGGCGCTTCCCGCGGACCAGGCCTCGACGGGCGACACCTTCTCCCGGAAATGGTCCCGCATCTCCCGCTTCGGCCACGACGATGCGACGCGCGATTTCCACCACCGCTGGTACCTCGAGCGCTACGGCTGGGGGACCGAGGACGCGTTCGCCCGGTTCCTCGCGACGTGCGATCGGGTGCTCGACGCGGGATGCGGCGTCGGGCGGGACGTGGCGTGGTACCTCCGGCACACGCGCGGCACGGTGGCGGGCGTGGACATCTCGACAGCGGTGGACAGCGCCGCCGAGAATGCCGGTCGCGACCCGAGGCTCCTCCTCGTGCAGGGCGATCTCGCGCACCTGCCGTTCGCCCCCGGCTCGTTCGACTACGTCGCGTGCGACCAGGTCCTCCAGCACACGGCCGATCCCCACGCCAGCTTCCGGCACCTCGTGTCGCGGGTCCGCCCGGGCGGGGTGCTCGCCTTCTACGTCTACAAGGTCAAGGGCCCGGTCCGCGAGTTCTCGGACGACCATCTCCGGAAGGCGACGGCCGCGATGTCGGAGGAGGAGGCCTACCGCTTTTCGGAGGCGGTGACGCGCTTCGGCCAGGCGCTCACCGAGCAGCGGCTCCGGATGACGGTGCCCGTCGACATTCCCGAGCTCGGCATCACGGCCGGCGACTTCGACGTGCAGCGGTGGATCTACTGGACCATGTTCAAGTGCTTCTACAACGCCGACTGGGACTGGGAAACCAACGTGATGACGAATTACGACTGGTACCGCCCCGCCACGGCGTTCCGGTACCGGCCGGAGGAGATCCGTGCGTGGATCGCGGCGGAGCCGCTCGAGATCCTGCACGAGGACATCGGCGATGCGGGCCTGTCGTATCGCTGCCGCCGGACCCCTTCCTGACCGCGAGGAGACGATGGATCTGCGTGGCGCGCGCGTAGTCGTGGTCGGCGGAGCCGGCCTGATCGGTTCCCACGTGGTGGACCGGCTCACGCGGGAAGACGTGAAGGAGGTCGTGGTCTACGACAACTTCACGCGCGGGACGATCGGCAACCTCGACCAGGCGCTGCTCGACCCGCGCGTCAAGGTGTTCGAGCTCGGCGGCGACATCCTGCACACCGACATCCTCCAGAAGGCGTGCGAGGGGACCGACGTCGTGTTCCACCTGGCCGCCCTCTGGCTGCTGCATTGCCATGAGTTCCCGCAGTCGGCGTTCGAGGTGAACATCCGCGGCACCTTCAACGTCCTCGAGGCGTGCCGGCTCCAGGGGGTGAAGAAGCTGGTCTACTCGTCGTCCGCCTCCGTGTACGGGGACGCGCTCGAGATCCCGATGACCGAGGACCATCCGTACAACAACCGCACCTTCTACGGGGCCACGAAGATCGCGGGTGAGCACATGGCCCGCGCGTACCACCAGCGGTACGGGCTCGACTACGTCGCGCTCCGGTACATGAACATCTACGGGCCGCGGCAGGACTACATGGGGGCGTACGTGGCCGTCGTCATGAAGATCCTCGACCGGATCGACCGCGGCGAGCCGCCGGTGGTCTACGGCGACGGGTCGCAGTCCTACGACTTCATCTACGTCGAGGACGCGGCCGAGTGCAACGTCCTTGCGGCCCGATCGAGCGCGACCGACCGGTTCTACAACGTCGGGGCCGGCGTGCCCACGACCATCAGGGAGATCTGCGAGCTCCTCCTCCGGCTCACCGGCAGCGAGCACCTCGGGATCCGCTACGAGCCCGCCGGCCAGACCTTCGTCACGAAGCGCCTCGGATCCACCGAGGCGGCGGCGCGCGACTTCGGTTTCCGCGCCACGACTGGCGTGGAGGAGGGCCTCCGCCGGCTCATCGCCTGGCGCAACGCGCACAAGGAGGCGGTGGCGGAGCGGATCCGGCAGGCGGAGGCGCGCGCGGGCTGATGTGCGGACTCGTCGGCGTCGTCGATCTCCGGGGCGATCCGATCGCCCACGAGACGCTCCGGCGGATGAGCGAGGCGGTGGCGCACCGGGGCCGGGACGGGGAAGGGCTCTGGAGCGAGGCGGGCATCGGGCTCGGGCACCGGCGCCTCGCCATCATCGACCTCTCGCCCTGCGGCCGCCAGCCGATGCTCACGCAGGACGGCCGCTACGCCATCGTCTACAACGGCGAGATCTACAATTTCCAGGAGCTCCGGGCGGAGCTGCAGGGCCTCGGCCACGGCTTCGTGAGCCGGACCGACACCGAAGTGCTCCTGCATGCGTTCCAGCAGTGGGGGCCCGCGTGCCTGGAGCGGCTGAACGGGATGTTCGCGTTCGGCATCTGGGACCGCCAGGCGCGGCGGCTCTTCCTCGCCCGCGACCGGCACGGGATCAAGCCGCTCTACTACTGGAGCGACGGCCGGCACTTCGCCTTCGCGTCCGAGATCAAGTCGCTGCTCACGCTTCCGGGCTTCCAGCGCCGCCTCTGCCTCCCCGCCGTCCACCAGTACTTCACGTTCCAGAACGTCTTCACCGACGAGACCTTCTTCGAGGGCGTGCGCCTGCTGCCGGCGGCGCACACGCTGTCCGTCGCCGCCGGCTCCGTGGGAGAGCCGGCGCCCTACTGGGATTACCGCTTCGGGCTCGATACCCTGGCGATCTCCGAAGAGGACTGCGTGGACGAGCTGTTCAGCCGCTTCCAGGCGAGCGCGGTGCGGCAGCTCGTGAGCGACGTCCCGGTCGGCAGCTACCTGAGCGGGGGCATGGACTCGGGCTCGCTCACGGCCGTCGCGTCCCGGCACCTCGGGCGCATCCACTCCTTCACCGCGGGGTTCGACCTCACGTCCGCGTCGGGCATCGAGCTCGGCTTCGACGAGCGGCTCCCGGCGGAGATGATGGCCAACACGTTCAAGACCGAGCATTACGAGGTGGTCCTGCACGCCGGCGACATGGAGCACGTGATCGGGGACCTCGTCTGGCACCTCGAGGACC
>DASUXZ010000273.1:0-11783 GCA_036377655.1 Gemmatimonadales bacterium
CACGCCGAGCTCGGCGGCGAGCATCGTCGCGAGCGCACCCGCCGCGATCTTCCCCCGGACGCTCGAGGGAAAGCGCGGCCGGCCGGCCTCGACCCGCCAGGTGAGCAGCATGGCGGCCGCGAGCAGCCCGGCATGCACGAGGAAGAGGTACCACGGGAGGACGAGCCAGAGCCCGGCGAGCGCGATGAATGCGATCCACGCCCACGTCACCGCGATCGAGAGCCACCAGTGCAGCCGGTTCCATCGCGGACCGAACGCGACGAAGGCGACGAGCACGAGCGGGACCACGAGCTGGAGCACGAGCGGCAGGACGACGACGTCCATCATCGGGGATCCCTCGCGCTGCGGAGTGCATTCAGGATGACCGACACATCGATCGCTTCCTGGATGAGCGCGCCGATGGTCGGAGCGATGAAACCGGCGGCGGCCAGGACCATGGCGACCGCGCTCAGGCCGAGCCCGACGCGCACGCTCTGGCGGGCGATCCGGAGCGCGTGGCGCCCGATGCCGATGGCGGCCGGCAGCAGCCTCAGGTCGTCCGCGAGGAGGACGATGTCGGCCGCTTCGGCGGTGATCGCGGCCTCGCGCGGGGCGATCGCCACGCCGACCGTGGCGCTCTCGAGTGCCGGAGCGTCGTTGGTCCCGTCGCCCATCATCACGACGCGCCGGCCCTCGGCGCGCAGCGCCTCGACGGCATGGACCTTCTGCGCGGCGAGGAGCTCGCCGCGCGCGTCCGCGATGCCGAGCGACCGCGCGACGGCGAGCACGTTTTCCTCCGAATCGCCGGAAAGGATCTGCATCCGTGAGATCCCGAGCTCGCGGAGCTGCGCGAGCGCCTCCGCTGCCTCGGGCCGCACGCGATCCTGGTATTCGACGACCCCCGCGGGCGCCCCGTCCACGGTGACGAACGCGGTGAGCCGGCCGGGCGTCGCGAGGAGCGCCAGCCCGCGCTCGGCACCGGGCGCCTCGTCGAGCACGAATCCGCGCGAGCCGACGAGGATCCGCCGGCCCTCCACCTCCGCGCGGACGCCACGCCCCGGCTCCTCCTCCGCCGCTGTCGGATGCGGGAGGGTGCCGACCGCATCCACCGCCGCGGAGACGAGCGGGCGCGCGAGGAGGTGCGAGGACGCCTGCTCGGCGGCTCCCGCGAGCCGCAGCAGCTCGCGCTCGGACATCCCCGGTGCGGCGACGACACGCGCCACTCGCGGCTCGCCGATCGTGAGCGTGCCGGTCTTGTCGAACACGATGGTGTCCACCTCGCCCGCCTGCTCGAGCGCCGTCCCGTTGCGGACCACGATGCCGCGCTTCGCCGCACGGTTGACCCCGCCGATGATCGCGACCGGCACGGCCAGGATGAGCGGGCACGGCGTCGCGACGACGAGCACCGAGAGGACGCGGAGCCGGTCACCGGAGATGCCGTAGGCCGCCGCCGCCACGGCGAGCGTCGCCGGCGTGAACCAGATCGCGTAGCGATCGGCGAGGCGCTGGATCGGCGCGCGGCTCGCCTGGGCGGTGCGAACCAGCTCGACGATCCTGGCGTACTGGCTCTCTGCCGAGCGCGCCGTCGCTTCGACCGCGAGCGGCGCCTCGAGATTGTAGCTGCCGCTCAGCACGCGGGCACCGGGCGTCACGCGGCGCGCAACCGGCTCGCCGGTGATGCTCGCCGTGTCGAGGTGGGACGTTCCCTCGACGACGACGGCGTCGCAGGGCAGCATCTCGCCCGGGCGCACGAGGAGGCGGTCCCCCGGCTCGATCGTTTCCACCGGCACGTCCTCGGCCGCACCGTTCCGCACCCGATGGGCGATCCGCGGCGCCGCCTCCTCGAGCTCGCGCACCGCCTGCGACGCGCGCCCCTCGGCGTAGCGCTCGAGGAACTCCCCACCCGACTGCATGAGCACGATCACGAGCCCCGCCACCGGCTCGTCGAAGGCGAAGGCGGTGACGATGGCGAGCGAGGCGACGATATCGGCGGCGAAGCGGCCGCGCAGGAGGCCCCACGCGGTGCGGAGGACGAGGGGAAGCCCGGTGAGCGCGAGCGCCACGAGGCCGGAATGGTCCGGGAGCGCGGCCAGCGGCCCCCGGCGAAGGAGCTCCAGACCGAGGGCGAGCAGTGCGACCGCCGCGATGAGCAGCGGAAGCAGCGCCCCCGGGCGGAATCGCATCAGCGCCCCGCCGCGTCCTTTCCGGGCCCCGGTGTCCGGCGCATGAGCACCGGCACCTGCGCGTGGCGGACGACCTTGTCCATCACGCTCCCGAGGAGAAGGCGGTCGACGCCGCCGCGGATCGTTCCCGACATCACGATGAGGTCCGGCTTCCGGTCCTCCTCCGCGTCGAGGATCGCGGCTGCAGCGCTCGTGTCCACCACGACCATCGCGTGCGCGCGGTGGCCGCGTGCTTCGATCCGTGCCGCGACGCCGCGCGCATAGCGCTCCGCGTCGGCGCGCTGGTCCTCGAGCACGCCGCCGGCGAGCACCACGCCGCCGGCCGGCATGGTGGAGTACGCGATCACCGGCACGACCACGCGCAGCACGATGATCTCGCTCTCCGAGTGATCCATGGCGAGCGCGTCGTCGATCGCGAGCTCTCCGGCCGCGCTGCCGTCGAGCGGAACGAGGATCCGGCGGAAGCTCGTCCGGCCGTCCGCCATCTCGTGCCGCAGGAGGAGGACGGGCTTTGCCGTCGACCGGATGAACCGGTCGGCGACGCTGCCGAACCACGCGCGCCCGGCGGCACCGCGCCCGTGCGTCGTCATCACCACGAGGCCCACGCCCTCCTGGTCCGCGAAGGCGGAGAGCGTGTCTGCGACGTCCCCGTTCACGTCCACGACCCGCGTGTCCGTGCGGACGTGCCAGCGGGAGGCGGCGGCATCCGCGTGATGCAGGAGGTGTGCGGCGAGCGCCTCGCGGTCCTCGCGATCGGCCGCTTCGGTGCCGGCGAGTCGCTCGTGCACCGCGACGAGGAGGAGACGCGCCTGATGATGGGCCGCCAGCGCGGCACCCGGGTCGACCGCGCGATCGGCGAAGGGAGAGCCGTCGAGGGGAACCATGATGAGCGGGAACATCGGGGCTCCTTTCATTCCTGCGCCGGAAGCGCGGGTGGGGGTTCCCACGCGATGCTGTCGAGCGGCACCTCGACCGGCCGGGCGGCGACCCGGTCGAGCAGCTGCGTCACGATGTGGCGGGAGACGGGTACGCCGAGCACGAGAGACAGGCGCACGGCCGCCACGGCGTCGGTCGAATCGGTCCGGAGGCGGTAGGGATCGGGATAGGCCACGATCCGGTCATGCCGCACCTCGATCAGGTCGTAGCGCACGCCGAGCGCCGCGGCTCTCGCGAGATCGATGCGGCGCGACCCCCTCCCGGGCATGGCCCACCGCTCCACGGAATCGGCGAGCTCGGGCCGTCCCCATCCGACCAGCAGCCGGGCGAGCGCCAGGACGTCCTCGTTCCTGAGCCGCACGCACCCGTGGGAAGCCGCCGATCCGACCGATTCGGGTTCAGGAGTTCCGTGAAGGTAATACGTCGGGTGAAACTCGAGCTTGGCGCGCCCCATCGGGTTGCGGGGACCCGGCGGCATCGGCTCGCGGTCGCGCGCCCAGGCGCTCGCGGGGGGCACCCATCGGGGGTTGAGCTCGACTTTCCTGAGCGCGAAGTCACCGACCGGGGTCGGAAATGCTCGCGTGCCGATGGCCACGGCGAACTCACCGACGATCGAGTCTCCCGCGCGCACGGTGAGCCGGTACGCCGGGATGTTGAGGTCCACCGAGATGCTGTCGGCCTCTCCCTGCGGGCCCCGAGGCGCGACCCCCGCCGCTGAGGTGGTGAGACAGAGCGCGGCGACGGCGATGCGCGCGAGCGATGATGTCGACGGAACGTTCTGCCCGGCTTTCATCGGTCCTCCTGCCGGAATCTCACCGCTTCGCGCTGATCACCCGGTGAATCATGGCTGAAGAGTTCTTCATGCCGGGAGCGCGCGGGAGGCGGTACGGCTACCTTCCGGCATGAGCACCCGCGTGGCAGCGACGCTTGCATGGCTCGCGCTCGCCGCGGCCCCCCTCCGAGCCCAGGTGCCAGACACCCTGAGGCCGCCGGTCGAGGTCGCGCCGATCGTCGTCACCACGGCGCGCGTCCCCGAGCCCGCCGAGCGCCTTCCCGCTGCCGTCACGATTCTCGAGGGGAACGAGATCCCGCAGCCCGGCCCGCTCGAGGGCCTCGACGGCCTGCTCGGCGCGGTCCCCGGGGTCTTCGTCGCCAACCGCTACAACTTCTCGCTCGACCAGCGCCTCTCCATCCGCGGCTTCGGGAGCCGCGCCAATTTCGGCTCGCGTGGGGTTCGCGTGCTCCTCGACGGCGTGCCGCAGACCCTGCCCGACGGCCAGACCCAGTTCTCGAACGTGGAGACGGCGGACGTGACGCGCGTCGAAGTGCTGCGCGGCGCGGCGTCCGCGCTGCACGGCAACGCATCCGGCGGCGTGATCTCGCTCCGGACGGCCCCGGCCGATGGCGCACCGCTGTCGGGACTGGCGTCGCTCGAGGCGGGAAGCTTCGGCACGCTCAAGTGGCACGCGCGCACCGGCGGGCGGAGCGGCGCGTGGTCCGGCTCCGCGAGCGTCTCCCGCCTCACCACCGACGGCTTCCGGGCCCACAGCGCCGCCGACCAGCGGCAGGTGAGCGGCGCGCTCGACTGGCAGCTGTCCGGGCGCACCTCCGCGGGAATTCGCGTCTCCGCGGCGGACCATCCGGTCGCGGACAACCCCGGCGCGCTCACGGCCGAGGAAGTGGCAGCCGATCCCGCGGCGGCGGCGCCGAACAACGTCGCGCGGGAGGCGGGGAAGTCGGTGGAACAGCAGCAGGCGTCGCTCCAGCTCCGGCACCGCATCGCCGACGGCGAGATTGCGGCGGTGCTCTACGGCATCTGGCGTGACCTGGACAATCCACTCGCCACGGGCGTCCGCGTGGGGCTCGACCGCGCGGTCGCCGGCGCCCGTCTCGACGCCTCGCGGCGCGTCGGCCGCGCGGGCCCGCGCCTCGCGGGGGGCGTGGATCTCCAGGTCATGCGCGATGACCGCACCAATCGCTCGAGCGACACCGGCGAGCTCCTCGTCGATCAGCGCGACCGCGTGAGCGAAGTCGGGCCGTTCCTGCAGGCGGTGTGGGCGCCGGTCGGGCCGGTCCTGCTCGAGGCGGGCGCGCGATACGACCGTACCGTCTTCGAGGTGACCGACCATTCCATGGCCGATGGGGACGACGGCGGCCGCCGCACCCTGGATGCCTGGAGCGCGCGCGGTGGGGCGAGCGTCGAGCTCGGTCCTGCCGTCCGCCTGTACGCGAGCCTCTCGACCGCGTTCGAGACGCCGACCACGACCGAGCTCGGCAATCGTCCTGACGGCTCCGGCGGCCTCAACCCGGAGCTCGGCCCGCAGCGCGCGATCGCCTGGGAAGTCGGCGGCCGCGGCGGATCGGGACCCCTCGAGTGGTCGGTGGCGCTCTACACCTCGTCCATCCGGGATGCGATCGTCCAGTCGGAGGAAATCGGCGGGCGGGCCTTCTTCCGGAATGCCGGGCGGGTGCGGCAGCAGGGGGCGGAAGGTGCGCTGGCGTTCCGGCCCGCGATGCCGCTCGTCGTTTCCGTCGCGTACACCCTCGCCGACCACCGGTTCACCGATTACGAGGCCGAGGGCGTCACGCTCGACGGCAGGCGGGTGCCGGGGATCCCGGTGCATCACCTCCGGGCGCGCGCCGGGTATGAGCACGGGCCGTGGAGCGCCGCGGTCGAGCACGCGCTGAGCTCGCGGCTCTGGGCCGACGACGAAAACTCGATCGAAGTGGCAGGGTGGGGCGCGGGGGTGACCGACGTCTCGCTCCGCTGGACCGCGCACGTCCGTGACCTGGAGCTCGCGCCGTTCGTGGCCGTGCAGAACGTGACCGGCCGGTCCTACATCGGCTCGGTCACGATCAACGGCTTCAACGGGCGTGTCTTCGAGCCGGCGCCGGGCCGGCACGCCGTGCTCGGCGTATCGGCGCGGTACTCGACGGGCCGGTAGCGCCGGTCAGCGGCGCGTCCTCCCCGGCAGCTGCAGCAGGCGGCGGACGGCGTTCACGAGCGTTTCCGGCGCCACCGGCTTCTGCAGGTACCGGTGCTCGTCGCCGGCGCCGGCGATGTCGGGGAGCGCCTCGCGCGGATGGCCCGACATCCAGAGGATCGGCAGGTGCGGGTAGTCCGCAGTGAGCCGCTGGCCGAGCTCCCGCCCGCCCATGACCGGCATCACGACGTCGCTCACGACGAGGTCGAATCCGAGCGCGCTCTCGATGAGGTGGAGCGCCTCGCGCCCGTGCCGCGCACGCTGCACGAGGAAGCCCGCCTGCTCGAGCGACCGTGCCGCGACTTCCCGCACGAGGTCCTCATCGTCCACCACGAGGATCCGCCCCTCCACCGCGGCGTCGCCGTCGCCGCGTGCCCGCGCGGGCTCGACGGGGGCGGGCGGCGGCGCGGACGGAAGGTAGATGGTGAACGTCGTCCCCTGGCCGATCGTGCTCTGGACCTCGATCGCGCCCTGGCTCTGCACCACGATGCCCTGCACGGTGGCGAGGCCGAGGCCGGTTCCCTCGCCGATCCCCTTCGTCGTGAAGAACGGCTCGAAGATCTGCGGCAGGTCTCCCTCGTCGATCCCGGTACCGGAGTCGGACACGGTGAGGACCGCGTACTCGCCGGGCGACACCTCGAACTCCCGGAGTGCCTCCGCGTGCGCCAGGCTCAGCGTGCGCATGCCGGTGCGGATGAGGATCTCGCCGCCGTCGGGCATCGCGTCCCGCGCGTTGATGGCGAGGTTCATGACCACCTGGAGGAGCTGCGCCGGATCCACCCGCACCCACTTGATGCCGGCCGCCTTCTCCACCCGCATCTCGGCGCTGCTCCCGATGAGCCGCTGCAGCATCGGCTGCATCTCGGCGAGCGAGAGATCGAGGTCCACCGTTTCGGGCGCGAGCACCTGCCGGCGGCTGAATGCGAGGAGCTGCCGGGTGAGGCTCGCCATCCGGTCGGCGGCGCGCCGGACCTGGAGCAGGTCGGCCTGCGCCGTCGCGCCGAGGTTGGGATCCCGGGCGACGAAGTCGGTGAACCCGCGGAGCGCGTGGAGCTGGTTGTTGAAGTCGTGCGCGAGCCCGCCGGCCACGCGGCCGATCGCCTCCATCTTGGCCACCTGCCGGAGCCGCTGCTCGGCGCGCCGGCGCTCGGTCACGTCGCGCTTGATGGAGGCGGCGCCGACGATCCGCCCGCTCCGGTCGCGCACCGGCGAGACGGTGAGCTCGATGACGATCCGGGTCCCGTCCTTCCGGATCCGCTCCGTCTCGATCCGCTCGACCGGCTGGCCGCGCGCGATCCGGCTGATGATCTCCCGCTCCTCGCCGTGGAGGTCGGGGGGAATGATCCGGTAGATCGGCGACCCGACCATCTCCTCGGCGCCGTATCCGAAGATGCGCTCGGCCGCGTGGTTCCAGCTCGTCACGAGGCCCTCGAGCGACTTGCTCACGATCGCGTCGTCCGACGACTGGACGATCGCGGCGAGCCGCGCATCGGCAATCTCCGCCTGCTTCCGCTCGTCCACGTCCACCACGGAGGAGATGAGGCCGATGACGGCACCCTCGCTGTCCGTCCGGGGGGCGATCGCATCGAGCACCCAGCGCCACGTCCCGTCCCGGCGGCGGAGGCGATATTCGGCCTCGGCCGTCCCCCGGCGGTGGACGGCCTCCCGGATGGCCTCCTCGACCACGCGGACGTCCTCGGGCGCGATCGCCGCGAGCCACCCGCGTCCGAGCGCATCGGTCCGCGCCTGGCCGGTGAACTCGAACCAGGGGCGGTTCAGGTATTCGGCCTCGCCGGAGGGGTCGGTGACCCGCATCATGACCGGCGCGCTGTCGGCCATGGTGCGGAAGCGGGCTTCGCTCTCGCGGGCGGCCTCGATCGAGCGCCGCCAGTCGGTCACGTCCATGTGATAGGAGACGATGGAGCGGCCGTCGGCGAGGTCGAGCAGCGCCACTTCCATGTGCACGTTGGCGCGCGATCCGTCCCGCCTGAGCGCCACGTAGTCGTACGAGTTGGTGACGGCCTCACCCCGGAGCCGGCGCATCATCCGGTCGAGGATGAGCTCGCGGCTCTCGGGCGCGACGACCTCCGTGACGGGCATCCCTTCGAGCTCGTCGCGGGCCGCGTACCCGAAGAGACGGACCGCGGCCGCGTTGACGTACGTGAAGACCCCGTCGCGCGCGATGACGACGCCGACCGGGGACTGCTCGATGAGGGGCATCGCGTCGCGGATGCGACGGAGGCCCGCCGGGGGAGAGCTTGCCTGAGCCATTTGCGGAAAAATACCCCTCGATGTGCGGATTCGCTTCCCCCTCAGGGGCCGGTCCGTTCCTGGGGCGGGTCCCCGGCCGCCGCTTCCTGGGCGACGATGAGCCGGCGGGCCTCGGGCCCGAGCGCCGGGAGCTTCCGGCGGAAGGCGACCGCGCCGGCGATGCTGAGGACCCCTCCCGCCGCGATCGTCGCCGGCGCGCCCATCCGCTCGGCGAGCACGCCGGCGAGGAGCGCCCCGAAGGGCGCCATTCCCATGAACATCATCGAGTAGACGGCCATGACCCGGCCCCGGAGCCGATCCGGCACCATGGACTGGATCAGCGTATTCGAGGACGACATCTGCAGCATCATCGCGAAGCCGACCGGGACGAGCAGGAGGACCGACAGCCAGAGCGACCGCGAGAGCGAGAAGAGGACGAGCCCCGCTCCGAACCCGGCTGCGGCGCGGGGCACCCAGCGCCCGAGCCCCCGGATCGAGCCGCGCCTCGCCAGCGTGAGCGCTCCCGCGAGCGCGCCCACGCCGGAGGCGCCCATGAGCACGCCGAGCCCGCCGGGGCCCGCGCCGAGCACGGTGGAAGCGACGACCGGCATGAGGACCGCGTACGGCATCCCGGTGAGGCTCACGAGGCCGAGAAGCAGGAGGAGCGCCCGGATCGGCGCCGCTCCGGCGGCGAAGCGGAGCCCTTCCGCGGCCTCGGCGAACGCCGTTCCCCGGGTGCCCGGGCGCACCGGAACCGCCCGGCGGATCGAGAGGAGCCCCGCGAGCACGGCCACGTACGAGATCCCGTTCGCGAGGAAGCACCATCCCTCGCCGACGGCCGCGACGACGACCCCGGCGATGGCCGGGCCGATGATGCGGGCCCCGTTGAACATCGACGAGTTGAGCGCGATCGCATTGACGAGGTCCTGGCGCGACACGAGCTCGGTGACGAAGGCCTGCCGCGTCGGGATGTCGAAGCCGTTCGCCACGCCGAGGAGCGCGGCGATCACGGCGACGTGCCACACCTCGATGCGGCCGGAGAGCGTAAGGCCGGCAAGGGCGAGCGCGAGCACCATCGAAGCCGACTGCGTGGCGAGGAGGATGCGGCGCCGGTCGTGCCGGTCCGCAAAGACGCCGCCCACCGGTGCGAGGAGGAACACCGGGATCTGGGAGGCAAAACCGATGGCGCCGAGGAGCACCGGCGATCCGGTGAGGCGGTACACGAGCCAGGACTGCGCCACCGACTGCATCCACGTGCCGATGAGCGAGACCAGCTGCCCCGAGATGAAGAGGCGATAGTTCCTGTGGTTGAGCGCCCGGAGCATGCCGGGGATGCGCAGCGTCGCCAGCGTGCCCGTCCCGAGAAGGTCCGCCTCAACCTAGCGACGGGGCGCGGCGCATGCCCGCGTGACGCATCTCACCCGGAACCAGCCGGTGATGTGATATCTTCCCCGGCGATGCTGACCCAGACCCGGAATCGGATGGCGCGGATCGGAGCCGCCCTGGCGCTTGTCGCGCTGCTCGCCGTCACGGTGGCGCCGCTCGCCGCGTCCGTGCAGGCGCCGGCGGCGGCCGACAGCATCAACCCCGAGAGCCCCCTCCGCGACGACCGGCCGGAGCCGTGGCGCCACGCCCTCGTCGCCGTTCCGCTCGCGGCGATTCTCGGCGCGGCGCTCGCCTTCCGGCCGGTGCGCCGGGGGACGCCGCCCCGCGATGCGGCGGTCATCCAGACGCAGATCATCCTGGCCGTCGTCGGCTCCGTCATCATGCTCGTCGTCGGGGCGAGCCTCGCGCGGGCCTTCGGCATCCTCGGCGCCGCCAACCTCGTCCGCTACCGCGCCAAGATCGACGACCCGAAGGACGCCGCCGTCATGCTCGTCTCGCTCGCGGTGGGGCTCGCGACCGGCGTCGGCGTCTACATCATCGCGGTCGGTTCGACGGCGTTCATCCTCCTGCTGCTCTGGGGCCTCGAGTCGATCGAGCCCGATCCGAAGAAGCGGTTCGAGCTCAAGATCCTGGCCAAGGACATCGCCGACCGGCGGAAGGACATCGAGCGCGTGCTGCGCGAGCTCGGCGTCGCGTTCGAGAGCCGCACCTTCGGGCAGGACGAGCTCGCCTACGACGCCGCCCTGCCGGTCCGGCGCCGGACCGATCGCGTCGCGAACGCGATCGTGGCGCTCGGCAAGGAGGACGGCACGGACATCACCGTGGAGTGGGAAGCCCCCAAGAAGGAAAAGTGATCCATCGCATGCAGCTTCTCGTGCAGCCGGACGACGGCGTCGAACCGCTCCTCGCAGCGGTGAATGGCGCGCGCACCTCGATCGACCTGTACATCTTCCGGCTCGCCTATCCCGAGGTCGAGGAGGCGCTCGCCGACGCGGTCGCGCGGGGGGTCGTCGTGCGGACGCTCATTGCCCACCTGAACGGCAGCGGCGAGGACCAGCTCCGGAAGCTCGAGCTCCGCCTGCTCGGGCTCGGCGCCACCGTGTCCCGCACCGACGAGGACCTCCTTCGCTACCACGGGAAGATGATGATCGTGGACGGGCATACCCTCTACGTCCTCGGCTACAACTTCAACCGCAAGGACATCGAGCGCAGCCGGAGCCTCGGCGTCGTGACCCGCGACGGCGAGCTCGTGGAAGAGGCGAAGCGGCTCTTCCAGGCGGACTTCGACCGCAAGGTCTACACCCCGGGGAGCGACCGGTTCGTGGTGAGCCCGCTCAACTCGCGCGCCTCGCTCCTCCGGCTCATCGAAGGCGCGAAGGAGCAGCTCCTCATCTACGACTCGCGGCTGAGCGACAACCAGATGCAGCGCGTCCTCGAGCGGCAGGCGATGAAGGGCATCGAGGTGCGCGTGATCGGGAAGGTCGAGAAGGACCTGCGCGAGGTGCAGGTCCGCAAGTACGGCGAGGACCGCCTGCACGTGCGGGCCATCGTGCAGGACGGGCGCCGCGTCTTCGTCGGGAGCCAGAGTCTCCGCCGCGCGGAGCTCGAGCGCCGGCGGGAGATCGGCATCATCTTCGACGACCGCCGCGTCGCGCGGCAGGTCGCGGAGATCTTCGATGGGGACTGGGTCGCGTCCGGGGGGAAGAAGAAGAGCGCCAGGCGCGTGAGCGCCTGACGCTCGGTCGACCGGCGGGCCCGGCGCCCGGCCTCAGTTCCGGCTCGCGGCCTGCTCGCGGGCCTGCTCCTGCAGCTTCTCGTTCGCGAAGATCGCGATCTCCACGCGCCGGTTCTCCTGGCGACCGGATTCGCTCGTGTTCTCCGCGACCGGCTCGGACTCCCCGCGCCCCGTGGTCTGGAGCCGCGAACGGTCCACGCCCTCCGACACGAGGAAGTCCGCCGCCGCCCGGGCCCGGCGCTCCGAGAGCGTCTGGTTGTAGCCGTCCGCGCCCACGTCGTCCGTGTGGCCGACGATGAGCAGGTCGGTGTCCGGGTACTTGTCGAGGCT
>DASUXZ010000274.1:0-4583 GCA_036377655.1 Gemmatimonadales bacterium
CCGTTCGCGTTCGCGCGTGTCGGGCCGGCACCGGGGCCCCGCACGGTCCGCTACATCGTGACCGACTTCCCCTCGCTCGCCGACCGGTAGATCGCATCGAGGAGCCGGTGCAGCGTCACGTGCTCCTGCAGCGCCGGCGCCTTCGCCTCGCCGCGGACGATCGCCTCGAAATGCGCCCACTCGGCGCGGTAGGACGCGCTGAACGGACTCTCGCGCCCGGTCGACCCCGTCGGGGAGACGTCGACGGCGACGCCGTTGAGCTCCTTCCACACGGTGAGCGGGTTGATCGCCGCGGTGCCCCTGCTCCCTCGGAGGCCGACGCCGAAGCGCTCCCCCGCCCCGAAATGGCGCCACGTGACGTCCACGAACACCGAGGTGCCGTTCTCGCAGATCACGAACACCGACCCGGCTTCTTCGACGGTCCGCTCCGCGCGCGCGCCATCGAGCGATGCGGTGACGCGCTCGGGGCTCGGATTGCCGGCGAGCCAGAGGGCGAGGTCGAGCACGGTGAGCCCGAGATCGAGCATGGCGCCTCCCCCCGAGAGCTCGCGGCGCTGCCGCCAGCCGAGCTGGGAGCGGCTCGGCCGGAAGACGTGCCAGCTCCCCCGCACGCTGTCGATCGCCCCGAGCTCACCGCTCTGCACGAAGCTCCGGACGATCTGCGCATCCGGACGGTAGCGGTGGTTCATGCCGACGAGCACGGCGCGCTCCCGCTTCTCCGCGGTCCGCATGATCTTCTGCGCGCTCGCCGCCGTGACCGCGAGTGGCTTCTCCACGAGCACGTGGAGGTCCGCGGACAGCGCGGCGAGAATGTGCGACTCGTGCAGGTGATTCGGGGTGCAGATGAGGAGGGCGTCGAGCTCGGCATGGGCCAGCAGGTCCTCGATGTCGTCGTAGGCGTCCTTCACCCCGAACCGCTCCGCGATGGCGCGCGCCTTCGGCAGGTCGGTATCGCAGATCGCGACCACCTCGACGGACTTCTGCTTCCTGAGGACCGGGAGGTGCGCCACCTGCACGATGGCCCCGCTCCCGATGATGCCCACCTTCAGGGGATCCGCCACGTCGCCTCCTGGCCGGTGACTAGTAGAAGCGCTCGAGCCGCGTCCCCGGAAAATACGCACTCACGATCTCCCGGTAATCCTGGCCCGCCCGCGCCCGCCCGATCGCCCCCCACTGGCAGAAGCCGACCCCGTGACCGGCGCCCGAGCCCTCGACGGTGAGCCCCGCGACCTCAGCGCCACCGGCCGAGACCCTGAGCGTGAAGAGCGTGCTGCGGAGCAGCTCGCCGTTCGGCGCGCGGAGCGCCTGCCGCACCCGGGCGCTCTCGACCGCGATGTCGTGCCCGGGAAGCGACACGACGAGGCGGCCGACGCGCCCGCTCGCGGTCCGGTCGGCGATCCTGACGTCGCGGATCCGGCTCACGCCGGCCGGCGGGGCGGCCCCGATCTCCGCGAGGCCCCGGGCGAGCGAGCGCCGGAGCTCGTTCCCGGTCCACGATTCCGTCCACCGGTACCGCGGCGAGAGCGAGCAGTACGCGGTTCCGGCGGGATCGACGTCGGGCACGGGCCGGAGGTACGAGCGGGCCGCGCCCCGGAAGACTTCGGTCCCGAGCTCGGTGCGGCCGCCGCAGGTCGAGAAGAAGAAGGCATCGATCGGCGCGCCCGCGAAGGTCACCACGACCCCGCGCGTGGCGTCCACCGCCTCACGCGCGAGCTCGTTCTCGGCCGTCACGCCGCCGTACACCTGGTCGGCGACGGTCGCGTGGTAATCGAAGCCCTGGGCCCGCCAGCGGTTCCGGTTCCGGAGCGCGTACGTCCGCGACACGACGGCCTGGGCGCGAAGGGCCTCGCGATCAGCCGGGGGACGGGAGCCCATCTCCGCCGAGACCACGCCTACGAGGTACTCCTCGAGGCCGACCAGGTTGATCGCCGTGAGTCCCGACCGGTCGGGCACGAGCAGCAGAGTGCCCCGGTACTCGCGCGTACCCGCCCGCACGTGCTCGCCGCTCCGGCGGGGCCGCACCGTCAGGCGCCGGTCGGTGAGCCGTCCACCACGCGGCGCGCGGATCACGACGCCCGCGCCTCCGGGAACCGCCCGCCACTGCTCCCCGGCGGGCACCACGCCAAGGAAGTTGCCGTCCGCGCCTTCGACCTGCAGCTCCTCCGAACCGCCCACGGCGATCCCGTCGGCGCCGACGGCGAGGCCGACGCGGACTTCCGGCGCGACGCCCGAGATGCGGACCGGGATGTCCGGCGCGGCTTCCTCGCGCGGGGGAGGCGGGGCCGGCTCGGGATCGCGCGCCGAGACCGTATCCGCGGCCCGGGCAGGAGGAGGCGCTTCGCGACGCGGGAGACTGTCGGGCCGCGGCGCGGGGCGTGCAATGACGGGAGGCGAAGGTTCGGGGGGAGGCGGCGACGCGCAGGCGGCCGCGAGGGCCACGAGGAGGATCGACCGGAGACGCGAGCGATGCGGCGTGGCGCCGCCTCGCTCAGTTCCGGTAGTTGCCAAACTTGAGCTCGATGCCGAAATCCTCGGCGCGGAGCATCGCGATCACCCCCTGCAGCTCGTCCCGCGACGGGCTCGAGACGCGGAGCTCGTCGCCCTGGATGCTCGACTGCACCTTCTTGAAGCCGCCGTCCTTGATCGCCTTCTGGATGCGCTTCGCGATGTCGCCGGGAATGCCCTGCGTCAGCGTCGCGGTCCGGCGGACCGACTGGCCGGTGGCAGGCTCGACGTCGCCGAGCTTCAGGTTCCTGATGGGGACGCCCCGCTTGATGAGCCGCGACTGGAGGACGTCGACGAGGGCATCCATCCGGTAGGCGTCATCGGCGGCGAGGCGGATCTCCGCCTTGGCACGGTCGAACTCGATGGCGCAATGCGTGCCCTTGAAGTCGTACCGCTGCGCGATCTCCTTGAGCGCCTGGTTGACGGCGTTGTCGACTTCCTGGAGATCGGCGCCGGTCGAGATGTCGAACGAGGGATTCGCTGCCATGGACTACGCGAGGAAGCTCTCCAGCGCCCGGGCGCGGCTCACGTGCCGGAGCCGGCTCAGCGCCTTTTCCTTGATCTGGCGGACCCGCTCGCGGGTGATGCCGAGCAGGCTCCCGATCTCCTCGAGCGTCATCGGCTCGGGGCCGTCGAGACCGAAGTAGAGCCGGAGGATCTTCGCCTCCCGCTCCTTGAGCGTGGAGAGCACCTCCTCGATGGATTCGGTGAGGGCGTGCTCGAATGTCTCCGAGTCCGGACCCGGGTTCTGGGTATCGGGGAGATAGTCGAGCAGCTTGTTGTCCTCTCCCGGGGTGAGCGGCGCGTCCAGCGACAGGTGGTTCTGGGAGATGGAGAGGGTCTTCTGCACCTCTTCCATTGAGATGTCCATCCCTTCGGCGATCTCCGACGGCGTCGGCTCGCGGCCGAGCTCCTGGAGCAGCGCCGACGAGCGCTTGCCGATCCGGTGCAGCGTGCCGGCGCGGTTGAGCGGCACCCGTACGATGCGGCTCTGCTCCGCGAGCGCCTGCAGGATGGCCTGGCGGATCCACCAGACGGCATACGAGATGAACTTGATCCCCTTCGTCTCGTCGAACTTGTGGGCCGCGCGGATGAGCCCGAGGTTCCCCTCGTTGATCAGGTCCGCGAGGGAGACACCCTGGTTCTGGTACTTCTTCGCGACCGATACGACGAAGCGGAGGTTGCTCCGCACGAGCTTGTCGAGCGCCTCCTCGTCTCCGGTGCGGATCAGCTGCGCGAGCCGCACCTCCTCCTCCTGCGGGATCAGCGGGTAGCGGCTGATCTCCCGGAGGTACTGGTCGAGGGACCCCTCGTCGAACGAGGGGCCCCGCCTGCCCGACGTGACCTGCATAGGACGCATTCGATTTCCAACCTCGTCACGAGTGACGCGACGCGCTCGAGTGCGCCGCTACCACGTCTCGCCGAACCTTAGCTTCCGATCCGGAGGCGCGCAACTACGTCATGCGTCGTAATTGTCGATCTGCGCGCGCTGGAGCCGGCCGGAGTAGTCCACGTAGCACACCTTCGTCTCCGAATAGAACTCGTAGACCTCCCAGCCGCCTTCGCGGTGGCCGTTGCCGGTCGCCTTGACGCCCCCGAACGGCAGGTGCGCCTCCGCGCCGATCGTCGGGGCGTTCACGTAGGTGATCCCGTTGTCGAGCTCCTGCATCGCGAGGAAGGCGCGATCGGCGCTTCGCGTGTAGATCGAGCTCGAGAGTCCGTAGCGCACGCCGTTGTTGACCTTCACCGCCTCCTCGAACGAGGCCACCTTCACCACGCTCAGCACCGGCCCGAAGATCTCCTCCTGCTCGAGGCGCGAGCCCGGCCGCACGTTGCTGAAGACGGTGGGCCGGTAGAAGAAGCCGCCCCCGAGCTGCTCGTCGGAGGGCCGGTCGCCGCCGACCACGAGCTCGGCGCCTTCGCCCCGCCCGATCCCGATGTACTCCTCGACCTTCTGCCGCGCGGCCTCGTGGATGAGCGGGCCCACGTCGGTGCCGCCCTGCCGTCCGTCGCCCAGGCGGAGCCGGCCGGCGGCCTCCGCCACCATCGCGAGGAAGCGGTCGTGCACCTTCTCGTGC